>CAZSOR010000014.1:18288-28928 GCA_964608395.1 uncultured Pirellulales bacterium
GCTGCCTGGATCAGGAAGCACCCATGGCTGATATGGCTGCTTCCAATTGCGGGACTGGCATCACTGATCTGGTTTCTGATTCGTGTCGTGCCGAAGCCTTCGCGTGCGACATACCCATGCCAACGACTGGCTGGGCCGCTGGCAGGCGGCTTTGTGGTCTGGATTGCGGGACTGATTGGCTCAACTTTAGCATATCGCAGAGCGAAGCGGCTGATGGAGAAGTCACGATATGTGCTGGCCGGGATTTGTGCCGCAGCGGCTGTCGCCATCGTATGGTGTGCAGTCTCCATCACGGATAATAGTCCGGCCAATGCGGCTGTGTTTGAACCCTCGGAGCCGGCAAACAGCCCGATTGGCACGGCAAAAGGGATTCATCCGGGGCGCGTCGTATGGATTCGCGATCCCGAGGCCGCCGGTTGGGATGGCTCAAACGGAAGCTGGTGGGATGACAATAATACCGACCAGAAGACGGTCGACGCTATGCTTTCTAAAGCCATTCAGGGACTGACCGGCCGGTCGAGCGACTCTCAGGCATGGGATGCGCTCTTTAAGGACTTCAACAAGAGCAGGGACCTTGGCGAAGTAGGCTACCGCAAGCCGGAGAAGATCGCTGTCAAGCTCAATATGAACCAGGATCGCCGGGCCGACTGGACGCCGGACATCGGCAATCCGAGCCCTCATGTTGTTTATTCGCTTGTGGAACAGCTTATAAACAAGGCTGGAGTGCCCGGCTCGGCGATTACGTTGTTTGATGCCACGCGGTCTATCGGCGATCCGATTTACAATAAGATTAGGGGCAATCCGGACGCTGACTTTCAAAGCGTAAGATTCGTGGTCAGTCCGGACAGAGCCGGCAGCGGGCGCATCGCCGCGCAGCACGATACGAGCAACCCGCTTCATACCAGGGCAGGCACCGCGTACCTGCCGAAGTGCGTGACCGAAGCAAGCTACTTGATAAACCTGGCGCTGATGAGAGCACATACTCTGTTTGGCATGACGTTATGCGGGAAGAACCACTTCGGCACGACGTATTTCCCCAACGATCGAGGCTGGTCGCCCAGCCTGCTGCACAAATACGGCAACCGAAGGAATCCGATGGGCTCATATAACTGCCTTGTGAATCTGAACGGGCACGAACACCTGGGCGGCAAAACGCTACTGTACATGGTCGACGCATTATACCCGGCACGAAATCAGACGGGCAACGTGATACGCTTTGCGAGTTTTGACAACGACTGGTTCTCCAGCATCCTCGTCTCACAGGACATGGTGGCCATAGATTCAGTGGGCCTGGACTTTCTGCGAAATGAGCAGGTTCTGAACCCGAAGGTTGTGGACGTGACCGGCAATCCCGACAATTATCTCCACGAGGCGGCGCTGGCCGATAAGCCGCCGTCCGGGACGAAGTACGATCCGGAACAAGACGGCACGGCCTTGAAAAGCCTCGGCGTCCACGAGCACTGGAACAATCCGAAGGACAGGAAATATTCACGCAATCTAAAAACCGGCAACGGCATTGAACTGCTTACACAGAACTGATTAGAAAGCACTTTACTTTTTAAGCTTTACCTTTTCAAGCTCTTCTTCAGCCTCTTTGCGTGACGTAATGTCCCGGATACTCTCTCGGTGTCCCAGCGAATTGCTTTCGTCGTCGTAGATCGGCTGCCAGGACATTTCCACCCAGATGATCTTCCCGTCTTTCCTTACAATTCTGAATTGAACATCGTTGCCGGTACTGCCTTTTAATGCCGAACGAAAGGCTCGTTCTATTCTGTCGCGGTCTTGCTCGTAAACTACCGAGCCCGGGTAATCCGACATAGCCATGATCTCTTTGATGCTGTAGCCTGTGACACGCTGTGCCGCCGGGTTAGTCCACAACACGCGGCCGGGCGGGCCTACCCAAATCTCCCAGTCGTACGTATAGTCCGCGATTGCACGAAAGCACTGGTCGGTCATGCGAGCGACTAATTCCGTGCGTTTTCGCGTGCTGACGTCGTCGTAGACGGCAACAATCTGCCCGGAAGGCAGTCGATATACGTAGTTTTCCCGCCAGCCTGCGACCCTTTCATCTTTGTAAACTGAAACGGGGAGGTGTTCCGGCGTGCCGGTCTTATACACCCGGCGGAACACGTCGAACAGGCCGAACTGCCTGACACCGGGAAAGACCTCCGTGACGCTTTTACCGATGATTTCTTCTTTCTTGATATGCTCGATTTGTTCAGCGGCCGGGTTGAAATCCACGAACACGAAATCTTCGCCGTCGTTGCGGGCTTCGTAGATTGCCACGCCGCTGCACATGTTCTCGAACAGAACCTCGAATTTCGCCTGATATTCTTTAAGTTTTTCCTCTTGATGCCGGTCACTGCTGCAAGGCGCTTCCTTTTTATCGCGGTTGGTTTCCATACTTTACCTCCGCTTGAAATCTCCGGATTAACGCATACATGACTCTATATACTTAAGTTTTAAGTTGCTTGTTCGAAGTTTCGATATCCGTTGGAACTTATTTTACATTTGTCCCGCCAATATTGGCAAATCAGAAATCTCAACATCTTTCGGTTTTTGTTGGATATATCTAACCAGCCCTGGCTCCAATACCCTTGTCAGCTTGGTATTGATGCGGCGGTATTACTTTTCTGGAACCGCTTATGGGCGAGGTGTTTTTTTTTGAACGCTGTTTTGTTTCGGGTTTATGTATCCGGTTAACCGGCTATTCGGCTGCCGATTTGATAGACGGCAAGTGTTATGATATAGGCCAGCACAGTCAGGCCGAAGAACTGGAACATCGCCCATTTCCATGAATTTGTCTCCTGTTTTGTCATCGCTATCGTTGCCACACAAGGCGCGTAGATCAAACAGAACAGCATAATGCAAAAGCCGGTTAACGGCGTATAATTGGCTCTCAATCGCTGCCGGAGAGTCGCGGTTCCTTCGTCCGCGCTTCCGACTGCGTATACGATTGCTAATTGTGATACGAAGACTTCCTTGGCCGCGGTTGCGCCTATCAGGGCGGTTCCGATCTTCCAGTCGAAGCCGAGCGGCTTAATGGCCGGTTCTATCGCTTGTCCCAATGTTCCGATGACCGAATGTTCCAGCCTAACTTGCTGGGCCTGCTCATCTGATAAGCCCGCCAGAGATTCCGCGTGGGGTTTCGGATAGCTGCTCGCAAGCCAGAGCAGGATCGAAATGGCCAGAATAATCGTTCCGGCCTTTTTCAGATACATCCAGCCTCTGTGCCACATATGGAGACTGACCGATTTGAGCGTGGGCATGCGATAAGGAGGCAGCTCCATTACGAACGGGATGGTCTCGCCCTTAAAAAAGGTCAAACGCAGGACTTTGATTAAGATAATCGCCAGAACGATGCCGATGAAATAAATAAGCCACATCATCGGCCCGTGCCAGTTCTCCGGGAAGAAAGCCGGGATGACCAGCGCGTAAATAGTCAGTCTGGCGCCGCAGCTCATCAGTGGGATGACCATGATTGTTGTCAATCGACTCCGCCGGTTTTCAAGGATTCGCGTGGCCATGATAGCCGGCACGGAGCATCCGAAGCCGATGAGCATCGGGATGAAACTTTTGCCGTGCAGGCCGATTTTGTGCATGATGCGGTCCATGATAAACGCCGCCCGGGCCATGTAGCCACTGTCTTCGAGCATAGCGATGGCCAGGAACAGCAGCAGAATATTGGGCAGGAAGATAATCACCCCCCCTACTCCGCCGATGATGCCGTCCACTAAAAGAGAGCTTAGCCAGCTTTCACTGCCGGGGGGCCATAAGCCTGTGATGGCCCGGCCGGCCCACTCGAAGAACATTTCCAGCCAGCCCATCGGATATTTGCCGATCTTGAATGTCAGCAGGAAGACCAGGTACATCAGGATCAGAAATATCGGCAGCCCCAGCATTCGATTTGTGACGACCGCATCAATCATGTCGCTGTAGCTGTGGCGCAATTCGACGGTGGTTCTGATTGTCTCCTGGCAGGCGCCTGAGATGAAACCGTACCGACGATCGGCCATGACGACTTCCGGCCCATCGTCGAAAATGCTCTTTAGGTGTTCCGTGCCGGCTTTGACGGCGTCGATTAGTTCCCGGCTCCGGACTTTTTTCGTGATGTCGTCGTCCTGCTCCAGCAGTTTGATCGCCGACCATCTTGAGCCGTACTTTTCCGCCAGGTGATGCTCTTTGTCGGTAATCATTGTTTCGATTTTTGCCAGCTCGTGCTCGATTTCTTCGCCGTAACGGATGTTATGAATGCGCCGGCCCCTGCCCTTTTTTGCTATTTCCACAATCGCTTCGAGCAGCTCTTTTTTGCCTTTGCCTTTGTTGCCGATCATCGGGACAATCGGCGCTTCAAAAAGCCTGGATAGCTGCTTGATATCGAACAGCAGCCCTTTCTGCTCGGCAACGTCACTCATATTGAAGGCTAGGATCAGCGGGACATTCATTTCGATAAGCTGCATTGCCAGATAAAGGTTTCGTTCGATATTGGATGCGTCGACGATATCGACTACAACGTCCGGCTGCTCATCGATGATGAAGTTTCGAGTAACTATCTCTTCAATTGTGTAAGCGGTCAGGCTGTATGTTCCCGGCAGGTCGACGAATGTAATCTCATGCCCTTCGTATTTGCACAGACCTTCCTTCTTCTCAACTGTCACGCCGGGATAATTGCCCACGTGCTGGCGGGCACCCGTCAACAGGTTAAATATAGTGGTTTTTCCGCTATTTGGATTGCCGGCCAGGGCGACCGTTATCTTTTTCATAATCGCTGTTACTTACCAAAATTTTATCTGCCATCCCCCTGCCCAGCATCATCCTGGAGCCTTTGACGCTGATTACAGAAGGCCCGGTGTGGCCATTGCTTACGACGGTTATTTCCACGTTGGGCAAAAGGCCCATTGCGGCAAGCCGGCTGTTCAAACCGCGACCGGCTTCGACGCCGGCTAATTTCACCGTCTGGCCGGACTTAATTGTCGACAGAGGTATTACTTTTTTCTGCTCCATTTTCGCTGTCTCGTTTACCTGTACTTTTTGACATCTGCTCTTTGCAGAATTTTTGGAACTGGTCCGCCAGATCGCAGCCGTTTTGGCTGCTATGGCTTACGAATTCGATAAAACATAATAGCTTTTCGATGATTTCCGGCCCGAGCGTGTGCTCGGTCTTGCATGCGGCTTCCTGGGCGATGTTCGGCTCGATGCCCAAAAGGTCGATGAAAAAAGATTCCAGAATTTTGTGCTTTTTGGCGATTTCAGCCGCAGTGGCCCGGCCGGTTTCGGTCAGCGTTACATAATCGTAAGGTTTGTAATTGGCCAGACCCTTTTCCTTAAGAACCCGCAATGCTCCGGTAACCGAGGACCTGGATACGCCCAGAGATTTCGCTATGTCCTTGCTGCGAGCGATGTTAGACTCTTTAGAAAGGTTGAAAATCGCTTCGAGATAATCTTCCAAAGATGAACTTAAATTAGCATTTTCTGCTGCCATTACTGTTTTTCCTGCATTTTCTTCGGTTAGCCTAATATAGTTAGTCTGACCTAACTATGTCAAGGCTTTTTTTGAAAATATTTAGTATCATTCATTTAATTAGCAGGTACTCCATGGATAGAAGACGAAAGGATGATTGACGAGGGATGGTGGATGAATGTCCATTGTCCATCGTTATCTAACCTCGGAGTTCTGTTCTACCCTTTTGAGGGTAGTTTGGGCCTTGAAATTGGCTTTGTTTTGGCTTTGTTTTTTCGCTGCCTCCAATCGTAAAAATTCCATAAACCATTGTTATTAAAGACTTAGCATAAATTTGCCCTCCGGTAAATTGGCTTTGTTTTTTCAAATAGCCATTCCGGAGAAACGACGGATTATTTATTATTGACTATTTGCTTATCCCCTTCTGTCATTTGCCATCCCCTATACGAAATACTAATCTTCGACTTTCCCTTCAACTTTGCTTAGAACTTCGGCTAATTCAGGAGAGATTTGCTATTGTCTAAGAACAACAAACTATGAACCACGAACCATCCATTAGTTCGATGTATATTATACAAAGCGGCAAGTTGTCCGTCAAGTTAAATGAATTAATAATTGGAAAATTGTCAAATAGTTTAGACTGCTTATTTGCCGGCAGGCGGGCTGGAATGATCGGAGACCTGAGGTTGTTTGGAGGGGAAAATAGTTTATGCAGGGGCTCAGAAGAAGATCAGGCAGAGCCAGCAGGAGCAGATTCGTGCCTACGCGGCTCCGAAGCAGCCTGCCCGTTACAAGTAAGAACTAAAAATTATTGATATTTATTGAAAATCAATGGTTTCTTATCGTTCGACAGCCCCTTGCTTGCGGAGCAGTTCGGCTATTTCCTCATAACCTTGCCAGACAGCGCAACTAAGAGGAGTAATACCATCTTTATCTTTAGAGTTGACTTTCGCCCCATTGGCGATGAGAAGCTCAATCATTTCTTTGTATCCTCTTATCGCCGCCCAGTGTAAAGGAGTGACTCCCGTGATATCTCTTGCATTTACATCCGCTCGGTTGGCAATAAGAAGCTCGGCAACATTCTTGTGGCCCTCAACGACTGCCAGGTGTAACGGGGTACTGCCTTTGGCTCTTAATATTCTTCTTGTTGAAGAAAAAAGCCGGGACGTGGTTTTCGCGTTAACATTCGCTCCCTTTGCGATGAGAAGCTCTGCAATTTCCTTATGCCCGTTAATGGCTGCCCGGTGCAGCGTATCGCCCTCAATCTTAGCCCCATTTGCGATGATAAGCTCGGCCACTTCCTTATGCCCGGCCATGACCGCCCGATGTAGAGGAGTAACACCGCCTTTATCTACGGCGTCAACCTTAGCTCCTTTGGCGATTAGAATCTCAACCACATCCTTGCTGCCCTGCTTAGCCGCCCAGTGCAGGGGGCTCGCTCCCCTTCCGGTTTCGTTTTTTGTGCCGACATTCGCTCCCTTGTTAATGAGAAGCTCGGCCACTTCCTTATGCCCCTCGATGGACGCCCAGGATAATGGCGATAGTGACAGGTAGGAATCTTTGGCGTTGACGAGTTTAGGATTTTCAGTTAAGAGAACCGTCAATGTGCCAAGGTCGCCCTGCTGAACCGCATCGAAAATCTCCGAGCCCATGCTGGCGCCATGTTTGCGGAGAAGTTTGACCAACTCTTTATGGCCTTCTAAGGCTGCAACGTGCAGAGCAGTTCTGCTGCTGTCGTCTTTGACGTTAATATCCGCTCGGTTGGCAATCAGCAGCTCAGCTATTTCTATCCGGTCGTCACGAGCTGCGAAATGCAGAGGAGTTCTGCCGTTATCGTCTTTAACGTTAATCTTTGCTCCTTTGGCAATCAGAAGCTCGGCCATATCTTTATGTCCACCTGCGGCTGCAGCGTGCAGAGGAGTCCACATGAATTTATCTTTGACGTTAACATTCGTTCCGTAATCGATAAGAAGTCCGGCTATATCCCTGTGACCATATTGAGCCGCATCGTGCAGGGGTGTCTGGCGGAAGCGATTTTCTCGTGTAGTAACTTTTGCTCCTTCGACCAGTAGAAACTCCACTAAATCCTTATGGCCTTTATAAGCCGCCATATGCAGAGAAGTCCAGCCGTCTTCGTTTTGAGCGTTAATCAGTTCCGGCTTTGTTGTCAGGATTGCTTGAACTGTCGCGAGGTCTCCGTTTATCGAAGCTTTCGTCAGTTCAGGGGGAGCCTGGACTGCACAACCCGCTAAGGTTAAACCGGCAACTACAACCGCCATTCTTATGATTGCATTTTTTTGATTAGTCATGATAATCCCCATGTAATCTTTCCGATTTTTCTCAATAATAGCGGATTGCGAGTCACTTTATTTAGGATTTATGATGATTTTATGTAACTGAATATTATTCGTCAAGAACGATTAAGTACCGGTGAATTTTGAAAATTTGTTTGTTTAACAGTTGTTTTGTGTTAGAATACGGTTGTTTGTACGGGGCGTAGCGCAGTTTGGTAGCGCGCTTGACTGGGGGTCAAGAGGTCGCTGGTTCAAGTCCAGTCGCCCCGATTTGCTCGAGATTACAGGTATTAGCAACATGTGCACTTTTTGGCGTGTAGTTTTTTAAGGACAGGAGGCGTCGCAGACATTTATTCAACATCGTTTCTAAAGGAGGCAAAATGCTGCCGTTAATAAAAAAAACTGTTTCATCTGTTCGTTCAAAAATGGATAAGTTTTCTGCTCGTAAGCAAAAAGGTCGCTGGTTGATCTGGCTTTTTCCGTTGGCCGGATTTGTCGCGTTTATATGGTTCCTTGTGCGTGTTATACCGAAACCTTCGCGGGCGACTTATCCCTGTCAGCGGGTGGCCTTTCCACTGGCTTCGGGTTTTATCATCTGGCTTTTGGGGCTGGCCGGTTCGGTGAGTGCTTTTCGTAAAGCCAAACGCTATCGAGCGCAAGCACGTTTTGTGCTGTGTGCGGTATTCATTGCCGCGAGCGTTGGGTTTGTGTGGCTGGCTTTGAGCTCGACCGAAGAAAAGATGGCTCTGGCTGCCGCGCATACGCCTAACGATCCCATCGGCGTTGCTCAGGGTGTACAACCGGGGCGGGTCGTGTGGATACATGATCCGAACGCTACGGATTGGGACGGCTATTCTTCACCCGAACACTGGTACGATGACAATCATACGGACCAGGCGGTGGTGGACAGGATGGTTTCGCGAGCGATTCGCGGCCTTGCCGGTGAGGGTTCGGATGCGGCGGCGTGGGATGCGATTTTCCGGAATTTCAACATCCGCCGGGGCAAAGGTGACGTTGGATATACCGCCGGCGAAAAGATTGCTATCAAGGTAAACAATACTATGTGTTACAACGCGAACACGAACACGTTCGAGCAGCGGTCCAGCAATAAAAACAGGATTGACAATTCGCCGCAGATGACCATCTCGCTGCTGGGCCAATTGGTGAATGTGGCCGGAGCGGAACAGGCGGATATTACTATTGGCGATCCGGGCCGGATATTTCCGAATTTTTACTATAATATCGTTTATCCGCTGTTCCCAGACGTCTGCTATGTGTCCGTTTACGGCGGGCACGGGCGAACTGAATCGACATTTTCCGACGTGGAGTTTTACTGGAGCGCGCCCGCAGCCAATGGCAAGAGGCAGGATTATATACCGAGTTCGTTTGCCGAGGCGGACTATATGATTAACTTTGCCATTCTCAAGAGCCATGACAGCGGCGGAATAACGGTGTGCGGCAAAAACCATTACGGCTCGCTTCTAAGGAACCCGGACCGCACGCTTAAGGGCCAGCGATATGACTATTACGATATGCACGCCAGCCTGCCGGTAAATCGCAGGGGCATGGGATATTACCGTGCTCTCGTGGATCTGATGGGCCATCCCGAACTGGGCGGCAAGACGGTTCTATATCTTGTCGATGGTCTTTTCGCCGGGCGGAACTGGGATTCGCGGCCGGTCAAGTGGAACATGGCGCCATTCGACGGCGATTGGCCGTCGAGCGTGTTTGTCTCGCAGGACCCGGTTGCTATCGATTCGGTTTGCTGCGATTTTCTCCAGGCCGAGTGGGATGATTACCCGCACTACGATGGTGCCGACGACTACCTGCACGAAGCGGCGCTGGCCGACAATCCACCATCGGGGACATTTTATGACCCGAACAATGACGGCATTGGGCTGGCCAGCCTGGGGGTTCACGAGCATTGGAATGATTCGTTGTTAAAACAATACTCCCGTAATCTTGGCATCGGCGAAGGCATCGAGTTGACATTACCGGTGCTGGCTGACTTTAACGGCGACGGTGTGGTGGATTGCGAAGATTTTAATACCTTAATGGATCAGTGGATGCAGGTTTCAGAGCAACTTTCTGCCGATATTGCTCCGGGCCCATACGGCGATGGAATTGTCGACATGGAAGATTTAGCCCTGCTTGTGGAATACTGGACGAGGTAGTTTTTAGTGCTTTTTGTGGTTGGTTTTTCTCTTGCTGAATAAAGCATAGCCCAATACTGCCAACAGCACGACCGCTGAGGCGTATTTAACGACCGACGGCAGCATCCAGTGCGGGTGAGCGGCGATTTGGATATCCGCGCCGGTAGCCAGCAAATCGAGCAGAATACCGCCCAAAAGAGCACAGCCCGCTACTGTGGCAAGATAAATTATTGCGGTGGTCCTGCCTAAAGCTTTCCAGATGGTTATAAATGAAGCGGCGTTTGTTGCCGGGCCCGTCATAAGAAAGACCAGGGCCGCGCCGGGCGTCAGGCCTTTCAATATCAATGCCGCCGCCACTGGCACCGAGGCCGTCGCGCACACATAAATCGGTATGCCCAGAAATATCATTACGACCATCGCGAAGATTCCGGTGCCGAGTTTTTCCGCGAAGTAACCGTCCGGCACCAGGGCGGAAATAAAAGCCGCTATAAACAGCCCCAACAGCATCGCCTTGCCGATGTCCCGCGGCAGCGTGACAAAGCCGTATTTTAATCCTCTGACGACTCTGCCGGTATTTTTTTTGCTGTTGCAGCACTCGTCCGTACATTTTTCCGGCGGGCTTTTCCGAGCCTTTCCGCCCTGCTCGAATACGTCGACGACAGTGCCGCCGACAAGACCGGTTATGAGAGCCGCCACCGGCCTGAAAACGGCAAAAACAGGGCCCAGCAGGCT
>CAZSOR010000014.1:29028-31990 GCA_964608395.1 uncultured Pirellulales bacterium
AGGTACGGCGACATCTCCGCTATGGTGTCCCAGAAATCCGTTATTATCAGTTTAATGAAATCAACCATTATCTATTCCCTGCTCGAAAATAATCGCTGTTTCCGAGCCTGAGTTAAATCTTTATCGTTTCAGTTCTGCTTGCATCACCCTGCAAGCCAATAGTAACATCTTCGAAAGTCATTTCAACGTTGCTTTTGGCGATAGCTTCTCTTGCGATGTTAGTCAGGCCGGAACAGCAAGGCACTTCCATATGAATTACGGCCAAACTGTTGAGCTTGTTCGCTTGCAGGATTGTTGCCAGCTTCTCAATATAGATCTGCACATCATCCAGTTTCGGACAACCTACGGCGATACTGTGGTCCTTTAGAAAACGATTGTGAAAATCGCCCATCGCGAACGGCACGCAGTCTGCCACCAGAAGTAAATCAGCATCGGCAAAATACGGGGCATGAGGTGAAACCAGCTTCAACTGAACGGGCCACTGGCCAAGCCGGGACGGCACTTCTCCTACGGGAGCTGTATCGTCCGGCTCTGCCTTTTTTCTCAGTTGTTTTGCTGCCATGCCGGGACAGACAAAATCAGTTTGCATTTGCGCGTTTTTCTCTTTAGCCATATATGCTTCGGTTGCTTCTTCGTCAAAATCGTCGGCCTCTCGTTGCTCTATAGTTATCGCATCCTGGGGGCAGTGCCCGAGACATGCCCCAAGTCCGTCGCAGTAAATCTCGCTGACAAGCCGGGCTTTGCCGTCAATTATCTTTATGGCACCTTCAGCGCAGGCATTGACACACAAGCCGCAGCCGTTACATTTCTCCTCGTCGATTTTTACAATGTTTCGCAAGGCCATCTAACAATACCTCATCAAATATAATCAAGTTTTTCAGATTTAGTATTTATTTTGCAGCCGCTTCGGCAATAAGATTTTCGAATTCATTGATATTATTTACAGGTTTTTTGCAGACGTAATTCTCGCATACATACGCGGTTGCTTTGCCATCTATAGCAGTATGGTTCTTTATGAATGGTACAGTATTGTAAAGGTTTGAATCCGCCTTATCAGGTTCGTGCAGCAACACAACCGCGTTCGGTAAAAATTTGTCGTGTATTAGCTTGAGCATTTGTTTTACATCCGGTGCATCGGCATTACCGGCAATTATTATCTCCTGCGTCGGCCCCAGCCGGAAGTCTAATGCTCTGAGCATCGCGGATGAATAAGCAGGCGATTGTTCCAACTGTTGAGAGAATGCTTCGAGAACCTTGCCGCCCTGCTCGGTGAAATGTTGATTCATGGTCAACCTGCCGAGTTTCAGTAAAACCAGTGCCGCAATCGAATTGCCGGATGGAATGGCTCCGTCGGAGCCTGGCTTGGTGCGGGCGATCAGTTTGTCGCCATTCTTACCGGCCAGAAAAAATCCCCCTGTTTCCGTATCGGCGAACAACTCAATCATCTGGTTGCTGAGCGATTTGGCTTCGATGAGCCATTTCACATCGAATGTCGCCTCATATAAGTCCAGCATGCCCATCGCCGTAAAAGCATAATCGTCAAGAAAGGCCTTCTCGACCACTTGGCCATCTCGGTAGTATCGCATCAGACGGCCATTCTTGAGCAAATTGCTCAGAATAAATTCCGCGGAACGCCTGGCTGCTTCTATGTACTTTTCTTCCTCCAGAACCGCCCCGCCATAAGCAAGTGACGAGATCATAAGGCCGTTCCATGCTGTAATGATTTTTTCGTCTCGATGCGGCCTGATTCTTTTTGCCCGTTCCTTAAAGAGCTTGGCCCGGGCCGTTTTTAGAATATTCTCAATCGTGGCGCTGTCCTTTTGAAACTCATCCTCCAGTTGCTTCATTGAGGTTGTTATATTGAGAATCGTCTTGCCTTCTTCAAAATTGCCTTCATTTGTCACGCCATAGTAAGCGTTAAAAACCCGGGCCTGTTCTTCGTCTAACATCGAAGCTGTCTGCTCGGGATCCCACAGGTAGAAGGTCCCTTCCCTCCCTTCGCTGTCGGCGTCTTCGGCGCTGTAAAAACCGCCGGCCGGATCCGTCATGTCACGCAGAACGTAATCGAAGATTTCCCTCGCTATTCGGGCATACCGCTCTTGCTTTGTAATCTGATAGGCCTCGATATATACTTTGCTGAGCAGCGCCTGGTCGTATAGCATCTTTTCGAAATGCGGGACCAGCCATTGAGCGTCTGTCGCATAACGATGAAAGCCGCCGCCAATATGGTCGTAGATACCGCCGTCGGCCATCGCATCAAGCGTCTTTTCAACCATGCTCAGGGCCTGATTATCAGAAGTTCTGTGCCAATAGCTTAAAAGCATCGACAGATTCGCCGGCTGAGGAAACTTCGGAGCGGTACCAAAACCGCCGTTAACGGCATCAAATGAATTCTGGAAGCTTACGAAAGCATCATCCAGTATCTCCGGCGAAAGATTGTTTTTCCCGGTTGGGCGGGCCTGACTTTGCAGCAATTCGGTCATTTTTGTAGCCGAGCCGATCAATTCCTGCCTTCTATTTTTCCATGCGTTGGCAATGGATCCAAGAATCCGCTCGAAGCCCGGCCGGCCATAGGCGTCACGAGGCGGGAAATATGTTCCGCCATAAAAAGGCTTGCCTTCGGGCGTCAAAAAGACCGACAGGGGCCAACCGCCCGAACCGGTCATCATCACGACGGCATTCATGTAAATTTCATCCACATCCGGCCGTTGTTCCCGATCTACCTTTATGCTAACGAAATGCTCATTCATGACTTTGGCGATCTGTTCATTTTCAAAGCTCTCACGTTCCATCACGTGACACCAGTGACATGTAGAGTAGCCGATTGAAAGGAAAATGGGCTTGTCCTGTTTTTTGGCTTGCTCGAAGGCTTCGCTGCCCCAGGGATGCCAATCTACAGGATTGTGAGCGTGCTGCAGCAGGTAGGGACTGGTTTGGTCGATAAGCCCGTTCGTATATTTAT
>CAZSOR010000015.1:0-29667 GCA_964608395.1 uncultured Pirellulales bacterium
CTTCGATGGTGAGGAAATTTTCGTACTCGAAGTCGATAAATTCCGCCCCGGCTTTAATTGCGGCCGCAAGAATATCCACCCTAAGCTTCTGCGGATAATCAATCGCCCCGCCCTGCCGCTTATCCCGGCAGGTCACAATTATGGGGAGTTTTTTATCGCCGGTGCTTTGGACTTCAGCGATCAACTTGTTAACCAGATCGACGTTAAGATTCTCAAGATAATCGGTTCGCAGCTCAAGTATATCTGCTCCTGCGGCCCGCGCGGATTCGATTTGCGTCTCCGCCTGGTCGATATTTCTCGCTGCGATGGGTACGGCCAATTTTGTCTCCATAATCCCATTATATAACAGTCGGCAGAGTTGAAAGCAAGAGTAAAAAAAACACAGAGAACTTCGTGAAAAACAGGCTAAAATGTAATATTCTAAAGTATTCGGATACCGTCCTGAATTAGCCGAAGCCCTGAGCCCGTTCGACTCTGCACAGGGTAAACTCAGTCGAAGGGGCGGTTGCGTTTTTTGACAATACCTGCGAGGTCGGGATAATGTGTGGCATTGCTGAAAACCGGGTTCCGGAATTGAGGGCGACGGTTGCGGTGTGCCAAAATAGTCGGAAAAAGTGGCTTTTCGACGTATTTGCTAGAATTCGTTGGCTTTTTTTGCGAGAAAACTTGCTGATTCCGCTAAAATATTGTTGACAATGAGATGAAATTGCATTATTATAGGAAGTCCCGGTTAAAATGCTACTATTTGGAGAAAAAGGTGATATGAATTTCTACACAACAACTAATCCTAACAACATTTTGAAAGGGTAGAAAGATGAGAGCCAAAGTACTTCTGTTTGTTTCTGTTTGTGTAATGATTTTATTTGTCTTTACGTCTGACCTTGTGGCAGAACTCAAACTCTACGATGATTTCAGTGGTAGTGAAGTTGATGAAATATTATGGGAAACCGACTGCATGTCGCCGCCTCTTTACCAATCAGGTGGCTACCTTAAAGCGGATGGTCCTCCATATTTGACAAATGGTTGTATTTTTTCAGAGGTTTTGTTCTACGGCGATTTTCAAGTAATACTTGACTGGGACTTTGTATTTACACCACCGACATCTTCCCCCTGGAATGAGTATTATCAGGCTGGCCTCAATGTAGAAGATGCTTTAAATTCTGACTTAAATCAATTCTATATTACGCGTTGTATTATGCCCACCTTTGAAGAACCAGAAGTAATTAACTATCTTGATTGTGTAGCACCTTGTATCAGAAAAGATGGAGTTAACCTCATCACCTCGGTACAATATGTCACAGCAACTTCGGGTCGGTTTAAGATTGTGCGTTCTGGAGCAACAATGAAAGCTTATTATTACATTGGGGATGGTTGGGTTTTGAGTGCTAGTATCTCAGATTTTTTTACAGGTCCGGCTATGCTTCATCTTTCTGCTCAAATGGGAGATGCTGGTTCATTACATGTTGCATACGATAGGATTGTAGTTGAAGGTATAGTATGCGTTCCAGATGTCCTTGATATGACAGAGAACGAGGCCGAAATAGCCCTAAAAGGTAGTGGCTTAGTAAAAGGCACGGTCAACCATGAGAATAGTCCTACGGTTCCTGTGGATCATGTGATGGGGCAGAATCCGGTTGACGGGACACTGTTAGATTTTCTTTCAGCAGTTGATATAGTTATATCCGACGGCCCAGGGAGTATTATTCTCCTTCCCGACTTAATCGGTGAATTTGGGCGATTGCGTTTTCGCAGTCCGCTTACGTCTGGTGACAGAGTCAGAACGCAGATATATGTTACAAATATTGGTCTGATTCCGACCTTATCCAAGCAACTTATTGATATTGAGCTTTGTTTACGCCCGTGTAATGCCGTCAACGATGATGACGATATCGACATTACAACACTGGGAAACATATCGGTTAGCAAACTTAAGCCGGGCAAGTCAAAAAAGATTAATGTTAGATTGAGTTTGCCTGTTGATTCTGATGGAAGTGAATATCGATTGGTGGCCAAGATCGATTCATCAGAAGATGTGTTAGAGCTTGTCGAAACCAACAACGAAGCATTAAGCGAGTGTTTTGAGATCGTTGTTGAGTAGAAAAGATAACAATCTTTTGGCCTATCCATTGAATTTAAGGGGCTGTGAGTATCCGCTTGCAGCCCTTTTTTGGTGTGCCGAGCATGTTCGGCAACTTGGATGTGAGGCCTCGACTGAGTCGAGCCGAGGTCAAGTCCTGATGTGCTGAACAGATGCCGGGAACCTTTGCGGGGTCTCGGTCGCCGAAAAACGCTTACAGCACAACCAGCTTAATTGTCCGAAAAGCTTTGCATCCCTCTCGTAAATAGATTATATTACTAAGTTTCCGTCACTGGCGAAACTCATTGTCGTGGCTTTAGGCTCGTTTTTGCAGTACAATTTAGGTTTTATGTGAATCTGTTTAGTTTTACATCATGTTAGAGCAAGAGATTAAAATTCCGTCCTCGCCGGCCGCGAGCTACAGGATAAATATCGCAGCGGACATTCTTGGCTCATTGTGGCCACGGATAGAAGCCGATTTTGCCGGGTACAACAAGTTTGTCGTCACCGATGAGAATCTGGTCTCGGTGGGCCATTTGCAGAAGCTCCTGGGACAAAATAATGTTCCCACTTTCATCATAAGCCCTGCCGGCGAAACTTCGAAGAACATAGATACGGCAGTCTCCATAATAGAGGCAATGGAAAAGGCATATCTCGGCAGAGATACACTTGTTGTCGCTCTCGGCGGCGGAACGGTCGGCGATATCGCAGGATTCGCAGCGGCCGTGTTCAAAAGAGGCGTACCGGTCGTCCATATACCGACGACAACCGTGGCTCAGGCCGATTCGTCTGTCGGGGGGAAAACCGGTGTCGATTCCAGCCTCAGCAAGAACGCATTCGGCGCATTCTGGCACCCTGCCGCTGTTTATATCGACGTTGCGACTTTGGCAACGCTGGATGAAAGGCAATTCCGGGCCGGACTTGTCGAATCCGTAAAGCATGCGATTATCGCCGACGGCGAATATTTCGATTTTCTTGAAAGCAATCTCGACGCGGTCCTTGAGCGAAAGCCTGGCGTGCTGGAAAAAGTAGCCCAATGGAACTGCAAAATAAAGGGCGGTGTCGTGGAGACCGATCCAGGCGAGAAGAACTTCAGAAGGATTCTAAACTACGGCCACACTATCGGGCATGCGGTTGAGGCGGCCAGCGGTTTCGGGCTGCTTCACGGCGAGGCCGTCGCTATAGGTATCATAGCAGCAGGTCTGATCGAGATTGAAGTGCAACTGGCCGAGCCCGACAGGCTTGAGAGAATCCGGCGGATTCTCGGAAAACTCAATGTCCCGGTAACATTGCCGGAGAATTTGGCCGATAAGGGCTTGATTGATTTGATCAAACGCGACAAGAAAGCGGTGAACAAATGGCCGCGATTCGTATTAGTTAGCCAGATAGGCCGGGTTTACTGCAAAGATGGACAATACGCAGTCGAGGTTTCTCCCGAGGTGGTGAAAAAAATATTGGATAAACTTTAGAAAACATTCGTAAAAGGTCGGAATATATACAGATAACAAATCAAAGTGCTCGATTGCACAATCAGAGACGGCGGACTTATTAACAATCACTACTTCACGGATGACTTTGTTCGTGCGGTTTACCAGACCCTTTCCAAAGGCGGCGTCGACTACATGGAATTCGGCTACAGAAGCAGCAGGGAACTCTTCCCGCCCGAAGATTACGGGGCATGGAAATATTGCGATGACGATAATATACGAAAAGTCATAGACGGCATCGAGTCTGATATGAAAATCAGCGTAATGATGGACTCGTACCGTGTTAAAGAGCAGCATTTCGCCCCGGCCGATGAAAGTCCGGTCGATATGTTCCGTGCGGCTACCTATGTAAAGTATATCGACAGTGCCATCGAGCTTATAAATAAATGTCACGATCTCGGCTACGAAACGACCTGCAATATCATGGCCATATCCAGGGAGATAGAGCCGGACCTCGTTGAATCTCTCGACCAGTTAGCGAAGAGCCCTGTTGACGTGGTTTATGTGGTCGATAGTTTCGGCGCGTTGTACTGCGAGCAGATAGAGTATATGGTAAAACTCTATAAAAAGCATCTACCCGGCAAGACGATTGGAGTCCACTGCCACAACAACCAGCAGCTCGGTTTTTCCAACACGATCGAGGGTATAATTCACGATGCCAATTACGTCGACGGCTCGCTGTTCGGCATCGGCCGGGGGCCCGGCAATTGCTGCCTCGAATTATTGATGGGTTTCCTGAAAAATCCGAAATTCAACCTGACTCCGATTTTGAAGGTACTGCAGGACCACATGATACCGATGCGCAAAGAAATCGAGTGGGGCTACATATTGCCCTATTTTATCACCGGCATATTGAACGAGCATCCCCGCTCGGCGATATCATATCGAAAGACGGACGACAAGGACAAATACGCCGAGTTCTACGAAAAAATGCGCCTACCACAGGAATAGGAGTTGATCCTATTTATTGTCTCATGTTTTCTCCGGAGGCTGCACTTGCTGCTTCAGATCGCCAGTGAGCATATCCCAGAGATGCGTGTGCGCCTCAACAAGGCGGGCGATATCGGCAAGATCTTTGAGACGCTTGCTCTGCCTTCGCTCGGGTTCGGACCAGGCCTTCATCTTGCCTTTGAGCGTATCTTCCAGCGAAGCAACTCTCAGGAGGATGCCATGCACGTCAGCCGCGACGGCACGGGAAGGGAAATCCCGGTAGAAATCCTCTGTGCTGAGCTGAATGCTGACTGCCGAACGTCCCTTAAAGTTGATAGACCATTCGAATCTCTCGCTGTGGAATCCCGCTTCCTCAAGCAGTGAAACGGTGCGCTCGACCGCCTCGGCAGCAACAACGAAGTCCACATCTTGGGTTACCATGGCTTGTTGGGCCCAGTGGTTCACCGCTACGCCCCCAATAGCGCACCACGCAACGTCTGCTCTTTCAAGGCAGTCGACCAGTCTCATAACATCATCGGTTCCGCCGGACGTCTGCCAGTCGTAGAATTGCTTAGCCATCATATCTGCACGCTACCAAATAAATCATCAATGATGTTCCATCGCATTATACACCTCTCCCTAACATTCTAATCTTATGTGTTATGCCATGGTTGGAACAATATCAACTTCCCCGGATTATGTCAAGCGTTTGGAGTCAATCCTCTGTTCATCTGCATGGAATAATTCGTTTTTTTCTTGCCTTTTGTGCGGGTTTGGGTAGATTTTGTAATTAAAATTCGAAATTGCTCGTTCGCGAGGTGCGGATTGAGAATAACGAGAAATTGGAGATTTGGCTATGATAGGTAAAAAGATAAGACTCGAACGGATAATCGACCGCAATTCGCACAGGACGGTAATTATCCCGATGGACCACGGCGTAACGGTCGGCCCGATCGAAGGCCTGGCCGATATGCGAGACGCAGTTAGTAAGGTCGTCGCTGGCGGGGCAAACGCCATCCTGATGCATAAGGGGATTGTCGGGGCCGGGCATCGAGGAACAGGCAGAGACGTCGGGCTGATTATCCATCTTTCCGGCGGAACATCGTTAAGCCCCGATCCTAACGCAAAGGAGCTGGTCTGCACTGTCGAAGAAGCAATCAAGCTTGGTGCCGATGCCGTCTCGGTGCACATCAATCTCGGCGCTGAGACCGACAATCAGATGCTCCGGCAGTTGGGTTATATCAGCGAGCGATGCCTGGTCTGGCAGATGCCGCTGATAGCGATGATGTACACTCGCGGGCCGAAAATCACAGATGAATATGACGTCAATAACGTCAAGCACGCCGCAAGAGTTGCCGCCGAGCTGGGTGCTGATATTGTCAAGGTCGTCTATACCGGCAGCGTGGAGAGTTTCGCCGAGGTAGTCAATGGCTGTACCGTGCCGGTGGTGATTGCGGGCGGTGCGAAAATGGACAGCGACGAAGACATCTTCAAAATGGTCGAAGACGCACTTCAGGCCGGTGCCGAGGGTATATCGATAGGTAGAAATGCTTTTCAGCATAAAGACCCAACCAAAATGGTCCAGGTCCTGAGTAAAATGGTCCACCAGCGAGCAAGTGTTGACGAAGCAGTCAAGATGCTGAAGGATTAGCCGGGGCGTAGGTGTTCAATCCGTAATCTGTGATTTACGAGCAGGTAAAACAGTTAATTCCTAAACTGAATGCTGGAGGAACAATAAAATGAATCGTTACCAAACAACTATCTCGTTGATCTTCGGTTTTGCCGCAATAGTATGTCTTGTTGGTTCTACAGAAGTAACGTTGGGACAGACTCAATCTAAACTCGTAAAGGCCAAAGACGGTTCCGGCATCGTCGGCTACAAAGACACTCCGGTCCTGCCCTGGTGCGGCTTCCACGTGCACGATCCGGACCGCCCAGCTCCGCCGAAAGTCACGCCGGGCCGGCTCGGCATCGACAAAAAGGCCGGCACCGCTCCGTCTAATGCCGTGGCGCTGTTTGATGGGACCGATCTGTCCAAATGGAAGTCTTCCGACTGGAAAATCAAAAATGGCGAGTTGATCGCCGTCTCGGGTGAGCTGACAACGAATCAGCCTTTCGGCGATTGTCAGTTGCATCTGGAATGGCAGGCCCCCGATCCGCCGCAGGGACACATGTTCGATCGCGGCAATAACGGCGTCATGCTCATGGGACTTTTCGAGATACAGATTTACGACTCATGCACGGAGAAGCTCTATCCAGACGGCCAGGCCGCCTCGGTTTACGGTCAAACCCCGCCGATGGTAAACGCCTGCCGCAAGCCCGGCCAATGGCAGACTTTCGACATCATTTTCTACGCCCCGGTATTCAGGGACGGCAAGCTCGAAAAAGAAGCTTATGTCACCGTCCTGCATAACGGCCTGCTCGTCCACCACAACCAGAAAATTTACGGCCCGACCGGCCACCGGATTATGCCGGGCTACGATAAGCCCATTCCCGGAAAACTGCCGCTGATCCTCTCGGCTCACAACAACCCGGTGCGTTTCCGAAACATCTGGATACGCTCGCTCTGACCAGAGATTCCATGCGAAAGAATATTTCGGCTTAGCAAACGCTATTTCCGCGTCCTTCCTTCGCTCGATTATCGATAAGCGAACAGCAGGAAAAAGTCGGAGTTTACTTATTACCTTGACATGTATATAATTATGTGCCGATAAAGGATTATACATGGACCAGAAGGGAAACCAGTTCAGCACTTTTGCAGGAGTCTTCACGCCTTCGATCCTTACGATTCTCGGCGTTATAATGTTCCTCCGTGCCGGGTACGTGGTCGGCGAAGCCGGGATTCTTAATACGATTATCATTTTGTGTGTCACAGAGGTTATCAGTCTGCTGACCGCAATATCAATGAGCGCAATCGCCACGAACACGCCGGTCGCCGGGGGCGGGGCCTATTTTCTTATCTCACGCGCACTTGGTCCGCAGTTCGGCGGCGCTATCGGCCTGGCCTTGTTCCTGGCCCAGGCCCTGTCTGTGCCCTTTTATATTCTGGGCTTCACGAATTCGCTCGTGGCCAGCTTTCCGAGCCTCAGCACGTGGTTTGTCCCGATAGCTCTGGGCACGGCGGCAATCCTATTTACTATTAACATTATCAGTTCCGGATTTGCCATCCGTGTCCAGTACATCGTGATGACTATGCTGGCTTTGGCCATTGTCTCCTTTCTGGGCGGCGCTATACTTCTTTTCGATCCGGAGTTGTTGCAGGCAAATATGGGCGCATCCTATACGAAGCCGACGATTGGATTCTGGACTGTCTTTGCGATTTACTTCCCGGCGGTGACCGGTATTCTGGCCGGCGTCAACATGTCGGGCGATTTGAAGGATCCCGCTCGTTCGCTCGTACGGGGCACCATGGCGGCCATCGCCGTAGGTTTTGTCATCTATCTGCTCGAAATTCTTTTATGCGGCGGTTCGCAGCAACGCGGCGATCTGCAGGCCCAGCCGTTCGAGATGCTGGTTAAAAATGCCTTGTGGGGCACGGGCTTTCTGGTCATGGGAGGTGTCTTCTCAGCGACGATATCCAGCGCGGTCGGCTCGTTCCTCGGCGCGCCCCGGGTGCTGCAGGCCCTGGCGAGGGACAGGATATTCCCGATCCTCGGCATATTCGCCCACGGTTCGAAAGACAAGGACGAGCCGCGATACGGGCTTGTCTTGACGCTGGGCCTGACGTTAGGCGTCATTCTGATACTTGGCGGCGGTGACTCGATGTCTGCTTTCGATATGATTGCCGCTATTGTCACTATGTTCTTTTTGTGTACCTACGGCATGATAAATTTGGCTGCTTTTGTCGAATCTTTCGGCGCGAATCCGTCTTTTCGGCCGAGTTTCAGGTTCTATCACTGGACTACTTCGATTCTCGGATTTGTTGCCTGCCTGATCGTGATGATTCTGATCGATGCGATAGCTGCCCTGGCGGCTATCCTCGTCATTGCCGGGATATATTTGTATCTGAGCCGCAGGGTATTTCGCTCGGCATTCGGTGACGCTCGTCTGGGTTTTCAATATGCATTAGTGGTACGCACGCTGCAAAAACTTCGCCGGATGACGCCGCACGCAAAGAACTGGCGCCCTACCTTCCTTGTCATGGCCGGCAATACAAAAACGCACATGGCGCTGATAAAGTATGCGGTCTGGATGGAAGGCGGGCGAGGCCTTGTCACGGCGGCACAGGTCATCTCGGGTGACCTTGAGATTTACGCCGCCCGCGTCGAGAGTCTCCGTGCGGCGATGGACACATTTCTTCGGAACAACTCACTTGCGGTCTTTCCGGAGGTTGTCTTTGCCGAGGACATGGATGAGGGTATTCGTACGCTCGCGCAGGCCCATTCGATCGGTCCGCTTAAGCCCAACACGGTATTGTTTGGCTGGCCTCACAGCGCCGAGCGTGCCGAAGTAATGTTCCGTAACGTCTGGAGCATCGCTGCGATGGGCAAGAGCATGGTAATTGTGGTCGACAAGGGTCTGCCATCGGAAGTTCGTCCCCGGCGGCGAATTGATATCTGGTGGAGGGGCCAGCAGAACGGATCGCTGATGGCTACGCTTGCGCATTTGCTGTCGCTGAACTGGGAGTGGCGTGACAGCTATATCAGGATTCTTCGTGTCATCGGGGATGTCGCCGGTCGTGACTCATCGCGTCAGGCCGTCCGCAAACTCGTCGAAGCTACCCGCATCCGCGCCGAACCCCGCGTAATTGTATCTTCCGAACCGTTCTGTGACGTGTTTCGAAGCCATTCAGCCAAAGCGGATGTGATTTTTTTAGGTATGGAACCCTCCGAAGAAGAAACATCCACTCAGCTTTACAGCCGCATCTCCGATCTTCTGGCGGACATGCCGACAACGATTCTGGTCCATTCCAGCGGCGAAGCCGATGTGTTCGTATAACCACGGGCTTTATTTATTGTTTCGCTGAGACGTACTCGTAAAGATATCTGACTACGGATGGCTTTGCATCTTCAAAAAACGCACCGCGACCCGGACTCTGAGTGGCATTTTCATAGCTGTGCAAAGGAGCAATCGAGGCCTTTACGGCAAACGGGCGTTCGACTTCTCGGATAGGTATTAAATTCATCGTGAGTTTATCACCCACTTTTCTGCGGCAATTCTTGCTGTATACGCCCCGAAAACTCAAGCTCTCGCCCTGGCAACTGCATCTTTCTCCATTGGCTAAGATGCATTCGATTCTAACTCTGCCGTCATCGCTTTTCAGCCGCCGGAATACCCGGGCGTTACAGATTCCGTTGAACGTCTGGTCGTCAAGGGGGGCAAGGACTTTTGAGCAAAGCTCGCCGTAGATCCTCGAATTCAAATTGATTAATCCCTCTTGATCGTTACTCAGGGACTCTTTCAGAACGTTGCGCAATGAGCTAATGTCCAGCCAGAATATTTTATGCTCCAGCCTGTTCAGGATGCTCAAAAGCTCAATGCCGAAATGCTTGGGTAAGTGGAACGCCCGCTTTAAGCTTTCGTTGAAGATAATGTGGCAGATTTCACGCCTGTCATCCCAATCCAATTCCAGAAGCATTCCTGCGATACTGTTTGCCACTATATCTTCATTCCCGCCATCAGCCATTATGTTGCTGACTATGTTCCGTATGTGAACTAAGTGCCTTTTGCCAGCCTGCTCGATAGCATATTTCAGCGGTTCTCTCATATCTGCCTTAAATTGCATATCGAAATACGCCGATAGCGTTGGGTCGTACACATCCGACAACAGGCCTAAAAAACGCCTGTAAGTTTGCTGATATTTCTCCGGCCCATACGATGAGAATCGCAGCATTACTTCCCTGAACGGCTGGTAGTTTTCGTTATCGTCCACCGATTTAAGAATCTCGCCCAGATAATGGCGAAACCTGTCCGCAATTGTAGCCAGGCGGCTGTCTCTCATCGCGTGCATTTGATAGAGCAATTTATTCAGGCATTCTTCCTGCCGCTCGGGATCGAATAACTCTGAAATAATGCCGATGCTTGTATCCGGCCAGGTCGCGATAATCCGCTCATATCGTGACGTTTCGGTCTCCGGTTTCGGTCTTCTGCGGCGGTTTTCCAATATCCAGAAAACAGCCGAGGTCAATAGGAAATAATAGCCCGGATGCCTGGCGTTTTTCCAGATGCGCCTCAGCTCGTTGACGGCAAGTGACATCACTAAAAAAGCCAGCGGTATACGGACTGCGGCTGCTAATTTCCCTGCCGGTGTTTCCACGAAGAATGCGTCCATCAAAAGTATAGCGACGATCAGGTTGACAAGGATTGCCATTACCAGATGGCGCACAAGTTCTCTCATGTTGTTTCTGCTTAAGGTCATCGTATTTTCTCCGTAAAACAGATTCACAGATTCCTTTCCAAAACAATTATCCCAGCCGAGAATGCAGAACGAGAAACTCTACGTATCTCAACCTAAAATACCCTTTTATCGGTACATCGACAAAAAGAGCCGTTTCAGCACAGAAAATCCGCCCATAAAACGAAAAAAACCGATAAAATCCCCCCAAAAAGGCATAAATGAAGAAGTGATATCAAAACCAGGAAATAACGAATCAGACTCGATAAAGGACATTTTTTGTTTACTTCCGATAATAATAGTCCTGAGATATGATTGCAATTGAGTTGATCTCGTATGCTATGAAATCCCACCGTTTACATATTCCTGCATGAGTATTTGTCATTCCCGCAGAAGCAGGATATGTGTTTAGCCAGAGAAAAACCATCCCCATCCCGATGAACGACAATCGGGATGAGGCTGCCACCCAATAGATTATACCAATTGTGATTAAAATCTGCGCCTCTGTCATCTCGACCGGAGGGCCGCGGAGCGGCCTGAAGTGGAGAGATCTGGCTGCGAACGAAAAGCAAGTTCAGTCTGAATCCAGATTTCTCGACTCCGCTTCGCTACGCTCGAAATGACACGAACAAGCGCATTGATTATGCACAATTGGTATTAGATGCAAAATTGGTGGCAGCCTCAAAGCCGCAGGCTTTGGGGATGGTCGAGAATACCAGAGGCCGGCTAAACACATACTTCGCAGGCAGGACAGCGCGAATCGGTCAGTTTGAGTAATTAAAACCCTGTTGACTTATCCCCGGATTGCCGGTACATTCATATTCAGCATTTAGTACGTGTACGTAATGTATCTCTGAGAGATATGATGGCGACAGGTCATGACATTGCGATGGGGTTGCGAGCGGCATACTTGTCTATGCATCGCCAAACCAACTCCTGTTTAGCCCCCCATAAGATTACGGCCGACCAATTCGTACTCCTTGCATTGCTGGCCGATCAGGATGGAATTACTCAGCAGGAACTCGTCCGGCGGGCCACTTCCGATCCCAATACGATCCGGGCCATGCTCGTACTGCTGGAGAATCGAGGACTGGTGAGACGGCAGCCGCATCCCGCGGACGGCCGGGCCCGCAACGTGACCCTGACGCGCACGGGACGCTGTACCTACGCAAAGCTTTCGAAGCAACTCAAGACGCTCCAAAAACAACTGCTGGATCTCTTTCGATTAGAAGAAGCAGAAACCCTGATTGAGCTGCTCGGACGGATTTCCGAGGCAATGACGCATACGGAGAATCACCACGGCAAACCGCGGCTCAGAACATCTGATGCCAAAACCTTAAGTTAATCTACTGAAAGGAAAAAATTATGAGCAGTTCCAAAACAAACATCCTGGTTATAGCTGTTATGGTGTTGACAGTATTAGCCATGACTTGCACCGCACCGGCTCAGCGCCAGCGTTCCCGCGGTCCCCGGGTAGTGTCACCCGAGGTTGCCGCTGACCGGCACGTTACGTTTCGCATACTGGCGACTAAGGCCGAAGAAGTGCTCCTTAGCGGCAGCGACATTCCGGGCGTCGGACGAGGTGCGGCCATGACGAAGGATCCAAACGGAGTATGGGAAGTAACGCTTGGACCGATCGAATCCGGGGCGTACCGGTACAACTTCAACGTGGACGGCGTGTCGGTGATTGATCCCCGCAATTCGGCCACCAGCGAATCCAACAATAACACATGGAGCCTGGTTTACGTTCCGGGAGCGGATTTCATGGACACAAAGGATGTGCCCCGTGGTGCTGTCGCCGAGGTCACTTACTACTCAAAGTCGCTAAAGCGTTTCCGCCGAATGCATGTTTATACGCCGCCGGGATACGAATCGGGCGAAGGCAAATATCCGATTTTTTACCTGCTGCACGGTGCATCCGATTGCGACGATTCGTGGACATCCGTGGGACGTGCCGGATTCATCATGGATAACCTGATAGCGGCAAAAAAGGCGAAGCCGATGGTGGTGGCCATGCCTGCCGGTCATACGGGCTCCTTCAGGTTTGGCGGGTCCAGGCCATCCGTTGATGAGTTCGCACAGGATTTCCTGAACGATCTACAGCCGTATGTGGAAAAGCATTACCGCGTGTACACGGATCGGCAGCACCGGGCGATGGCCGGCCTGTCCATGGGTGGCGGCCAGACGATTAATATCACCTTTCCCAACCTGGAGGAATTCGCCTACATCGGAGTCTTCAGTTCGGGCGTCTTCAGCCTCAATCGTCGCCGTCCACAGGATGAGTCGCAGCCCACGTGGGAGGAACAAAACAAGGAATCGCTGGACAACGCCAAACTGAAAAAAGGACTCAAACTCGTATGGTTTGCCACGGGCAAGGAAGACTTTCTTATCGAAACCTCCCGGAGCACGGTTGAACTACTCAAAAAGCATGGTTTCGATGTCGTCTTCAAGGAAACTGACGGAGCCCACACGTGGATCAATTGGCGAGAATACCTTAACGAATTCGCGTCACAATTATTTCAGTAAAAGGCCAGCGTTTAATCCTGAAAAGTTCCTTATGAAAATTAAATGTCCCGTACTTGCCATCGCGGGCTATTCGTAAAGCACGGGTTTCTTTCGCCAGTCTTTGTCGACATCGTGACGGTATTGGCTTACCCGCGGGCGACGCCGGCGCAGGCGGACCGATTCGATGCCAAGGTAGCAGCCGCCGGAGGTCGGATTTTTGCCGAGGCACTCCATACGCAGCTTGTATTTGCCCGGCTCGGGCCAGAAGTCCAGCAGGTGATATTCGCGAGTCGAGGTCTCACTGCTGTAAAGGTCCATGACCCCGCCGAGCTTAACGCCGTCCAGGTACGCCTGGTACTTGCCGTAATCGTAAGACCGTGTCATGACCAGCAGCAAACGCTGCGGCTCTTTCTTCCCAACTTCGAAGGGAATCTCGATCCAGGCGTCATCCGGCCCTTCCGGCTTATAAAACAAATGTCCGTCGGGATAGAAATCCAGATTCTGGGCGACAGCTTCGCCCATGCCGTGATATTTGCCCGCCGTGTATTCGCGAGCGGCGATGATTCTGTCGAGGTTGGGCAGTGTACGCTGCCGGGCGTGCGGCGCGCGGGCCTCGAAAGTGGGCTCGCCAGTCTGGTACCAGAAGGCCACGCTGGAATAGTCGTCTTCGCGCTCGTTCCAACTGTGGGATTCGTACTTTGGATTCTCGTCCGGCGACATCCAGCCGAAGTGCTCGAATGTCACCTTGATTGCCTTATTGAATACAATCGGGTCGGTGACGTGCCATCGGTAGGCGCTGGTATGGCCGCCGACGATGCCCCATTGGTCGAAATACGGGACGCCGAAGTAAGGCGTGCTTGTGGTCTTGAGGCCCCAGGCGGAAAGAAAATAATCTTCCGTCCCCGTGCCCCAGATCGAGGCGTTTTGCTCGCCGTCGATGTAGATTTTCTCGTCGCCCTCGCCGAACCAGGAGGGGCTGCGAGTCCGCACGCTCAAAACGGTGCCGACGTAGTGACCCTTGCCCTTCGTATCGAGCAGGACGTAATCCTTTCCGTGTTCGACGGGATACTCCTGGCGGTACTGTGCGTAGAAATACGGCGTATCGTCGCCGATGTGCTCTTTCTTAATCCAGTCGATATTGTAGTAGAGCAGGCTGATTGGTTTGTCGCTCTGGTTGACGACCTCTATGCGTGCGGACCTGCGAAACGGCATGTGCCAGAAGCAATTGTAGGAGTCCGCATCCTCGACCGCAACCGGCAGACTTATCACCTCGCTGCGTTTGCCGAAACTGTTGGCGAAGAAATCGCCCACCGGTGCCTCGACCGCCGGCCGCTCGTTGCCGTCCCAGTACATGCGAAGCAGCATTTCCTGGTGATTGGCCGAGCCGTTCTTCGCCCAGGGGTGCGGCTCGGGCCCGAGGAACGTCATCCAGATATGGGTGATTAACCCCGGGCCCTCAACGTGAAGCAGGATTTTCTTTTGCCCCGGCTGAACGCTGCTGTTATCGCGATTGCTGTTCGGGTCGGGCACGCCGTTAGGGTCGGGCTTGCCGTCCGGTCCGATCTTATGCGTTGAGGTCGCGCGCATGCTGCGTCCATCGTGCGGCCGGGCAAGAGCCGCCATGAAATCCGCAAACGCAATACTACAGCACAATAGACAAATCGCCAGACCCGCTACGATTCGTGAATGTCCGGCTCTGATCAATCTGCTTTTATTGTGATTCATACTATCGATCTTATCACCTTCAATCAATTTTCTTGCCGACGGCCTCACGGGCGCCTCTTTGTGTGATGAATTCGCCATTGAGGTTTTTGCCTTCAACCTTGCCCTTGAATTCCATTGTGAACTGTCTGTCGTTGAAGCTTAGCTCAAGCTTAAAGCTCACATTGTTTCCGTCGACTTTCAGGTCTTTAATGGCCACCTCATTGTCACGCATGGTATACGTCCCGGTCATGTCCGGCTTGATCTTCAGCGTGCTGGTCCGCGTCCCTCGATCGGATTCTCTCGTGAATTCCCATGTCCCGACGGCGGCCGAAGCCTGCTCGACCTTCTTACCGGTTATATCACTGGTGCCCCTGTCCGAGGTCATCTGGCCCTTTATGTTCTTGCCGTCCAGCTTACCTTTGAAGTCCAAAGTGAAGGTCTGGTCACCCCAGCCCATTTCAAGAGCGAATGTCACCTGGTTGCCTTCGAGTTTGAGGTCCTTCATGGGAATCTCGCCGCCGAAGAACTCATACCTGCCGGTCATGTCTCCATTGACCCGCATCATACTTTTATTCGTGCCGAATTCGGATTCCGTTGTCAGGTCCCACTTTCCGATAAGCGGCGCCCCTACGCGCTTGCCGTTAGCCTGCAAATCTCCCATTTGGCTTTTCATCGTTCCGGTTAGCTCATTGCCTTTGACATTACCCTCATAAGTAGTTTCGAACTCGAAGTCTTCGATCTTGCTTTGTCGAGTAAAGCTAAGCTTTCCATCTTTAAATTTAATATCGGAGATTACGTGTTCACCTTCCTCGCTCCATTTGCCGTCAAGCGTGCCGTCCGGCTTTTCTGAAACTGACAGCCTGGCATTGATTTCACGATCACCGACATTAAAGTTTATGTCCCAGTGGCCGAGCGCGGGGGACATGGGTTTGAACCTGGCGCCGTTGACGTCGAATTCGCCCTGGTCGCTCGACATTACACCCGTGATCTTGCCGTCCTTGAGTGTGCCGGCGTAGTCCATTGTAAACTCCTGGTCGCCGAACTGAATCGTACGAACGAACGTGAGCTTGCCGTCCTGGAATTTGACGTCGGAAAGATCGTCCGAGCCCCATTTTCCCGCAAGACTGCCGTCCGCCTTTTTGGAGATTGACACCGTGGCAAAGCTGTCCCGGCCGCCGAAATCCATCTTCATTTCCCACTGGCCCGTGATGTCCTCGGCCGCCCAGACGAGCGACGTCTGCGCGAGCAGCATAAGGCAGACCAGAACAAAGGTATTACCGATTGTTTTGTGAAGCATCCGACTCATGATAAACCTCCTGAAAAAGTGTGTTTCCCGACTCGTCAACGACCCAGCTACGCAACCGGGCATATCCGCATATCACAATACCACCGAGCACGGCGGCGGACAACGATTTCTTCAAAAAAACCAAATGCCGGTTAAGTGCTAAGTTTGCTCCGCATTGCCTGGACCTTTTGTTTAAGCTGCGGCCACTTCGTCCAGATTTCTTTGTCGCAGGATGGAAAATCGTCGCAGTGAGCGCAAGTCGGCAGATTCCTGCTGACGGCACATTTCTTGGCCTCACAGTTAAAAGGTGTTCTGTCCGACTTACAGCCGTCACAATAAAGCTCTTCGGCCTTCATCTTCCACTCCTTCGCCACTTTCGCTCTCAGCTCGTCGTCGTTGTTCTGCGTAGCGATATAGACGTCACACTTGTCACATTCCAGGCAGCAATAAGCAATCATTGAGAAATCGTCGCTGTCCAGCATGGCCTGCTGGCGACTTGAACTGCAAGGACAGCATGAAAAACTTCCCGTGCTCAGAACCAATCCAAGCCCGGCACAAGCGCACGTTTTGAGCATCTCTCTCCTGTTCTGACGTGTGGCCTCGATATGGAACTTTAAACATTTCGCATCGTCCATATTACTGCTCCTTTACGTGGGTGCATTGAAAAAAATGGCCTAATCCCGTCCACTATCGCACAAGCACTGACCGGCGTCAAGCTTGCTTCCGGCCCCTTGCGAATAATATATCATGCTTCGCATTTGCTGCATTGGCGGCTAAAAACTGTTGACAGGTTTCAAGGATTGGATTTTAATCCTGGTATAAAGGGAAAATATTATAAGGCAAGGATTCCTGTCTTTGTGGGAATTGTAAAATTAAAGTAAAGGATACGCACAATGAAAAGGTTGTGGATAAATGTCGTGCCGTATAGCAAGGATATTGCCATCGCCGCACTCGAAAGCGGTGCCGAGGCGGTTGTGCTGCCGGATGGCGATAGTGGCAAAGTCCGGCAGTTCGGAAAAATAAAAACAGTCGAAGTCGGTGGCGATATAAAGCCCGGCGCGGACGTCGAGTTCATCGATATAGCGGGCAAGGAAGATGAAGATAAAGCCGCGGCGGTGCCGGCTGAAAGAATCGTTGTACTAAAAATGCTCAACTGGACGATTATTCCGATAGAAAATCTGCTCGCCCGGCGGGGCAAGAATATTATGGTGCAGGTCGAGAATAGCGAACAGGCAAAACTGATGGTCGAGATACTCGAAAAAGGTGTGGACGGCGTCGTGCTAAAAACCGGCGATGTAAACGAGATCAAAAAGACCGCCGAAATCATTCAGGGCGTCAGCGAAAAAGTTGCCCTCGTCACGGCGACAATCACCATTGCCAGGCAGCTTGGCATGGGCGACCGTGCCTGCCTCGACACCTGCACGCAGATGGTCCTGGGCGAAGGGATGCTTGTCGGCAACACTGCATCCGGTTTCTTTCTCGTGCATTCCGAAAGTATCGACAATCCTTACGTAGCATCCCGGCCGTTCCGGGTCAATGCCGGAGCCGTGCACGCTTATACTCTGTCGCCGGGCGGAAAAACCAAGTACCTGGCCGACCTGAAGGCCGGCGATGAGGTCATGGTGGTGGATTTCCAGGGCAAGAGTCAAACGGCTTATCTTGGGCGGAACAAAATCGAGAAAAGGCCGATGATGCTCATCGAGGCCGAGGCCGAAGGTCAGCCGATTGGCCTGGTCTTGCAGAATGCCGAGACGATTCGGTTGGTCAGCCCGGACGGCAAAGCGATTTCGGTAACGACACTCAAGCCGGGCGACAAAGTCCTCGGTCATATTGAGAAGGCCGGCAGGCATTTCGGCATGAAAGTCGATGAAACATTGATTGAAAGGTAGAGCGATGATTTGGCCGGACGATTTACTGAGTATCATCCTGGCGACTGTTCTTGGAGCAGCGGTCGGGCTGGAGAGGGAAGTGAGCGGCAAGGCGGCAGGACTGCGGACCAACCTGCTCATTTGTCTTGGTGCCGCGGTCTTTACGATTATCTCAAGAGATATGGCGACCGGGACCGAAGGTTCGGTGACGAGAATAGCAGCTCAAATCGTGACCGGCGTCGGCTTCCTGGGGGCCGGTGCCATCATCCAGGATAGAGGCGGCGTACACGGCCTGACAACCGCGGCGACAATCTGGCTCGTTTCAAGTATCGGCATGGCCTGCGGAGGACGTTTCTATCAACTGGCAATCGTATCAACTCTTATTGCAATCCTCGTCCTGATGGGTCTTGGAAAAGCGGCCAGGCCTCTGGAAAGATACGTTAAGAAACAAAAGCAGAAAAACCCGCCGGACAAGCCGGATTAAAGGGCGACAATTAAAACTACGTGCATTCGAATTGTGAGTCCCTGCAGAGATATTGACTTGGACCCGCGCGAGTGTAATGGGGGATTTGTTCTTGACGCTTTTGGGGGATTACGGTAGAATCTTTGCAGGTTTCATCGTCGAAAGTTTACTTTTATGACTTTGGCTGGATTAAACCATTAAACGTGTGAAATATAGCTGTGTATTTTGGAGGTTCAAATGATGCAATTCCTGAAAAGAAAAGATGTTCATTCGTGTCCTAAGCATGGCAAGTCTCAAAGTGCCAATGGGAAATATCGCTGGGTAAAATGGATTTTTCCGCTCGCGGGACTCGTTTCGCTGATATGGTTTCTGATTCGTGTTATCCCCAAGCCGTCACGGGCCTTCTATCCGTGCCAGCGTGTTGCTTTTCCGCTGGCCTCGGGATTTATCGCCTCGCTGCTGGGTTTTGGAGCTTCGGTGCTGGCCTACAAAAAGGCTAAACTAAACTTCGCTCGCCAACGGTATATTGTGGGACTGGCGTGCGCAGTGTTGAGCGTCACGGCAGTGTGGATCGCGATGACCGCCACAACCGAGAAGTCGGTTCTTGCCGAGCCGCAGCCTGTGAATGAGCCGATGGGAGTTGCCAAAGGCATTAATCCCGGCCGTGTCGTCTGGGTGCACGATCCGGATGCGACGGACTGGGAAGGTCCCGGCGACGGTCACCCGTGGCAGGCGGAACATACGGATCCGGAGCGAGTACACCTCATGATTTCCCGGGCTATTCGCTGGCTGACCGGTGCGCCCATGGATGCCCAAGCATGGGACAAACTTTTCAGGCACCACAACAATACTCACGGCAAAGGAGATGTCGGGTACAAACCCGGCGAGAAGATTGTTATAAAGGTCAATTTTGTCGGCTTCATCTTCACGCACGGCGGTGTGAATCCGGAAAACTACAATCTGGAAAGCAAGAGAGACTACATGAATACGTCGCCGCAGATGCTCGTCGCCCTGCTGCGGCAGCTTGTCGAGAATCTCGGCGTTAAGCAAGCCGACATCGCTATCTGTGACAGCCTGGCGTATTTTGCCAATGAGTATGAAGACATTATCCACAAGGAATTTCCGGATGTTCGATGCATGGACCGGGGCGGCAAGTTTGGCCGGGTAAAGATGAAAAAATCTTCTGTTCCGCTGTACTGGAGCTGCAATCCGGAAGGATTCAAACAGGACTACGTCCCCGCATCCTTTGCCGAGGCGGAGTACCTGATTAATTTCGCAAACCTCAAGGCCCACACCGGCACGGGCGTGACACTCACCGCGAAAAATCATTACGGCTCGCTTATCAGATGGCCTGCGGAAAAAGGCTACTTCGACATGCATAAAGATGCCTTTTCCAAGCAGACCGGAATATACAGGAACTTGGTTGACCTGGTTGGCCATTCACAATTAGGCGGCAAAACCGTGCTGTACCTGGTTGACGGTTTGTACTGCGGAATCCATCCCGTGGACATGAACAATGGGCCCAGAAGATGGAAATCGCATCCGTTCAACGGTGACTGGACTTCCAGCCTATTGGCTTCGCAGGACCCGGTGGCGATCGATTCGGTTGGCTTCGATTTGCTTCACGCTGAGTATGAAGATAGTCCGCGTAAATCCGGCGTCGATGATTTCCTGCACGAAGCGGCCCAGGCGGACAATCCGCCATCCGGGACATTTTACGACCCGGATCATGCCGGCAACGTCAAGAGGTTGGCCAGTCTCGGCGTGCACGAGCACTGGAACAATCCGCAAGAGAAGAAATATTCACGCAATTTTGGAAAGGATAAAGGTATCGAACTGATAGCAGTTACATCTACCAGCATCCCAAAGCAAGGAATCATCGCATCTGGAGCGAAAGTGAAAAAACTCGCCGACGGCTTTAAGTTTACCGAGGGCCCGGCGGTAGATGCCGAGGGAAACGTTTTCTTTACCGACCAACCCAACGACCGAATCTGCAAATGGTCCGTGGATGGCAAGCTATCGGATTTCCTTAAGCCTTCCGGCCGATCCAACGGCCTGTACTTCGACAAACGCGGCAACCTCCTGGCCTGTGCGGACATGGATAACCAGCTATGGTCAATCGACTCTGAAGGCAAAGCGACTGTGCTCGTCAAAGACTACAAGGGCAAACTGCTCAACGGTCCGAACGACCTTTGGGAGGACCTCAAGGGCGGTATATATTTTACCGACCCGCTCTACAAAAGGCCTTACTGGACCCGCGACCCGGCGATGCAGCAGGACGGCCAGCACGTATACTACCTGAGTCCCGACCGGCGGAAATTGATGAGAGTCGCCGAGGACCTCGTCCAACCCAACGGCATCATCGGCACTCCCGACGGCAAACTACTCTACGTTGCCGATATCGGTGACCGTAAGACTTATGTTTATAACATCGAGGAAGATGCAACACTGTCCGGCAAAAAGCTGTTCTGCAAAATGGGCTCGGACGGCATGACTATCGACAGCGAGGGCAACATTTACCTGACGGGCCGGGGCGTTACGGTCTTTAATCCGGCCGGCAAGAAGATCGAGCAGATCCCAATCGACGCCGGCTGGACGGCAAACGTTACCTTCGGCGGCGCCGATAGGCATACGCTCTTTATTACGGCTCAAACCTCGCTCTATGGCCTGCGGATGCGGATCAAAGGCGTGCAGTAGATAGCGAGTAAGGAACGTCGATTAGCAACCTTCGTGATCCATCTGGGGCATCCGGTCGCTGCCATGGCTGATTCTTACGAACGCTGAGCACATTGTGATCGCCGAAGGATTTGGAGTTGATGAACTGGACGACAAGATTTAGGACGAGACACATGGATATGACCGGCAGGCGATGTTTCATAACGTTACTTTGTTTGATCTTGGCTTCGTGCGGATTCGGGGCTGCACCCGTGACGGTGGAGATCGTTGAGGCCGGCAGGATTTGGGATAAGGCCCCGCATAACGCATTCACTGACCTTCTGCGATGGCACGATGCGTTTTACTGCGCGTTTCGCGAGGGTAGAGGGCATGTTTCCACCGACGGCAGGATTCGCATACTCGAATCGAAAGATGCGGGCACCTGGACCTCGGCGGCAGTAATCTCGCTGAAAGGTTTCGACCTGCGCGATGCTCATTTGTCCGTTGCTCCCGACGGCCGGCTGATGCTGCTGGGAGGAGCCGCTCCGCGCGAAAAGGACAATCAATCGGCCCCGACCGGAACATTCGTGAGCTTTTCAAAGGACGGCAGGCGATGGACCGAGCCGCAGATTGCAGTCGAGCCGGGACGCTGGCTCTGGTGCGTAACGTGGCACAAGGGCAAAGCCTACGGCGTCTCCTATACCGCAGGCAAAGGTTCCGGCCGTTATCTCGACCTGCTCATCAGCGACGATGGGATACACTACGAGCCGCACGTGCCCAAGCTGTTTGAGCAAGGTTATCCGACAGAAGTGACGCTGCGTTTCGATTCCGAAGGGATTTGCTACGCCCTTGTCCGCCGCGACCGCCGAGGCAACGATCCCAGCAGTGCCCTGCTGGGAATAAGCGGACCCGATTATAAACAGTGGCAATGGAAGGACCTCGGGCCGGAATTCAACGGATTCGGCGGCCCCAACTTCATCCGCATACCCAGCGGGCATTGGCTGGCAGCGGGCCGCATGCATGACGGCGGAGCGCATACAGCCATAACTTATATCGACGTGGAAAACGGCGCCATGACCAAACTTGCGAAACTGCCCAGCGGCGGCGATACCAGCTATCCCGGCATGGTTTGGCACAACAACATGCTCTACGTCAGCTACTACTCCAGCCACGAAGGAAAAACCAGCATTTACCTGGCAAAGCTGAAAGTATGCCCAGAAAACAATAGTGAGAAATGATGACTATCAGGGTATAATTCTAATGCTGATGAAACTGTGAGTTTGAATGCTGCACTTAATAAGTGAAAGGGGATTGAGATGAATACGAAATGGCATGGTTTTATGGTGTTGTTTATTCTTGCTGCGGCGATGAGTTGGAGCGTTGCCGAAGCGAGTGTTGTGGCCGATGGGGCTAAGGTGGAAAAGCTTGCCGGGGGCTTTTTGTTTACCGAAGGGCCGGCGGCCGATGCTCAGGGTAATGTCTATTTTTCTGATATTCCCAACAATCGGATTCATAAATGGTCGCTGGACGGCAAGCTCTCGACTTTCCGTGAGAATTCCGGTGGCGCCAACGGCCTGTATTTCGACAAAGAAGGACATCTTCTGGCCTGCGAAGGAGGCGGCCGGAGGCTGGTTTCTATCGACCCGAAAGGCGAAGTCACGGTCCTGGCGGACGAGTACAAGGATAAAAAATTCAACAGTCTCAACGATTTATGGATCGATCCGAAAGGCGGCATCTACTTAACCGATCCACGCTATGGCAACAGGAACGGTATGGAACAGGATGGCGAGCACGTCTATTATCTTTTGCCCGACAGCAAAAAGCTCGTCCGCGTCATCGACGATATGGTCCGGCCGAACGGTGTTATCGGCACGCCCGACGGCAAAACGCTTTATGTCACCGACAATGGGGGTCGCAAAACCTTCGTTTATAAAATCGAACAGGACGGTACGCTGTCCGGCAAGAAGCTCATTGCTCCGGAAGGCTCCGACGGCATGACCATCGACAACGAGGGCAACATCTATCTAACGGCACGTGTTGTGGCGGTCTATAACAAGAACGGCGAGAAAATCGAAGAGATTAAAGTTCCCGAAGGTCCTGCCAATGTTACCTTCGGCGGAAGCGACAATCAGACGCTTTTTATCACGGCACGAACCTCGCTTTACTCGGTTAAGATGCGCATCAAAGGAGCCGAACGGAAGAAGAAAATTGAATACGAGGAATTAACCATTGGTACCATAGGGGCAGGTATAAAAACACCTTTACTGATAGGCAAGCCCTTACCTGAACTGGAGAAAATGGGAATTGAATTTCCCGCCGGTGCCTCCGAAAAGATGATTCTGGTCTGCTTATGGGACGTGCAGCAGAGGCCGTCAAGAAACTATATAAAAGAGCTTGCACAAAAAGCTGATGATTTGACTGACGAAGATGTCGCAGTTGCTTGTGTGCAGGTGGCCGATGTTGATGATAAGGTTGTTAACGAATGGGTGAAGGAGAACAAGATTCCTTTCGCCATCGGCAAATCTGCCGCAGAGGAGGGAAAGAGCACATTTGATTGGGGCGTGAAATCAATGCCCTGGTTAATCCTGACGGATCGCAGGCACATCGTTATCAAAGAAGGTTTCGCGCTTAGCGACCTTAACGATCTAATTTTGCAGGCCGGCACAGAGCCGAAATTCGAGCAGGACATTATCAAGACAAATGCCGGCGATTTGAGAATCACCTTCATCGGACACGGAACGCTCATGTTTGCCTTCGACGGCAAGATAATTCACGTGGATCCTGTAAGCAGAGAGGCCGATTATACCGACATGCCCAAGGCCGATATTATTCTGCTTACGCACGAGCATGGTGACCACCTCGACCCGGCGGCTATTAAGACTATTCGTAAAGAAGGAACGCAGCTCGTATTGACTAAAACCTGTGCCGAAAGAGTTGCCGGGCTTGTAATGGCTAATGGCGATGTGCAGACCGTTCAGGGCATGAAAATCGAGGCTGTGCCTGCGTATAATATCGTCCACATGCGGTCTGCCGGCAATCCCTTCCATCCCAAAGGCCGGGGCAACGGCTATATAATCACCTTCGGCGACAAACGGGTCTATGTCGCCGGCGACACCGAGAACACGCCGGAAATGAAGCAGCTCAAGAATATCGATGTTGCCTTTTTGCCGATGAATCTGCCCTATACAATGACGCCGGAAATGGTCTCCGATGCGGCAAGGGCATTTCAGCCGAAGATTCTGTATCCGTATCACTACAGCCAAACGGATCCGAACAAGCTCGTCGAGCTGTTAAAGGATTCGAAAGGAATCGAGGTTCGCATACGCAATATGAGATAATCAGTGTGCTCGACATTCCAGCCGTCGGTTGCTATAATGTCCTTGAAGATGCTACCTGGATTTTGAAAGGAACTATACATGGCAAGGGTGAACGGACATTTGAACAGGCGCGATATTCTTAAAGGTTTCGGATTGGGAGCTTTGGGCCTTACACTGGGCGGCGGGTCCTTTGGTACTGCTTTGGTACGAGCAGCCGCCGGCAGTCCACTTGCGGGCAAAGGTCAACTGTATAAGAAGGTCGCCGGGCCGGCAAAGGTTTCTTTGGTCAGGGGCAATGACTGCCGGGACATTGTCTATCAGGCGCTTAAAAACATCGAGGATGAAGTTCTCGCTTCGATCGGCAATAAAAAAATCCTTGTCAAGCCGAATTTCGTTAGCACTAATCACCAGCTCGCAGCTACTCACGTGGATGCGATACGCGGAATTCTCGATTTTTTCAAGCCCCATTACAAAAAACGCATTCTTATCGGTGAATCAACGCCCTCGCGGGAAGGTGCGTTTGGCGGATACAAAAATTTCGGGTATCTGGCGCTCGAGAAAGAATATGACGCTAAATTGGTCGACCTGAATCTCCAGCCGTGGCAATACCGTTACGTAATCGGTGGGGGCAATCGCCCTGCTCCGATTCGGATAATTTCGACTTTCCTCGACCCGGATATGTACATTATCTCCGCCGCTAAGATGAAAACGCACGACCGGGCCGTGACCACGCTGTCCTTGAAAAATGTTCTGCTCGGAGCGCCGCTAAGTGACAGCAAGGGCAATGATAAGCGCATCACTCATCTGGCGGACAATTTCTCGAAAGAGGCGGTCCTGCACTACAACATGTTCCATCTGGCCCAGGAAATTTATCCCGACTTAGGCGTAATTGACGGCTTCGAGGCGATGGAAGGCAACGGCCCGGTCGGCGGAACGCCCGTCGATGCGAGAATCGCACTGGCAAGCCTCGATCCCTTAGCGATGGATTCTCTGGCTACGAAACTGATGGGATTCGATCCGAGCCAGATTCTGTACTTAACGAGCATGGCCGAAGCCGGTATGGGACAGGGCGACCTGAGCAAAATCGAAGTTCTCGGCACCCCGCCGGAGCAGTGCCAGTTTCATTTCAAAGCCCACCGGCGAATGATCGAGCCCTACGGCCTGAAATCCTGATTAACAAGACCGCCCTGCCGACAATTTACTCGGTTCAGTTCCCATTCGGCTTCGATTGGAACACCCGGATGTCATCCACGTAAATAATGCCGATGCCGCCAGGCTGTGGATTATCGAGGTCGCCGATGCCGATGTTCAATGTGCGGATTGCAGTGACATCCACTCCGGCAGCGATTAAGTCCGCCAGCGGGATGCTCCACTGCCGCCACTCGGTGGCGAGCACCGCATCGGGGTCAGGATGAATCATGGGTGCGATCAGGCCGACATCGTCCTCTATCGACAGATACAACTGCCCAGGGCCGTTGTCCGAGGCACCTCTAAAGTATAATTCAAAAGTGTCCATGCCGTTAAGGGTCCAGTCCTGAGTGCTCGGCCACGTTCGATAAGTCTGCGAGTAGTACGGCTCTTCGGTGTTGTTGTAATACAATGGCATGGATTGTCTGCCGTCATGAATGATGCCGGTTTCAGCGATGGTCTCGTGCGGAGTGCCCTGGGTCCAGATGTCGTGCCCGACAATCGAGCCGGTTCCGTTGCCGGGATTATTGGGTTCGGGCTGAGAAAATCCTATGCCGTCGGTCCATTCCTGGAAGACTGCCTGGCCGGCGTCTCGATTGTTGGTGTATAGCTCGAAGTCGTCGGCCACGATGAACTCGGCGGTCGTGAAGCTCCAGGCCTGGCTTTTCCAGACGATTTCATTTACGTCCTCGGTGCCATCCTCGGCCTCGACAGTGACAAAATTGACCTCGTCGATTCTCCAGTAATAAGTGGTGCCCCAATCAAGAGTCTCCGGCTCGTACATGACCATGTCCAGTTCCTGCCGGCCACGATATATATCTGTATCTTCCGTAGTCGCATTGGCTACTAACTCCTGGTCCTGCCCGAAGTAGACATCATGCAGAGCGGCCCATGCCCCGGCGGTCCACCTTAGGACCGGCGTATGTGTGATGTCAACGGCCCCGGCGAACGGCCGACGTTCGCATGCCCAGGGACACGGGTCGTAGTAGATTTCTGTGCCGGGATTGCTCGCTTCGATGGCTGGCAGGTTATAGACGTAAGCATCCTCATCGAGCGGATTGTATAACATGTCCAGCATGTCCAGTTTCTGATGCGATGTCAAAACGGAAATATCCTCGATAAGATTGTTGCTGAGGTTCAGTGACCTGAGACTTGTCAGGCCGGATAAGACGGTGACGTCTTCGATGTCATTGTTTGCCAAATCGAGAGACACCAGAACGGTCAGCCCGGCCAGGCCGGTGATGTCCGTGATCCTGTTATTCCTTAGATCCATGGACCTGAGATTCGGCAGGTCGGACAATGCGGGAACTGCTTCGATCTGGTTGTAGCTTAGATCGACGGTTTCGAGACCGGGCAGGCCAGACAGGCCGGAGATGTCAGTGACTTGATTCGTGCCGAGTTCCATGAATCTCAGTTTCGGCAGGTCAGACAAGGCATTGAGGTTTTCTATCCGGTTGCGGTTGAGAAATAAGAAAATCAGATTCGGCAGCCCGGCGAGGCCGGAAATGTCCGTTATCTGATTATTCTGGAGGTCCATGTAAAAGAGGTTTGGCAGGTCGGTCAGCGTGCCGATGGCTGTGATCTGGTTATTTGTAAGGTCCACGATTGTGAGACTTGTCAGTCCGGACAGGCCGGAAATGTCCGTAATCTGGTTGACACCGAGACCAAGGGCCTGGAGATTCGGCACGCCCGACAATGCGGGGATGCTCGTGATCCGGTTGCCGAAGAGAGTCACTGTCTCGATGGCGGTCATGCCGGACAGACCGGAGATGTCTGTAATCTGGTTGCCGACGAGATCGAGGAATGCGAGATTCGGCAGGTCCGTCAGGGCGGGAATTGTCGTCAGACCGGTCCGGCTGAGTGTCAGCGATTCGAGGCCGGTCAGCGTGGACAACGCCGATGTATCGGCGATTGGATTGCTGCTGAGCTCCAGTGACGTAATGTTGGTCAGCCCGGACAGGGGCGTGAGGTCTGTAATCTGATTGTGCTCCAGGTCCAGCGACGTCAGGTTCGACAGGCCGGACAAGGCGGAGATATCCGCGATCTGATTATCGTAAAGAGAAAGAGTCTCAAGGGCGGTCAGGCCGGACAAAGCGGAGATGTCGGTAATTTGATTGTTGCTGAGGTCCAGCGACTTCAACCGTGTCAGGCCTGATAACGGCGAGATGTCCTGGATTTGATTCGTGCGCAGCTCCGGCGGCCAGTTCCAGTAATAAAAAAATTCGCCAAGATTCAGGCTGGCCAGATTCGTCGCGTATTCCAGGCCGGTAAGGTCGGTTATGCCCCTTCCGGCGGCGCTGAGCTCTTTCAAAAACACCATGTCGGCAACAGTGGGATTCGTCACGCCCAATTGCGCTTCGACGAGGGCTTTCAATATGGGGTCAGCAAAATAGACCGTATCTTCCGGCGTTTCCGTACCGCCGCCATGTCGAGCTTCCGCAGGAAAGCCGGCGAGGCAAATCGCAATCAGCAAAGAGATTGCTTGCATCGATAGTGAAATTCTTGCCCGCGTCATTTTCGACCTCCGTTCCAAATTTTCAGCAACAGGATACTTTCCCGCCTTCCGGTCGCCTCACACCCCCGGTAGGATTAAACCGGCAGGATTTGGCTTACGTTTACTGATATGTAGTATAACAAATATTAGTTGCCTTCGTCAAGCGCGATCCTGCAGGAAGAATGATGGGCGCGACAAATCTGTTGTAGAGTTATAACCAATGCAGGCATGAACCGCATTTAGGGCCAGAAAGCAGCTATGGCAACTGTGAGCCAGATAATGATGCCGGCAGTGACTTTCGCTGTAATACCGAGCAACTCGCCGAGTCCGGCGCCGAGCCCGCATCGAACCGATTCTTCCATTTTCCTGCCGCGGGATACTTCAATCGCCCAGGCGCCCAATCCCGCTCCGATGCAGGCGCCCAGCACGGTCCCCAAAAACAGCACGGGAATCATAAACGTGCCGAGTATGGCGCCCACGATCGCGCCAGCCAACGCGGCAATCGAGCCACGCCAGCTTGCTCCGGCCCGTTTGGCTCCGTGCATGCCTCCGAGGAACTCGAACAGTTCGCCCAGAGCGGCCAGAACCACAATGGCGATTAACGTGTAAATAGAAAAGACGCCGTCTTCCCATCGCCACCAGGCGAACAGGCACGTCGATATCACAATCAACCAGTTGCCCGGCAGGCCGAAGAGGACCAGCACAAACCAGATGACATTAAGCAGTATCAGTAAGATGAGCCAAAGGTAAAGCATGAGCGGATTCTATTCGAAAAGTTTCAAAACGCAAAATGAAACTTCTTCGCCCACCCTTCGTCTACGCTCAGGGTGAAGGGTTTCTTCATGCCGAGCGAAGACGAGGCATCGTGTATCCTACGTATTTTCTATATTCTTGTAATGTGACTCATTCCGGCATGAAGATAGAGCGTGCAGTAATTCAAAGTCACCCCGTATTAACGCCTCCTTTTTTGCGTGAGACCAACCTTTAATTTGGCGTTCCGCCTTAATAGCGTCATTGTACGTCGCAAATCCTTCAACAAAGACTAATTCAACCGGAAGCCGTCTGGATGTGTATCCTTTATATGTCCCGTTCTGATGCTGGGCGATTCTTAGCTCCAGGTCTTGCGTCTTGCCGGTGTAATAGCTTGAATCCCTACACTTTAAAATGTATACCCAAGCTCTGTTCATCCTTCATCCTCAGCTTTGATGCTTGTTTCGCCGACCTTTCGATACCGCCCACCCTTCGTCTACGCTCAGGGTGAAGGAAAGGGAGCGAACTCTTGATGCCGCTTTCACGCAATCTCGACAAGAGCGCTATTGATACGCATGATGGCTTCGTCGATTTCCGCGGGGCTCTTAAA
>CAZSOR010000015.1:29767-31853 GCA_964608395.1 uncultured Pirellulales bacterium
CAAGAGCGCTATTGATACGCATGATGGCTTCGTCGATTTCCGCGGGGCTCTTAAAGCCGATTACGACCGCATCCGTCAGGCCGGATTGCATGGTGAATCGGATGGACTTTTCGCGGTCCTCGGGGTCGGTGAAGTCGCCGTCGCCGATTATTTTCATGCCGATGACACCGTGGTTGTTTTGCCGCATGACCTTTATTTGTTTCAGCACGGGAGGCAGATGAGAGTTGTCGCTCGGGGCGTTCCATGTCTCGGCCGGTGTGTCCATGTGAGCGCCTTGCGGATTGATCCGTACCAGATTGACGTCCACCCAGTCCAGCTCGGCCGCTCTTGTCAGGGCCGGAAGCGAGTGACACGAAATGCCGTGGGCGAGGATGATTTTCTTGTTCTTGGCCTCTTCGAGGGCGTCCAGCACTCTCCGGCGTTCATCGTCCCAGTTAGACGTAACGCCGCAGTGGGTCAACAGGCTGTCGATGTAATCGACGCCAAGTTCCTTGCGATAACGGTCGAGCACCTCCAGCGGCTTTTCGGGCACGCCTGGCATCTTTGACTGGATGAACAGCTTCTCTCGCGGCAGGCCCTTGATCGCCTCACGAACCATCGTGTGGGTCCTATAGCTTTCAGCCGTGTCGATGTACGTAATGCCCTGGTCGTACGCGTAGTGTATCAGCCGGTTGAAGCCGTCGGCTCCCAGCGCTCGTTGTATGCTGCCGCCCTTGCTGCCGGCCCCGAAGCCGAGCCGGCTCAGCTTCAATCCCGTCTTGCCTAACGTGACCTGATCCACAGCGGTTGGCGTGCGTTTGGCGAGCGGGCCGGTGCTGCAGGATGACAACAAAACGGTTCCGGCCAAAGCAGCCGTGCCCTTGAGGAACCCACGACGTGTGATTCTTTCTCTATTCATATTCATACTCCTTCATAGAACTTCGAGCCATAGCCGCTTTACGACGAATCGGCACGTGACTAATTTGATTTAAGCTGATATCGTACCAAAAGGACACCTGCCGGGCAAGTCCTTTTTTCTGCCGCTTTTACAACATCTCATCGAACAGGTCATGGACCGGCCAGTCGGATATGGACCTGGCGGTTTTCGAAAGTATCGGATCAATTTTATCGAAATCGGTGCCCCTTTTATTGAACAGGACGACGCAGTTGACGCCGTTCGACCATCTTGCCATGAAGGTATAGCATCCGGGCAGGCTGCCGGTGTGCCATGTGTTCCGGCGTCCGTTGCCGTAATCTCTGACACTCCAGCCGCAGGCGTAATAGTAATCGCCGAGCTTATACTTCTCCCGGGCAATCGTCGCCGGGAGCGAGAAAATCGTTTCGATGGACGCCACCGAAAGGATGGGGCTGTCACCCGGCTTGTCGAATGACGCTGCAAATCGCACCAGCTCAGGTGCCGAAGCAAGCCAGCCACCATGCGAATCCATATTCTCTAAATTGAATGCGCCGTAAACGGATTCCCGCTTTGATTCATACGTCACTTCTCCCGGCGCGCGGTCCTCAAGGTTCGAGTGCCCGATTTGCATCCTGGTGATTCCAAGCGGCGACAAGATAATCCTTTTGATGTAGTCCTCGTAGCTCAGGCCGGTTTTCTGCTCTATTACACGGCCCAACAGACAATAACCATAATTGCTGTAAGCGATTTTTGTGCCGGGCTCGTACTGCAACGGCTGACCATTCATGAATGTGATAATATCGGCCTGAGTTATCGGCAGCGGCGAGCCAAGTGCCTTGCTTATTTTCCTGTCCGCGAACATCGGGTCGAACGCCTTTTCGCGGTCCCATCCGCCGAGATGCTCAAGCAGATGCAGAATTGTCACCTTCCCCAGGTTGGGATCGGGGATTTGTCCCTCAGGTGTTCCGAACGGCAGGATATCTATAACTCTATCATCCAGGCTAAGTTGCTTATCTTCGATCAATTTAAATATCCCGGCGGATGTGATCGGCTTGGAAAGGCTCGCTATCCGGAAAAGCGATGTGGGTTCCGTCGCCGGCGAGTCAGCTTTTGACCATGTGTAACCTCGTGCAAAAACGAGCCGGCCCTGATACGTAATTGCCAATGAACCCGCCGAGACCTTATGCGATA
>CAZSOR010000016.1:0-31717 GCA_964608395.1 uncultured Pirellulales bacterium
GCCAGGCTGGATTGTCCAGCTTGTTCACATCAGCTTCCTTGGCGCTGCTCATAATTTGTCTCCTTTATCTTATGTTCGATAACTCTAAGTTGATATTTGTCATGTCAACTGCTTTAACATGCAGCTAAGTTTTCAGTTTGAACAATAATATCGAAATCCTCCTTGAATTGCACCTAATTAAAGTCTCTTCATGCAAATCTTGCTGCAAAAGCCCTTTAAGGATCTATTTCGATTCTTCACTTGAATCGCTATCTCACTAATGATATATTCATTCCTGGCAGTGAAAGTCAAATATCCAGTTAACAAAACTCTGTAAAAACAGATTGGGGAAGTTCCGGTTACTTCTCTATAAGAAACCTGCAGGAAAGAGATTGGAAATTCAGGATGAAAAATACAACAACGACGGTTGGATCTATAAGTATCCGTAAATTGCTGACAATTGTGTCTTTTATTATGTCGAGTTGTCTTGTCGAAGCGTCACCGAAAATTGAATTTATCGGGATGGCGGCACCGGATGTCATTGAAGTTGTCGTTCAGGCGGGTCAGGTCAATGTCGGCAAGCAGGTTCCCTATGTCAAGCAGGATGGAGATGTAATTAAAGAGAGCGGACACAGACGCTATCTCCACCGTAACGGTAATAAGATTGGAGTTCTCATAGGCATAGAGGGTAACATTCTTCGTCCATTCGACACATTCACTGGAGAACTATTGGATATCAATTGGGCTGATGACAAAACAAACTATTGTATCGAGTCTGCAACGGACATTCACTATCTACGCAAGCTTAGTCCTGCCCAGGTTCATCGCAAGAGCAGGCCAACCGGCGTAGCTCGAACCGATGACTGGAAGTTCCGCGCTCCAATCGAACATCATCTGTACCTCATTCTGCCACATCCATTGCAGACAGATTCGAAGTATGAGATATCTTTCGGCGGGGATCAATTAGCAAAGAGGGAATTGACGTATCAACCGCTCAGGATACGGAGCGAAGCGGTGCATGTTTCTCACATCGGATTTCATCCGGACGACCCGGCCAAAGTGGCGTTCCTTTCTTGCTGGATGGGAAGCGGCGGAGGTCTGAAATATGACAATGGCCTGGACTATCACATTGTCGACGACAAGACCGGGACAATTGTCTACTCTGGCAAAACCTCACTGTCAAAACCTGCTGCTGAAAAGAACGAGGACGCCTACAAGCGGAATTTTAACTCGACCGATGTTTATGAGATGGACTTTACCAAGTTCAGGCGGCCGGGCCGGTACAGAGTCTGTGTTGAGAAGATTGGCTGTTCCTATCCATTAATTATCGACAAGGAAATCTGGAATAATGCCTTCAGGACGTCCGCTCGGGGGTTTTATCATCTGCGTAGCGGAATAGAACTCGGCCCCCCTTACACTGATTTCAAACGCCCTCGCCCATTTCATCCGGACGACGGTGTCAAGGTCTATATTTCGACTACGCGGCTGATGGATACTCGAAACGGGCTCAGCCACACGGACCCTTCGAATTTCCGCAACCTTGTCGCGGGAAGAACCGACAAGTTGCTGCCTGGCGTGTGGGGCGGCTACATGGACGCCGGCGATTGGGACCGACGGATTCAACATTTGATTTCGTCCTTATATTTACTCGATCTGGCTGAGCAGTTTCCTTCCCATTTCAAATCATTGTCCCTCGGCATACCCGAATCTGACAATCCGTTGCCCGACGTGGTCGATGAAGCACTGTTCAACTTGGATTTTTACAGGCGAACCCAAACGCCCCAGGGCGGAATACGCGGAGGAATCGAATCCGAGGAGCATCCCAATCTTGGCGAGACAAGCTGGCAGGAGTCATTGACGATTCTGGCCTACGAGCCGGGAAGCTGGTCGAGCTTCTATTATGCGGCTGTTGCCGCTAAGGCAGCGGCGGTTTTGAAGTCGCTGGGACATGGCGAGTTGGCTCTAACGTATGAGGCAAGTGCGATCAAAGCAATGGAATGGGCCGAGGCCGATTACGCACAGCGGGAGCAGCGCAGCTCCTCTTATACAGTCAACGGCGTCAAGATTGAGCGAATGGACAACCACACTGATGTTAGAGACAAGCGAAATCATGCCGCAGCCGAGTTGTTCCGCTTGACGGGCAATTCAAAATGGAACGATGTATTTGTCGAAACCACAAAACTCAACAACTCAGGTGTGGACTTATACGTTTGGAAGAGTCACGAGCAGAGCCAGGCCGCCTGGGCCTACGTCAATACCCGCCGAACGGGTGTTGACAAGCAAATGCAGGAATTCTGCAGACAAGCAATTCTTAAAGAGGCTCAGGATCGCCTGCGGACTCAATCGCGAACAGCCTTTCGCTGGACCAAGAATGATTGGTCGCCGCCTAACACGACGCTGAGCATTTCCGATGCAATCAGTTTGGTTCGTGCCCATCGAATCACCGGCGACGAAAAATATCTACGTGCCGTCGTGCTGTCATGCCAGACCGGGTTGGGCGCCAATCCTCTTAACCTATGTTACACTACGCATCTCGGTCACAGGTGGCCCCGGAATCCGTTGCACCTGGACTCTCGCCATACGGGGCAACTGCCCCCGGAGGGAATCACCGTTTTTGGCCCAATCGATCCGACGAGCAATGATACTTTCATGCAGTCGATTATTCGACCCAACTGCTTTCCACTGCCTGAAAAATGGCCCATCATGGAAGCTTATTGGGACGTATTCTGGTATCCTATCATGTGCGAATTCACGGTGCAGAAGCCGATGGCGCAAAATGCCTACATCTGGGGATACCTCGCCGGCGTTCGAGCGAAGCAGTAACGTTGAAAGTTTAAATTTGTTATAAAGGTAGATATAGTGATAAAGGAGCAAACCATGTATTGGATCCCGATTCGATTTCTTTTTCTGATTGCGGCCGTGTCAGTTGCCTTGAACACAGTTAGCATCTCGCCGTTGTCGGCCGAAGACAAGAACGCCGATTGCATTCAGCCATATTCGAAAAATCCGCGTTACTGGCAATACAAAGGCAAACCCGTGATGTTGCTGGGCGGGAGCAAGACGGACCATATCTTTTTGCTCGATGATCTCAAAACGCATCTCGACGAGATTCAGGCGGTCGGGGCCAACTACGTACGCAATACGATGAGCCAGCGGGAGGGCAAGGATCTCAAGCCGCACAAGCTGCTGCCGGATGGAAAGTTCGACCTCGATCAGTGGAACCAGGAATACTGGAAGCGCTTCGAGAACATGCTGAAGTGGACCGCCGAGCGGGAGATTTTCGTACAGATCGAGGTCTGGGACCGTTTTGACTATTCGACACTAAACTGGAAGACCAGCCCTTGGAATCCCGGCAACAACGTCAACTACACCTACGAGCAAACCGGCTTTGCTACTGAGTATCCCAAGCATTCCGGCCAAGACCTACAGCCTTTTTTTCACTCAATCAAAGGCATGCCGCAGTATAGCATGAAGCTTGATCGCATTCGGATGTATCAGGAGGCATTCGTCGCCAAGATGCTGTCCTACAGCCTGGGCTATGGACATGTCCTCTACTGCATGGACAATGAGACGTCTACCCCGGCTCAATGGGGGCAGTACTGGATTGGGTTCATTAAGGGCGAGGCTGCCGAAAAAGGTGTTACGGTCTGCACAACTGACATGTTCGACGATGCTTTCATGGCCGAAAAAGCAAAGCATACTCCGCTCATCTTCAAAGACGCCGAGCACTACATGTTTGCCGATATCTCACAGGTGAACAGCCGAAATTACGATCAGAAGCACTGGGATAGTCTGCAGTGGCTTTTGCGGCAGGCCAACACGCATCCGCGCCCCAGCAACCATACGAAGATATATGGGAGTGGGTACTATAGCTTTGGGACGGGCGGTCCTGAGGATGGTGTTGAGCGATTCTGGCGAAACATCCTCGGCGGCTCGGCGAGTGCCCGGTTCCACCGTCCGGACGCCGGCAACGGGCTCAACGACTTCGCCATGGCAAGTATCAAGGCAGCACGCATTCTGGAGGGCCTGATAAAGTTCTGGGATATTACGCCGCAGATGGGTCTGCTTTCGGACCGCGAGAGTAATGAGGCGTATCTGGCAGCTAAATCCGGAAAATGCTACGCGCTCTATTTCACGAACGGCGGGGCCGTCGGGCTTGATCTGTCCGGCGTAACGGGCTCCTTCGATGTGACATGGATTAGCGTGTCCATGGGTATAACCACACAGACGTCTGCCGCTGGAGGCTATCGCCTGATGAACAAGACCATTAAGCCCGGTAGTATTGTAACGCTCTCCGCGCCGTATAAGGGCGGCTGGGTAGCCGCAATTGTGAAGAAGTAAACCAAACAAAAAATCCCTGTTTGTTTCAGATTTTGGCACCGGCCGAAAATCAAACGCAACCACCAAGACCAAGAGGAATTTCTTATACCAACAGACGTCAACCTGGATAGTTGCTTTTTACGTTGCACTCACCGTTATCTTACTGTTGGTTTACTGTGACAATGCCCTGATTTACTTTTGGCTCAATACTCTGTCGAATTAATTTACTGTTACTTGAATTGAAAAGGTATTCAAAGGCTCAGCATCTTCCCATGATCTGTGATAGAAGAATAGAAGGCGCATCTGTCCTGAGCTTACGGCCCTGAAGCGGAAAATTTCCCAGCCGCCGGCGCCTACTGTTGGAGGATCACCAGTATCAGAGGACTTGAACTCTACTTCGCCAAGCTGCAGAAGGATAGACTTGGATTGTTCGGCCAGCTCCCACGTATATCCGGTGGAGGGATTTGATTCGAGTGTAACGACAAGTATCTGGCCCCGCTCAAGCTCGAACTGTCCGCCGTTATTATCTTCATTGACTTCTACAGATTCAGCCGGGGGATATTCCTCAAACAAATGCTCGGCAAGGACGATCAGGTCCTGAACGTCGACTATGCCGTCACCCCACGGCATCGGACCAATGTCACATAATGGCTCGTCAGTAAGCCAGTGCTCAATCATAATGCACACGTCACCAGAATCGACAATCCCGTCACCATTGAAATCACAGATCGGAAGGATCGGCGCCTGCCAGTTAGCGTAGGTTCCGTCTTTGCTTAAGTTGAAAAAGTATAGCATTGATCCGTCGATTGAAACACGTGGTCTTATATCGGATTCGGATCCATTGACACTCGGCCCGAGATTCACGGGCTCCTGCCACGGATCAGAAAGGCTTGCCCGCCTTGTCATCCACATGTCACTAGCACCATACCCACCTGGGCGGGGAGCATAGGCAGGTTCATCAGAAAAGAAGAGCAACAGGCCATCTGGTGAAAGGGAGAGGTGTGACTCACCGTATAGACTGTTCACTGTCGGTCCAAGATTCACCGGTTCGTCCCAGGGATCGTTCGTTGTCGCGCGTCTTGTCACGTAGATATCCCAATTACCATATCCACCAGTGCGCCATGAACTGAAGTAGAGTTCTAAGCCGTCCGATGATATCCAAGGGATACTATCCCCAACAGGGCTGTTTATATTCGATCCTAAATTCACTGCTGGTCCCCACGGTGCGTTCCTGGACGTGCGTATCGTCATGTATAGGTCGTAGTTGGGATATTCACCAGCGCGACCAGCGCGATCTGAGCTGAAATAAAGCGTAAGTCCATCTACTGAGAGACATGGGCAGGCTTCACTCTCTAGACTATTGACCTCTGGTCCAAGATTCTCCAAGGAACCCCAATCATCGTTTATCGATGCGCGCGTTGCTACCCACACGTCACAACCACCGTACCCACCGGGACGGTCTTCCGAAGTTAGATACATCTCCAGACCATCAGACGAGAAGCAATCAATATTTTCGTACATAGGATCGATGACCGGCATGACCGTTCTAAGATTGACCGGCTCGCCGAATGTGAAATCGGCATACGCGGGCGGTGAGTCAAGACCTGACAAAAAACAAAGCCCAAGAAGTGACATCGACAACATTGGAATTTGAAACGTCTTCATATTACACCTTCCTTTCTGCCCTAAGGCAATATTGAGTAATGGAATCTTATTTACAGGTCTTTCTGCAGAAAAGACAATTTGACACTTGAATGGACCATTTAAGATCCGCTTGGTTTTTCGGGCCGTGGCGGCCTGCAAATCTGAACCACTGAGAATGGCCGACCAGCGTCTCATATCAGCTCGGGCTTTGGCCCGCTCGTGCAGGCAATCGTAGTAGTGAGCGCGGCTTGAATAGGCGTCTGCATCCTGCGGATCGGCCTCTATCCTGCGGGTATAGAAGGCAAGCATCTCCCGGAAGTGCTCGTCCAGCGTTCGGCCCGGCCCCAAAGCCTGGGCAAAGCTGACATTCGGATCAAGATTGGCTTCCCATATCTCGAAGTATGGGTCTTTAACATTGAAGAGCAGCCTCGTACCATCATGGGACAGGGAGACAGCGTGCATCGGAACCTTCAGGACTTGCCTTGCTTGCCTTTCCGCCAGATTGTAAGTCCACAATCCTGCTCCGAAGTCGAAGGACTGCATACCACCAAAACAGAGCTCTCGACCATCTAAGGACCATATCTCGCCCTGAATCGTGAAGGGCAAAGTCAGCTCTGAGACTGCCTTCTGTGATGCCAGCTCCACAACTCGTATCGATTGACCTCCTGAGTATGCGACGTACTTCTCATCAGGCGATATAGCAGGCAACCGGTAGGGGCAGGCCATAATCGCTTGAGGATTAGCAGCGCCCTCTTCGATGGAAATCCTGTACAACTTTTTGTCTCTGGGCGATTGATAGTAGATATGCTTTGCATCCGAACTCCAGGCTGGCCAACCACCGGTAGCCAGGCGTCTTGGTTCCGTGCCGTCGGCGTTCATGATCCATACTTCTTCGTCTTCAAACGGGCGATGGCGATTGACGCGTTCCGCACTGGCCAGCTCAGGCACAGGAAGGATCGGACAATCCCGCACAAAGGCAAGGTAGCGACCGTCAGGCGACCAGGCCGGATCCTTGCCGGGCACAATGAGAAGATCCGTCTGACCCGTCTCTGTATCGTAAAGGGCCAGCCCGCTGTAACCGATGAATCCCGCACTGAAGGCGATCTTCTTGCCGTCCGGGGAATACCGAGCGGTGAAGCCATCTTTAATCACCCGTTTGGCTTTGGTCGAGAGGCTGCGATAAGTCTTTTCGGCCTCCACCATCGGTAATAAGGCCGCCCCCACAGGCTCGCGGCCTTGCGGATGCCACGCCCGCCCGGCATCTAAGGCGTCAAAGACGTATTTGGCGCACCAGTTCTGGAATTGCTGACGAGCTTCGTGGCCGGGACTGATGATTTGCCGGAACAAGGTAGATGCTTTGTCATAGTCGCCAAGGGCCGTCAGGGCACAAAAGATTTGATACTGAAAGACAGGCTTGTCGGGCGAGAGCTTCAGGCACTCCTGTGCATCCGTGATGATGTGCTCGTAATCGCCCATTCGCAAAAGTGTCTCGCATCGCTGGGTGGACAGATCGATATACTGCGGATCCCTCTTGGGTGTAAGTGCAATCGCGCTGTCAAAGTCTGCAATCGACTCTTGATAGCGACCCAACTCCCGGCATGCGATTGCATGCAGCGAGTATCCCAGCGGATCTCGTGGTCGTATGACGGTCATGACCATCGTATCATCCTTAAGCCGGTCGTATTTACGAGAAGCATAATAAGTGAAAGCACGAAGCCTGCGGGATTCGTAATGGGCAGGATCAAGCTGCAAAGCCCTGTCGAGCGAGGCAAGCTGCTCCTTGACTGTGACGGCTGTCATGGCCCTAAGGAAATAAGCTTCTGCCGTCTCCGGAAGCAAGGCTTCGGCCTTGCGGCGGTGTTCCTCAATCTCCTTGAGCTTTTCGGCATTGGGCGATTCGCTCTCCCAGAGGATTCGGGCAAGGAGCGAATGAGCAGCCCCGGCAATTTCCGGAGGTTCATTGAGCAGACCGGTCAGAATGGTAACGGCCTCATCGGAACGACGGTTATCAATGAGAATGCCGGCATTTAGAAGCCGGGCTTCAGGGCCGACATGTATGCTGTTAAGAATTGGTTTGATAGTTTCAAGGGCAGCTTCGCGCTCTGCTTTGGCGTACTGCTCGCGGGCCTGGGACAAGATGCCCCTATGCCGGAAGCCCTCCGCTTCAGCTAATTGGAGCCGATCCTGATTCCACATGGATAAGATGACAACCATGACCGCGGCCACGATTGCTATGACCAGAACAGCTATGGTCTGGGAGCGATGCCTGCGAAGGAACTTCTGCATGCGATAGGCTGTGCCGGGCGCTCCGGCCATGACCGGTTCATGTTCCAGATGATGGCGTATATCTAAAGCCAGCGAATTGGCCGTCTCGTAACGACGGCTACGGTCCTTCTCCAGCGACTTCATTACGATCCAGTCCAGGTCGCCGCGGACGGCTTTCCTGAGCAGATCGGGAGTAGCGCTGCGGTGTTTGGCTACATCGGTCAGCGTCTGGCCAAGAGTGCTCAGTTTCGTGGATGGTTTCGTAGGTTCCTGTTCACGGATGATGCGTTGCATCTCAATATAGCCAGCCTTGCGAAGCTCTTCTTCGCCGAAAGGTGTAGTACCGGTGAGCAATTCATAAAGCAGCACTCCAAGGGAATAGATGTCTGTGCGGGTATCGATATCCAGATCGCTCAGCTCTGCCTGTTCCGGGCTCATGTAAGCTGGTGTGCCGATTATATGGGCGTAGCGGGTGAAAAGCGTTTTTTCTGTTAGTTTTTGATTTATTGCTTTTGCTATGCCGAAATCTATGACTTTGGGCATAGGTTGGCCATCGCGTAAGGTAACCATTACGTTTGTAGGTTTGATATCACGGTGAATAATACCCTTCTGGTGGGCGTGCTGGACGGCGCTGCAGACCTGAATGAACAGGGCCAGGCGTTCTTTGGTACTTAGATTGTTTTTGTCGCAGTATTCGGTGATAGAAACGCCGGTGACTAATTCCATAACGAAATACGGCCGGCCTGTTTCAGTCGCACCGGCATCGAGGACTTTGGCGATATTGGGATGATCCATCATGGCAAGGGCCTGGCGCTCGGCCTCGAACCGGGCGATGACGGATTTGGTATCCATACCTAATTTGATGATCTTTAATGCAACTTTACGGCGAATCGGCTCGGTCTGCTCCGCCATATAAACCACAGCCATGCCGCCCTCGCCGATTTTTTCCAACAATTTATACCGGCCGATGATCGTTCCAGGGCCTTCCGATAAGGGAGACTCATCCAAGGTCACAACAGAATCGAGTATAGGAGATTCAAGAAAATCGCCCGCTTTGTCATGGGCTTCCAACAACACCCCAATACGAGCCAAGAGAGCGGCATCATTTCCACAAGCGTTTTTGAGATAAGCGGTCCGTTCCGTTGGATCCTTAAGTTTCAGGGCGTCCAAAAAAACAGATCTCTCATCCTTTTGATCGGAGTTCATAAGCTATCTCCTTGCCTTCTACTATATAGTGCGAAAAACAAGAACGTAGCACCCCAGCCAAAAACCAAAAAATTAAAAAATTTTCCCAATTGGCCATCCTAAGAAGTGAACATGAGGTGAATCATCGTAGAGTGGCCAATTGTCATACTCGCTGATGCCGTACACTCTGAAGATTGACTCCTCTTGCCCACCTATCGGGGCGCATATCAATCACAGGGAAGCTGTCCCTTAGAGAACGAATTTCAAATTCTTTTCGTGTTGGTATCTCTGCTAATCTCAGATCGTAACCAGGCGCGAGCATAAGCCCAGTACCCATCTGCTGTGTTGTGCGAAATACCTAAAACTTTGGCTGCTTGTTCAAGGGTTAATCCGGCAAAATAGCGAAGCTTAACGAGATCAGCATTGGACTTGTGTATCTTGGAGAATTTTTCCAGCGCTTCATCGAGTGTTATTAGATCGTCCAAACTGAACTGCTGATCGTTACCGATGACTATATCATCGAGATTCAATCTCTCATGGCCACCACCATATTTGAGACTCTTCTTTCTACGTGCACTTTCAATGAGAATTCTCCGCATTGCTTCAGCAGCAGCTCTGAAGAAATGACCACGGCTTTTCCAGCTTTGGTCTTTTGCCTCCACCAGCCGAAGATATGCCTCGTGAACTAAAGCCGTTGCCTGAAGTGTTTGACCAGGTCGTTCTAGCGAAAGCTTTTGCGCAGCAAGAATACGTAGCTCTTCATAAACCAATGGAAGCAACTCATCTGCAGCTTTAGCATCGCCTTGTTCAATAGCGTTCAAGATTCGTGTGACATCAGTCATAACCGTACCGGAAAATCATATTTTGGCTTTTCCGGCCCAAAGCCACTGATAAAGAACACACAGAATATGACTTGCTCCCGATATATAAGTTCGTAAAGTTTATATTTCCTGGGAGTCCTAAGGCTATTATACAAATAACGAAGTGGTTTTTCAAATTACAGTATGTGAAATTTCCAATATTGAGTGTTGTTTGGACTAGCCTCACCAGCCCATCAGTAGCACAAAAGGCACCTATCTAAGAACTGCAAAACATTCGAATCCTCCGAAAAGTCACCTTTTTCAGAAGTTAAAAACGTCACAATTATACAGTGACAACGTGTCGCCAAAATGTCTCCACAGACACTGATTTTTACCATATCAAGCAGAGATGGTCCTCCATTTTTTGCCAAAAAGCAAAATTTTTATAGGAATTTTATATCGCCGTCGTATTCAATGCACTTCGTCAATTAGTAAGTGACATTGACTGATACCTAGTGCCATGGATGCCTCAAAGAAAAATTTTTTGTGGTAACAAATATCTTACTATTTGACTTTAAGCTTTTCATAGGTTCGCTATGCCAAAACTAGAGCTAACAACACTCTCAAACCAGAACAGATACAAACACATGATCTATGCAAAATGCATAATAAGGATGTAAAAGCAAAGATGGACTTATAGGAACTCCTGAGTACAATTGGTCTTTATTTAGAGATACTTTCTCGAAGTATTCTCTTCTTCTTTTAAAAGTAAGAAGATGCTCAGTTACTTTTCGAGCGAATTATTGAGGTGTCCCCTTGCTCAATCGCGTTTAAGATACGTGTGACATCGGCCATCATTCTTCTCGAATTTGGAAGTCAAAATGTATTCACACTATTATATAGAGAATGATGAGATGATTCAAATGCTACTCTATTGATTTAAAAGTAGACTTATTTATGGGCAAAAAAACACCACAATTTACATGGTGACATTAACGTCCGGGACAGTTGCAGTGTACCGAAAAAGTAAGAAGAAGTTACTTTTTGACGTATTTGCTCGACTTCGTTTTCGTTTTTTACGAGAAAACTCGCTGATTCCGCCAGAATAATGTTGATAATTTAGATGAAATTTCATTATTATGAGACTTGAAGCTCGCAGGAGTGTTTCAGTAAAGTGTATATGTGATAATCTATCTTGGAGAACGGATCATGAAAAAAATTACACTGTTAGTGTTTGTGGCCTTGGTTGCAGGTGTAGCGAATAGCCTATGCTATGCAGAGTCGAAGGTGATCTTTGTATCCGATGAAAAGAATCCACATATCGCTTTCGCTAAGCAAGAGTTGCAGGCGGCCTTGGAGGGGCGTGGTCATACGGTTAGTCATGCGTCACTAACACAAATGGCTACGGATCAAGTTGGGCCTTGTGTTGTTCTGGGTACACTTGGAAATACAACGATGCTGGGTGAGATGCGGCGCCATGGTATCACTGCATCCACTTCCCTGAAACCTGAAGGCTTCAGCCTGCGCACGGGCTCGGGTAGGAATAAAGAGACCACCTGGATTGTGGGTGCAGACAGTGCCGGGGCCATGTATGGCGGCTTGGAACTGGCAGAGGTCATTCGCTGCTCGGGTCTCAAGGGCGTTCAGGCTGTAGATCAGAATCCCTACATGCCCCTGCGCGGTATCAAGTTCAATTGTCCCCTGGACGAACGGACGCCCACTTACTCCAATCACAATGGCGATTCCCAACGCAAAAACGTCCTCGTCATGTGGGACCTGGACTTCTGGAAGGCCTATATCGATGACTTGGCGCGCTTCCGTTATAATTACCTGTCCCTGTGGAATCTTCATCCCTTCCCATCCATGGTGCGAGTGCCTGGCTATGAGAAGGTGGCCTTGGATGATGTCCAAAGCGTCACGCAGACACTGAAAATGACTATGGACGAGAAGATTGCATTTTGGCGGAATGTGATGAGTTACGCTAAGGATCGCAACGTGGACATCTATGTAGTCACCTGGAACATCTTCATAACCGGTGAGGACGGCATATACAGTAAAGAAGGCCAGTATGGGCTGACGCACAAGTTCGACAATCCCGTGACTACGGACTACTACCGTAAAAGCGTCAAGCAACTGATCCTGACTTACCCGGATCTGGCTGGAATCGGCCTGACCACCGGTGAACGCATGCCCGACCTTACCACGGCCCAGAAGGAAGCATGGGCCTTTGCGACCTACGGCCAAGGTGTCCTGGACGCCGCTGCGGCTCAACCTGGACGAAAGATCCGGCTGATCCACCGCCAGCACCAGACCGGAGCCCAAGCCATCGCCAAGACCTTCCAGCCCCTGCTGGATCACCCGGACATTGACTTCATCTTCAGTTTCAAGTATGCCAAGGCCCATGTGCACAGCTCCACAACGCAGCCCTACTGCAACAGTTTCGTCAAGGACATCGGCAAGCTCAAGACGATCTGGACCCTGCGCAACGACAGCAACTTCTACTTCCGTTGGGGCGCACCGGACTTCGTCCGGGAATTTATCCAGAATATTCCTTACGATGTGTCCAAGGGCTTTTACTACGGTTCGGATGGGTATATCTGGGGACGTGAATTCCTGAGTAAAGAGCCCGAGACGCCGCGTCAACTCGAAATGGCCAAACACTGGTATCATTGGATGCTCTGGGGGCGTCTGGGGTACAATCCGGATCTTAGTAACGACCGATTCGTTCAGATCCTCAGCGCCCGTTTTCCCGAGGTTCCGGGCCGGGACTTATTCACCGCCTGGCAGGAGGCTTCAATGATCTATCCGGTCACGACGGGCTTTCACTGGGGCAGCCTCGATTTCCAGTGGTATATCGAGGGCTGCTGCAGCAAACCATCCTATGCCAAAACCACCTCAGGTTTCCATGACATCAATCGGTTCATCACCCTGGGCACGCACCCAGGCACGGACAACGTCGAGATACCGGACTATGTTGAGGCGGTCTCGTCGGGCAAAAAGGTTAAGGGCACCACCCCGATTCAGGTTTCCCAACAGCTCCACGCTTGCGCGGACAAGGCTTTGCAGATTCTCGATAAGTTCCCCAAGGTCACGGATAAGGAACTCAAACGCACCTTGGGCGATATCCGGGCCATGGCCACCCTGGGCAAGTACTACGCCCACAAGATCCGCGGCGCTACGGAACTGGCCCTGTTTCGTAAGAACCAGAAAGCGGAACACCGCAGCAGCGCCGTTGCTGAGATGACCCAAGCGGCCTCGTATTGGGACCGCTATACCAGCACGGCCCTGGACCAATACAACAATCCTATCGACTTAAACCGGGTAATACTGGTTGACTGGCAAGCCCTGGGCAAAGAAGTCCAGAAAGATATCGCCATTGCCGGAGGGTATCCCCCTAAATAGAAAGGGTTTTTTATGAACCGTACCTGCCGTTGCATATTCCTATTGGTGGTGCTGAGTGTGTTGTCTGTCCCCGGTCTGGCGGACATGCGTGTTTTGACCTTGCTTGAGGGTGAAAATTTTTGGGGTGGTTGTGTAACCGACGGCCGGACCATGCCCTTTGGCGCGGCGGACTTCGAGAGGGACCTTTACGGTGATACACGTGGGAACCAGGCTCAGCCTCTGCTTATTTCCGACCGCGGACGCTATGTCTGGTGTGAGGAGCCCTTCAAGTTTACGTTTAAGGATGGAACACTCAAGGTCGAATCACGCGCTGGCGACATCAAGACCGACAAGCCAGGGGACACCCTGCGTGAAGCCTTCCAATATGTCAGTCGCACCTTTTTCCCCAGCACCGGTCAGATTCCCGACGCGTTGCTTTTTGTCAAACCGCAGTACAACACGTGGATCGAGCTCATCTACGATCAGCGCGAGGATCGCATCCGCAAGTATGCCAGGGACATCGTGGGCAACAAATTTCCGGCGGGCGTGCTCATGATCGATGACAACTGGCAGGAGGATTATGGGGTCTGGGAATTCCATCCGGGGCGTTTCTCCAATCCCAAGGACATGATGAACACCCTGCACGCCCAGGGATTCAAAGTCATGCTCTGGATATGCCCCTACTTCAGTCCGGACTGCGAAACCTTCCGCCTGCAGCGAAAGAAGGGCTATTTCCTCAAGGACCGACGCGGTGGCACCTATATCCGCAACTGGTGGAACGGTTACAGCGCCTCGCTGGATCTGACGAATCCCGAGGCCGTGCGCTATTTCCAGGAACGTCTGGCCTATCTCGTTGATCAGTACGGTGTGGATGGCTTCAAACTCGACGCGGGTGATGCCAGTGCCTATGACGATGAAAACATCAAGGCCAGTAAGGCAATCAGTCCGAATGCCTTTTCGGAACTCTGGGCACGCCTGGGACTACCCTTTACACTCAATGAGTACCGCGCCTGTTGGAAACTGGCCGGTCAGCCCTTGGCCCAACGGCTACGCGACAAGGGGCATAACTGGCAGGATCTGCATCAGCTCATCCCGGACGCCCTGGCCCTGGGCTTGATGGGCTATGCCTATATCTGTCCGGATATGATCGGCGGCGGCGAATACTCCTTTTTCTACGGCAATCCTGACAAGCCCTTGGATCAGGAACTCATTGTACGTTCGGCGCAGTGTTCGGCCCTCATGCCCATGATGCAGTTTTCCGTGGCTCCCTGGCGTGTGCTCAGCAAGAAGAACATGGCCCTCTGTCGTGACATGGCGCTCCTGCACGAAAGGACGGGCGCAGAGATTTTATCCCTGGCCCGGGCTTCCGCGCGATCCGGTGAGCCCATGGTCCGTGCCCTGGAATACGGCTATCCGCACCAGGGCTACGCCTGCATTAAGGACCAGTTCTTGTTGGGCGAGTCGATCCTGGTGGCTCCCGTCTTGGAAAAAGGCGCCAGGAGCCGAGAGGTTGTCTTCCCCGAGGGCACCTGGCAGGGCGATGACGGCAGCAGGGTGACAGGTCCATGCACGAAAGAAATCACCGCTCCGCTGGATCGCCTACCCTGGTATCGTTTGGTGAATTGAACTCACGGTGATACTCGTTTGGGTGCAACGCGCATCGTAGGACGTATCCATGCTTAGACATAGGCTAATCAGTGCGACTAACAGTGGAACACAATAATTATTAAAGAGGTGTTTGTATGAAATCCAAACCAATACGGTTTTCAGTCCTGCTAAGTTTAATTTTCTTAATCGTCTCACCGACGGCGATTTATTCCAAAACCTGCATTCAGGATTTTGCCCCTAAACCGCCTTTGGGGTTCAACAGCTTCGACAGCTACCGATCGCGCCTGACTGAAGACAAGGCCTATGCTTTGATGGATGTGATGGCGGAAAAATATCTCCCCTTTGGATACGAGTACTTTGTGATGGATGCAGGTTGGTATAGCACCATGAATCCTGAGAAACATCAGGGTTTGGAGCTTGAATCATTTGGCGTTTGCGTGGTCCGCCAAGAGTATTTCCCTAATGGTATCAAAGTACTCACAGATTATGCCCATAAGAAAGGACTGAAGTTTGGTGTATGGCTCATGCGAGGAATTTCACGTCAGGCCGTGGAGCAGAACCTTCCCATCCCGGGGACACCCTATTTTGCCCGTGATATTGCTGATACCAACAGCGTATGTGTCTGGAGTCGAAGCAACTACGGCATTGACATGACCAAGCCGGGAGCACAGGCCTACTACAACGCCTTGATTGACAAACTGGCCGGCTGGGGCATCGACTTCATTAAGGTTGATGATATAGTCCCTAATCCCCAGGAGATTGTCGCTGTGGCCAAGGCCATCGAAGATGGTGGACATACCATGATTTACAGCTTATCGCCCGGCGATGTGCATCATCAGACGCACTTAACGTATTACAGGCGGGCGAATATGCTGCGTATTACCCGTGACATATGGGACAATCCCTTGAGCCTTGAAAAGGGGTTTTTTGCATGGGAAAAATTCCAGGGCACCGAAAGACCTGGCTTCTGGCCGGATCTGGACATGATACCCTTCGGTCGGCTGGATGTAGTCAATCAGCAGGCCCGTCAAAGTAAGTTCAATCAAAACCAGATGAAAACCTTCATTACTCAGCGCGCCCTGGCCGCCTCGCCATTGTTAATTGGAGGGGATTTATTGAGTATGGACGATTTCTCCTATAGCCTGCTCACCAACCGAGAGATGCTGGCCTGCAACCAGAATGGCGTGATGGGTGTCAACGTTTATCGCGCCGGCAACATCGATGTCTGGTTAACCCCCCATAAGCTGAACCCAGGTGCCGGGTGGATCGGTGTCTTTAATCGCACCAAGTCTGATCGAAAAGTCACTTTAACCAAGCAGGATTTAGGCTTTGTCGCATTTGAAGCAAGCTACAACCTGACTGTTGCACGCCAACGTTTTCGATTAAAAGATATCTGGTCCGACGAAACCATCAACATCGAAGATAAACATACATTCGCCCTCCCGGCAGAGGGCGTTATATTCCTCAAGTTTCAAATGCAATAAAGGAGATAAACATGAAAAATGTTACCAAAACTAGCATCGCCAGTTTCATGTTGGTACTCACATTGGGTTTCGTACTGAAAGCCAGTGAGCAATCAGGCAGATTGTCACCAGACGCGTATTCAGGTCTGGTTGAGGTGGTACCTGCATCCTATGACAAAGCCTTGCGAAACCCATTGAAGGGTTTTACCACTCGGGGAATTTATGACCACGAGTGGGCCACCCTGGTTCATACCTATATCAAGTGGAACGAAATCGAGAATAATGAATCCGATGGCATCGATAAGATTCGCCAGGTGACAGATGAGATGTGGGGCGATATTGCATCACGAAACATCAAGGTCATCCCCAGGGTCTATCTGCATTGGAGCGGAAATCGGAAATACTGGCCCGCCGATATGACGCCGGATGATTATACCAGCAAGCAATTTCAGCAGCGGGTCGTAAGGCTGGTGGAACGATTGGGAATCCTCTGGGACACCGATCCAAGAGTGGCCTTTCTGGAGCTTGGCATATTCGGCAAATGGGGCGAGCAAGAACAACCCTTCGCCACGAAGGAAATCCAGAAATTGGTTGCCGATGCCTGTGCAAAAGCATTCAAGAATAAACTCGTGTCTGTACGGCGTAACTGGGAAATATTTCAATCGCAACCGTTTGGAGAATACTGGGATTCCTGGGCACATTATGACCAGATGTGGAGCCATGGCAACACCATTGCTCAGCTTAACGCTGCGGAAGGCCGCTATCTGGAGAATTATATCGGCGGAGAGGTCGCCTACAACTGGGGCAATGGCGACATCCAACCCGGTCCCAATCCCACGGACAGTGTCGCGAAGGCGATACACCGAAACTTCGTCATCAATTCAATCCGCTGGCTTCATTGCACACAGCTTCGGTGGATTGAAAACTACGATACCTCCAATAAAGCAACGCGGGCCGGTGCGGATCTCATTCAACAGGCTTTTGGGTACCGCTTTATTCTGGATAAAGTAGCCTTCAGTCCTTCCGTAACAAAAGGAGTTCTGCGCGTGGTTCTCCACGTTAGAAATGTGGGATCAGCACCGTTTTACTATGATTGGCCGCTCGAAGTATCCCTTCTTAATCCGGGTAATCGTAGTGTGTTATGGAAGCAAACCTTTGACGAGGCAGACATTCGCCACTGGCTGCCCGGTGACGGATGGACCGCCCCGGAATGGTCGCCCACCAGCAGACGGACTGAACACAAACCCAATAAGAACTGGATAGATGGTACACCGGGCTGGACAACAGCGCCCAAAACCTATACGGCATCCGGTGATTTTGAGCTCACTATCCCAGCGGGCCGCTATATTTTGGCCCTGGCTATACTTGATCCTGCCGGTCAACTGCCAAGCCTGCGCTTTGCTACGAGTCAGTACTTCAATGGAGGGCGACACCCCATCGGCATCGTCGCTGTAAATCAAGGTAACGGTGGACCATTGCCTGGCAATATGGTGTTCGACGACCCGGCAAATGATGACAGTTTACATTATTTACCATAATATAACATAATCTAATCTAACCTAACCTAGCGTGATATTGTGAGATCATCATAAATGCGAGCGACCGTGGTATCATGTCTCTCAACAAGCGAATCTGGTATTGAGCAACTTTATATTGTAAAAAGACAGTAAGAGATTCGCTCACAAACGTCGGAAAACGGAAGCTGTAGACGAGTGACATAGCAACGTGAAAATGGCCCAATTTTTACACGCAAAATTCCTACAACTCGACTACAACTATACAACCACTCATCTGCCCATTTCTGAGAAATGCCTACTCATAAGTGTTTTAATTAAAGGTGCTTATGGCAATGTTAAAATTTGCAGACGTATTCAATGAACGAGGTAAAAAACAAAGAACTAACAACTTTTTTAAACTGCCAACTCTCTTTGTATTCGTAGCATTACGCCTCTTTTCGAAATGCCCAGCTGTGCCTTCGCTGTACTCGCTTTTGCAGTTATTTCGCCGCAGTTCTAAGTATACTTTTTCTATCGAAGTAAAATTAATATCCGTTAGACATGTAACGGAATTGCTGATGTTAAATTCGATAATTTTGGCGTTTAAGGTTTGTTTAGACAATATCAGACGTCAGTTCCCAATTTCTGCTTCCGCGTCTGGTTTCTGATATTCTGCTGTGAAATTTAATGTGATACGATATTTGGCGATCTTATCCACAGCTTCTCGTGACAGCGGTGCAGGATGTAATTTGCCCCGAGCCCAATCGTCTTTAAAGTTAGCAAATCCTGTGCTATCGAAGATTTCCGACTGACCGATCGGCAGGATTGTCATTGCCAGGTCAGGATTGTGCATAGGGACAAACTGTGTGTAGCTTTGGCTTTGTTGTGAGAGGATTGTATTACCATCCGTACAATAAAGTGGTGGCATATCGATATCATTCTTACTATCGAGTGAGCCAAAACCGTCAAGACTCTTGAAGAAACCGAGTTTCTGCCGTATAATGGATTGCTGGTATTGCGTTTTCCATTTTGCAGGATCCGATCCAAGTTGTTGTACTGTTGTTCGCCAGGCATTTGACAGAACAGAATCGATATACTGTATCTCTTTGGAATTCAGCTTGACTTGCGAATTTTGTTTAAGACGGTTGATTGTCGTACTTAGAAAACGACAAAGACCAGTTTGTCCACCCCCATAGTCAAAAGCAAGTTCTGTGCTCATCATTCGGAACATTGTATTAATGTTAGACGCCAATGCCGTACCATTGACTCGATTGTCCATGTGACAACCTTGTTCGTGCCATGATTCCAGGGATTTCAAAGCCTTAAGAGTCGCCCCGGAAAGTTCTGCCTTTTGTTTATCACGAAGATAATAGCCAAGCTCGACAATGTCTCGACGAGAAGGATTCACCGTGTCATAGTGGATATCGAGAACCTCTTGCGGTGTGAATAGATGTTTGGAGGCGATCAACTCTCGTAGACGCCACGAGCGTACAGTATCACCCTGTGAACCCGTGGAATTACCGATAGGTACGTGGTAAAATGAACCAATTGCCCGGTGATTGGCTGAGAAGAGGGCACCGTTTTCGGGATTGAGCACATTAGGCATCAGGTCATGGGGCACGATTCCCTGCCAATCGTTCTTTACTGTAGTGCCGTCCTGGGCGATATTCAAATCCGTGGTTCCTGGAGACCGTAATGGCTGGGCGACGGCTGTTCGGAAACCGATATTACCGTCTTTGTCGCCAAATACACTATTAATACTTGGGAAACGCCATCCTTCAAGGGCTTTATCGAACTCAGTAACATTTTTCGCACGCATTATTGCAATAGCGCCCTGAATAGTATCACGATCCGTTTCGCAGATCGGCATTCGTTTTACAGCGACTTGACCGTCTTGAGGCTGAGCAAATGCAAACTGCGTAATTACCGGCCCGAACTGCGTCTCGCGAATAGTTATCGATTGGTCATGATCTTCCTTGACTTTAATTATTTCCTGCCGGACTTTCATAAGTTTCCATTGGCCATCGACGTTATACTGATTGGGCCTATCTGGGGAGGTTTTTAATCGAAACAGGTCAGCCTGGTCGGCTCCCAGTGCAGTTGCTCCCCATGCCACAAAGTCTGAGAAACCAATGAGGATGATAGGTGATCCTGGTACACCTATACCTCTTACATTAAAGGTCGCACCTTTAATGTGGTATTCATAAAACAGTGATGGATTATTAACCGGTGTCTGTGGATCACTGATCAGAATGGCCGAGCCGGTAGTAGTTTTCTTTTTACCAATGACCCAGGCGTGACTAAACTTTGGAGTCTCAGGAACTTCTTTATTCCGTTGTTCAGATTGCTGATCGAATCCATGTGCCTTCATATAGGTATTGACCCTGTCAATCCACCCTTGAGAAACATCAGAGCGTTGAACCACTGCTACTGAATCGTCGGGTTTAATATTCGGCGGACTCATAGGGCGTCTGCTTTGTGTAGAGCGGCCGTCTCGCTCCGGCATGGCTCTACCCCTGCCTGTCTGGTTACGCCAAGCAATCAACTCACGAGTACCATCAGTGCCGAAGAACTGTCCAACATGCCACCAGGAAACTATACAATCAGCCGGAGTCCAGGCTTCCGGTTTGAGGTTGTATTTGCCAAATAGATGGCTGAGTTTATCTGGATTCTTTTTTATATAATCATTCACTCCCGCACAATAAGCCTCCAGCAACGTGACAGTTTGAGAATCAAGGTTCTTTGCCACGTTATGTGCCACGCGATAAAAGCCAAATGTACGCATCTTTTTATCATTCTGAACGGCGGTGGTTTTTCGATTAATCTGGGTAACATCTCCAAGGACCTCTGCCAGTCGCCCTTGAATGATCCGCAAGTTGTAAAACATCTGGAAGGCACGGTCCTGTGCAGTTACATAACCCAATCCATATATAGCTCCGGTATCACTTTCGGAAAACACATGGGGAATTTCCCACTGATCTCGCAGGATCTCAGCATTAAACGGATTTGTCGGTTTTGGAGTATTACCCACTCTATTTTGTTCTGCCATACAGACAGGAATAAATATCGTAGAAACGGTAATAATAAAAACTAAAAACCTCTGTCCCATGGTCATTCTCCCAATGATGTACATTAGATACGTTTGTTGTCGATTCTTGCAGTCGCCTAAGTTACAGTGAAATGAAAAGTCAATAAAGAAAAAACTTAAATTTATAAAGCTTCGTTAAGGATGCTGTTGGCATCGTTACTATATCAGAGCCAATGGGCAAACGATATCTGGTGGCTTGGGAGGACCTGGATTACCGATTATGGGTTGCACACAACCGCGGGGGTGGTTATGCCTCCATCTATGACCGGGAACTTCAACCAGGGGATTAAAGTCAATTTCTTAAACTCCTTATTTTGATGTATTAGCTTCAATTAAAAGTAGTGCATCTTCCCATCCTTTAGGTGTTGAGAATACTTTTGTGTTGGTATTTTTAAAGTTACCTATCTCATTTTTTACGCCCTTTTGGGGATCAACCCATGTGACAGTGTATAAGGAATGCGGAGTGATTTTACTCATATCAATTGTTACAGAGGTCGCACTCGAGATATAGACAATAATCTTATCACTAGCTGAGGAACGCATTGCGACATTCAGCGTGTCACCACTGCCTGTACCTTTAACAACAATGGATTGATCAGGGACAAATTTCCACCATTCAAATGATTCAAAAAAGGCCTTGCACACGGTTAGATTGTTAGCGCCCGTAGAGCTCAGTGCCTTCTTCCAATCTTGCGAAACGTAGAATGGAGTGGTTCCAAAATTCCAGACATTAGAATTGCCGTAAGTGTGGAAGCCTCCCGCGAATATGGCCCAGTATGCTTGTTTCCGGATCACAAGCGGGGTAATGGGTTTCGTCGGATATTCCGGGCCGTCCTCATAGGCGCCTTCGCCATGGAGAATTGGTTTTACAGGTTTAAGATTGTAGTCCGAGGTGACTGCATCGTATATTTTGGTAAATGAGGCCCATGTCTGAAGCATGTGAAAATCTAGCCATGGTGCACCCTGAAAGTATTCTGAGGACGAACGTCCGCCACGGACATGATAGGTTATGAAGGTTTTGCTATAATCTTCCGAGCCGACTACCCCTTCGGTTACACCTTTGGCGAGGAGATTCCACACCGATTTACGTATATCGTTGTCTGCCAAGACATCTCCTCCCATACACCAAATTATATTCGAATGATCCTTAAGTCGTTTGCCAATAAATTTCCCATAATCATAGGCGTTTGTAGGCGTCAGAAAGTTGTAGCCTTCTCCCTCTGCAACACCAAAAATTGGCAAAAGGTTGATATACAGTCCATTCGCCGCTGCTGTATTAATAACATATTCGACGTGATCCCAGTAATCATACTCCGTAGAATCATCGGGACTATTGCCCGGAGTGATATCGGGCTGTCGGGGATCATCGTTGATGAAGGGCTTGTCCCCATAAACATTCGATAAGGGGGGCAAGACAAAAGGATTAACGTTATAAACAGCCGCATGTATGACTGAAAATCCCTGCTGAGCACGAGTTTCAAAGTAAAATTCTACGTCTTCCCGATTAATTTTTTGGAAAAGTGCCCATCCCGTATCTCCCAACCAATAAAAGGGTGATCCATCTGGATTCTTCAGATAGCGCCCATTCTCACTTACCGTGAGTTGCGCTTGAACGACAATTGAGGTCATGAAGAAGAAGCCTATTGCGACATTCGAAAATCTCTTTAAAGCATTCATAATGTTATCTCTATAATAACTTTTTTATTGATTTTGCCTTACAGTAAATAAGTCGTATTAAGAACTGGACTCAAGCCATATTGGGCTTGACCAGGCCATGCTGCCGTTGCTTTGAACCACCCGAACATAGTACCAATCAGTCCTTCTTGTTTCCTGCTTATCCATTAATCTGAAATCAGTGCTATAGTTTTCGGAAAAGACGACTCGATGTAATAGAATGGATTCCGAAGTAAAAGGTCCGGTGAATTCAATGTCACTGGATTCCGCGAGCTCTTCGAGTGATTTTGCAATGGTCATTTTGGTAGGCCGAATCACTGCAATCTTCAACTCCGTTCTGGGGACACCCTGAATTTTCAGGATTATGGCATTAGTTGCCCTCTCTTCATAGGCCTGCATACGCGAAGTATAGGAAACGACCTCACAGCTTCTATCGTCAATCGTCGTAATTTTATTACGCCGTTTTTCATCAAAGGGACCTGATTGAAAACAAGGAGTTACGCAAAGTATTCTTCCATTGTTTACAACGGCTCTGAACTGCCAGTCGCAAATGCGTGCCATATTTAAATCTCCCCACGGCCCCCACCCGAATTCGATGCGGCAGAGAACAGGTTTTTTCCAACTGGATGCTCTGATGTTTCGGTCGATGGGGTGATCACGATGAATCACTTTATTGTTGCGTAGCACTTCGACGCGGTCGATCACGTCTTTGCCTTTTACTTTGATATGGATATTGCGATCTACTGTTGCAGGAATGGTCTGACCCATACAGTTACTGTTAAGACGAAAGTCCAATTCAATTCGATCTCCGCTGACACCATAAGCCCGCCGCGCTTTAAGAGCTTCCATGATAGACTCACGTGTGAGTGTCTTGGCATAGGCGGCAACGAGACCTTCACCGTACGCACCTGGGTATCCAAGATGGTCATCGGTGCTGGCCACGACTCCCACTTGAGTACCTTGCTGCCACAGTCGTTGCAGTGTGTTCTGCGTGTAACGACCACCCATGCTGTGACGAATATAACGATGAAGTCCACGATCAGACTCGGCATTGCCATGCTCAGAGAAAATCTCTACAACTGGTGAGACGGTCGGATCCAATACATTCCAATTCTGTCCTCGCCAGCCCTGCTTGTATGAGGGATGATGGGGAATGAGTATAGCACCCCGGTCGCGAGCAAATTCTTGAAATTCCTTGATGCTGTTTAGGTAGACAAGTTCCGCTTCGGAGCCGGGGAAAATGATACAGACATCGCCACATGAGCCGGAGTGCCATTCATATCCAATAAAAGGGACAAATTCACCCGGTTCATAGTATTTATTGGCGAGCTGCCTGACATTTAGCCAATTACTCTTCATCACCTCGAAACCTCTTACCCACTTTAGATGTTTGTTTTGCGGCATCTTGGGCATATCATGCCACTGGGAGTGTCCTGTGAAACAGAAGAAATCAAGATGGTTACGGGCAATATCATAAGATCGCTCCAAGGACCCTTTGGCGTAACCGACAGCGTTGTGGTTGTGCAAGTCGCCCCAGAACAGTCCGTACTTTGCTCTTCCAGTTGTATCCTCATGCGCCTGAGACTCGTCACGCACACCCCCCAGCAGCGACGCCGCCAGTGAACCACCAACAAACTCCCTACGCGTGAGTTCCTGATTTACCATGACTGTCCTTTCTAATTCTCCTAATGCAATACGAGTAGAAGTCCCGTTATAATTTGTGATTGCTGCAATGGTAATTGTCAATCAATGCGCACGTGCAGGTGTCCGACCGCTTCGTACCCATGCTCATCGTTGCGCCTAACCGTGACGATGTAATCCCCGGCCTTCTGATACCGATGTCGCGTGATAGCATAGCCCTCTGGATTATGCTGGTTCGCGTTGCCATCGGATTGCACTTTCACCGGGGCGCTTCTATCACCAAAATTCCATATTTCCTCGCCATGCTGTGTCGCAAAGGAACGTACCTTGAACGTTACCTCATCGCCAACCTTCAGCCCAAACGTGGGATAATAATTAGCATGGATTGCTAGTGGCACACGTTCAGGTTGTTTGCGGTCGATTACATACACCACCGCAAAATCATATGCAACATTACCAGCCGAATCAGTCACCTTCACAACCTCACTGTACTGGCCCGCTCGCTCATACGTGCGCTTGACAGTATCTCCTTTCGCTTTGTTTCCATCGCAAAATGCCCACTCGTACTTAGCAATCTGCCCTGTCCTGCACCAGCTCTTCGAAGCGTCAAGCTGGACTGTTTCATCAGTATAGACCAAATGATGAGGTCTGGCCACTGCTACAATCTCAGGGCTGTACTGCTGCTGATACGCTTGCCAGATAAATGCATAGCCGTTCTGTGTGCCCCACATACCCGAAGACTGCCGGCACTTGATATCGAAATGTAAATGCGACCAGCCGCCGCTGCCACCTTCCTTGCCGATAAGCCCGATGCGCTGCCCCATCTTCACCTGCTTGCCCGGAATTACTGGTGTGGCAATCATTTGGAGATGGCTATAGCGATAGTACCAGCCGCGATCGTCGAGAATGTAAACCACGTCGTAACGCGGTCTGACTGGTGTATCTTTGTGGTTCTCGAGTACGTGATCTCCTGCCGAAACAACCAACCCGTCTGTAGCAGCGATAACCTCGACCATCCCCTCCGAACCGCCGAAGTCCAGGCCGTAATGATAGTAGATACTCTTCTGGCCAGGTATATCACAGGCGTTGACATAGCAGGGAACGTTGGCCATTTGGGTATCGCTGGCAAACCATTTCTGTTTTACCGGGTAGATAAATGTGTCAGGACGAATCCATGGTGAGTCGGCGGGCCAGAGTCGGAGGCGGGCATCTTTATCGAAACCCCAGGCGTTGGCTTTACTACTGTTCTGTATGTAGCCTTTTGTGATCGGACAATCGATCTGGACGCCGCCTATGGCCGTCGGCAGATGATATGTCGATGAGATTAGCGTTGCCCTTTGCCCATTGATTTTTACTTTAACCTGCGCCATGCGCACTGCGTTACGGACCGAATCGCGTTTTTCGCTTAATTCCAAAAGCGTCACTATTGCCTTATCACCATTGTGTAGAGTTATTTGATGTGTATCACCAACATTTAAGTCAACTACACATACGAGAGGTTCAATTACTGTTGCACTAAGAGGGCTTCGTACTAAGAAGCAGGCCATGATTAAAAATATGATTCGGTGATTTATATACATCTTTGAAAATCCTTGACTATACTTGTTAATATGGGCTGATCAAAGATCGAACTGATCTTTGTATCAATCACTTATGATATAATCTGGAATTCCAGAGTTCAAGAATAACCTACAGAATGGTGGATAAAGCCGAACCATTGCTACGTTAAACTATCGAAGGCCGCCGCCTCAAACTGGGTGATGCCCATCCGCACACAATAAAGTCGTGGCACAACCTGATCGATCTCTACGAAGCCTGGAACAAGCCGGAAAAGGCCAAAGAGTGGCGAGCAAAACTGTTGCAAACAGAAGCTGTAGAAGAGTAACAAAACACATTTTTCAGGAGCTAATAAACGCCGGGTTTTACACGGTGACATTATGAGGCCAAAATGACACCACAAACACTGATTTTGTCCAAGTCGAGTCCTAAAAAATGTTATTTTTTGTTGGGATGACGCAATTTCCACAAAAAATATCGGACGCCATCGTCTTCAATGACCGGCGTCAAAAACTTAAGGCTGAAAACCCTATCAAGCTATCAACCCTTTGGTTATTTTGGATATTTTGTTTTATTTAGGTGGCCTTCGGTGAAACACATGCCATGCCAGACCTATGGATTCATCGGCGGCGTTCGGAAAGTCTAGGATTCTTCGCCTTGGTGTGATCCTTCATGCACATTTGCTCATCGAGAATCTCGCCGGGAACGTGCGGTGTATGGGATTGTTCTGCAAACTTGATCATCTTAGCGAGCGTGTCCTGATTCTGTGCCGCCACGTTGTTTTGCTCCTCGATGTCCCTGCTTAGGTCGTACAACTCCCAATCACCTTTACGGGGTTTGTATGCCTTCCAATTGCCCCAGCGAACCGCAGTCTGGCCCACGAACTCCCAATATAGATACTCGTGCTTCTTCTGCGTACGCCCGGCAGCTCTTTTGCCGAGAAGCGTCGGAAGTATTGAGATGCCATCGATATCACCGGGACAGTCGGCCCCGGCGAGTTCCGCCAGCGTCGGCATGATATCTGGAAAGTATCCCAAGTGTTTGTTAACAGCGCCCGATTTTATCCTACCGGGCCATCGTACGATAAACGGAACACGCAAGCCACCTTCATATAGCAAGCCCTTACGGCCCCGGAACACAGTTCCGGTCTTTGGATCAACATTCGGACCGAAGAAACCATGAGGGTGCGTCTTATTGGCGAAATACGTATTACCTCCGTTGTCGCCGCAGATGAACACTATCGTGTTGTCGTCAATCTTAAGCTCCTTGAGCATGTCCATGATTTGGCCGATTTGCCTGTCGATCATGTTGACCATTGCCGCATACCGCTGGGCCTCGTCTTTCCTGACCGAGTAGCCGGCATCCCATTGCTTGTCCTTGTACTTCTGCCAGGAGGATTCATCCTCTGGCAGCCCCCACGCCCCGTGCGGCGGTGTCCAGGGGCAATAACAGAAGAACGGCCTGTCCTTGTTCTCGCGAATGAATTTCATCGACTCTTCAAAGATAAACTGATGTGAAAATGTTTCGCCTTCATACAGGGCGCCTGAATTGCCCTTTAACGATACCTCTTCACTGTTCCTGACCAGATAGGCCGGGAAGAACGTGTGAGCGTGAACCTGATCGTAGTAGCCCAGGAATACATCAAAGCCGTGCTTTTCGGGTACGCCGGTTGTGCCGCGTCCGCCAACGCCCCATTTACCGAAACCGCCGGTGGCGTAACCGGCTTTCTTGAGGACCTGCGCTACGGTAACATCATCGGCTCGAAGTGCCTCGTGCCCCGGATTCCTGCGAACTGACGTATGCCCCATGTGCTTGCCTGTCATAAGGGTACTGCGAGTAGGTGCGCAAACCGGTGCTCCGGCAAGCATTTGAGTGAACCTCATACCCTCGGCCGCAATCCTGTCAATGTTGGGCGTCTCCATTATTGGGTGCCCCATGCAAGACAGCTCGTAATACCCAAGCTCATCCAGTATCAGAAAAACAATGTTGGGCTTTCTCCTGCGTGAGCGTCCTGCCAGATCTGTCTGCCATAGCAAAAATGACATCCCGGTAATCCCGGTAAGTCTCAGAAAATCACGACGATTCATAACCATCTCCTTTTCAAATATGATCTGTCGTTAATCAGGTGTATCCATTTTCTTAAAAATCCTTCTCATAAGCCAGCATAAAAGCTTGTATTGTACTGAAATGCATACAGCACTTGATTCAGCTACGGTCAGTGTAAATGAAGAACCATCCTCTCTGTTCACTCAGTTGTTGCCATTAGCCACCACTACGATTGTCCAAGACATAGATAGATTCACGATGTCCATTATAATGCATCGTGAAGTCGAAGGGCTGTTCAGATAAGCTACGAAGCGTGGCTGATAGGTGGAAATGAAGATGTATCAGGAAAAATTTGTGGCAACAAGGATTTTTAGTGTTTGACTTTGAGCTCTTCAAAGGTAAACAGTGTCATTTGGTGAGTGGCTGTCTGAGATATAAAATATTTTTCTCTCCAACGGTTCCGCCGAGCATCAGTTTTTCTCTCGCTGAACAGCCGAGCATAACGTCCGATGATGTTGTGCGCCACAAGTGGGCAAGACGTTGGAGTTTGAGCAAGTTTGTGGAATTGCGAATCTTACGCTAAGACATCTGGCTTTAAGATTGATCAGATGCATTGGAATCGGACAGCTTATTATAGTATCATATAGTTTCGAAGTATGCAGGTACCCTGTCCATGAGGACAAATGGGAAATCCAAGCTGATATGTGATCAAGGAATGACAGGCTCAAAGGAAAAAACAATGAGAAGGTTTATGCAAACACTTTGGACATTAGCATTTGCCATCATGCTCCCAGGACTTGCGTTGCAGGTTCAGGCTGCTGAAAAAAAGGTAAAGGTTTTTATTCTGGCAGGACAGTCCAACATGGAAGGCCATGGCCAGGTTCGCAGCCTTGATCACCTCGGCGAACATCCTAAATATGGTGATCTGCTGAAGAAGCTGAAAAACGCTGATGGATCCTGGGTGATCAGAAATGATGTGACCATATATTGGAAAGCAAAAGACAGAAAAACGGGTCCCCTTACTGTTGGCTGGGGATACGGGGAAAACGAGATCGGTCCTGAACTGATGTTCGGCACGATTATGAGTGAAAAGTATGAAGAGCCCGTTCTGCTGATTAAAACCGCATGGGGCGGCAAGAGTGTTTGGTGTGACTTTCGCTCGCCGGGCGCAGGCGAGATGACATGGGATGAGCAGCGGATTCTCAAACGAGACAATCACCTGAAACCCGGCATCTTCTACCGCAAAATGGTTGCCGAGATAAAGGAGTGCCTGGCAGACATGGAAGATGTTGTTCCTGGGTATAAAGGTCAGGGCTATGAGATTGTCGGCATGGCCTGGTTCCAGGGTTGGAATGACTTCTGCGAGTGGCATCTCCAAATGGACGGCAAACGCGTCGGTATGGGTCTCATCGATCGTTACCCGCACAATCTCGCGGCCATGTTTCGCGACCTGCGTAAGGACCTCGATGTGCCCGACATGCCGATTGTAATTGGCGAACTGGGTGTCGGTGGTCATGAAATGTCAAAAAGGGCGGAGAATCCAGATGATCGCGAAGCAGTTGCCATGATGAAATTCCGCGAAGCCCAGAAGGCTGTAGCTGATGATCCATCGCTGAAAAATGTTAACTTTGTGCCGACTGCCGACTTCTGGGACACTCGCCTTCAGGAACTTCGCCGTATGAGCGATGCTTACTCGAACGAGAAGCGGGAAAAAGGTATTAAGAATACTGAAGATAACCATCTGCCGACTAAGCAGCTTAACGATGAGTATTTGAGCCTGGGCGGCCACTGGTACTGTCATTACAACGGTTCGGCATCCAATTACTCGCTAATCGGCTACGGTCTGGCCAAGGCACTCAATACGGATTCGGATCTTGCCATGACACCTCCGATGGGCTGGAACAGTTGGAATGCTTTTGAAAAAGATATTAACGAGGAAAAGATTAAAGCAATTGCCGATGCAATGGTGACTTCCGGCATGCGGGATGCGGGCTACACGTATCTGGTTCTCGACGATGCCTGGATGGCAAGCGAGCGGGATGAGGACGGCCGCCTCGTTGCAGACTTAGGGAAATTCCCGGGCGGCATGAAAGCAATCGGTGACTATATTCACAGCAAGGGGCTTAAGTATGGCATTTATCAGGACCGCGGGAGAATGACCTGCCAGCAATTGCCGGGGAGCCTGGGCCATGAACAAATCGACATGGAGACCTTCGCCGAGTGGGGCGTGGATTATATCAAGATGGATAGTTGTTTCGCCGAGAGCAATGGTAGGATGAGTTCGGAGGATTATGCTATTTTTCGCAGGCATATCCGGGCCACTGGCCGGCCGATTGTTTTGAGTATCTCCGATTTCGGTAATGCCGCCTGGGCCTGGGGAGGCAAAAAATACGCCCAGTTGTGGCGGACTTCGAATGACATCTACCCATGGATGGATTCAGTTTATGCCTGTGCTGAAACCTCGGCCGGCGACAGGACCATTCACCCGGCCTTTAACGGGCTGTGGCAGTTTGCCGGGCCCGGCCATTGGAACGATCCGGACATGCTGCAAATAGGCAATCTTAAAGGTCTGGAAGGTGACCTCAGGGATATTGGCGATCGGGCCCATTTCAGCCTGTGGTGTATTCTGGCCGCTCCCTTGATGGCAGGCAACGACCTGCGGAATATGAGTGAAAATGTAAGAAAGGTTTTAACTGCCCGCGAACTTATCGCCGTTAACCAGGACCGGCGAGGAATACAGGGGTACAAAATCTTCGATAAGGGTGGCTGTGAAGTTTACAACAAGCCGCTGGCGGATGGGACAACAGCCGTCTTGCTCTTGAATAAGAAACAGGAAAAGGCGAGCATTACTGTACAATGGGACAAGATAGGTCTTTCGGGTAATCAGCCTGTGCGGGATCTTTGGGCACGCAAGGACCTCGGCTTATTCAATGATTCCTTCACGGCCCATGACCTCGGCCAGCATGAGCACAAAATGATAAAGGTAGGCAGGCCGGGACCGCCTCTGCCCACACCTTCACCGATGCCACTTGAGAAATACACCGTAACGCGTAAGGGCGAGACTTACCTGAGCGACCTCTACTATATTTGGAAGGCAGGCAATGCTCCGGTTTATGATGCTGCATTCAATGGCGAAGCAATCACGATTGCCGGCCAGACTTTCGAGAAAGGATTTGGCTGTAAGGGCAAATGTGCCGTGATGTTCAAAGTCAATAATCGCGCTGACCGTTTCAGTGCGATTGTTGCGATAGATAAATCCTCCAAAGAAGATGCAAAGGGGCGATTCAGGGTTTATAACGAGGACTTTTTTGCAAACAAGATTCTGTGGGACAGCGGCCAAATGACAAAAGACTCGCCGCCCAGGGGAATCGATATCGAGCTTAAGGACGTGTACTGCCTGATGCTCGTTTTCGATGGGAAAGAGGTTCTGGGCAACTGGGCCGATGCGTGTGTGATTAACGACGCTGACAGTGACTAAAAACAAGGCTGTGCACTCTTGCCGTTAGAATTGGAGACTAATATGAGCAGCGCCAAGGAAGCTGATGTGAACAAGCTGGACAATCCAGCCTG
>CAZSOR010000017.1:0-31171 GCA_964608395.1 uncultured Pirellulales bacterium
CGTCGGCAACGACAAACTGTTTTGAAACACTCATCGGTTTGACCAGGGCGATTGCCAAAACCTGCACGAGTCCCAGTAATATGCCTGCAGCCCACCATGGCAGAGGATGTGTCCGGCTATTGAGTTCTGTCATAATCAGCTCTTCTTCACACTTAGAGCGTAGTACTCGGGATTCCGCCGTAAGGCGTCCCTTCCGGGACTTACGGAGAAACTTTTCAAGTATTGGCAACTCATCCACTATACCCTGTCTATAGGGCGGATTTCATGACAACCATATCTTTCGCGGGAGAAAACTTATCAAGCAACAGCTTTTTAAGCTTTCTCATTAATCCTCCGTGAAGTATGGCATCGTGAGGATTGTATCGGGCTGACAGAATATGTCAACAAGAAAACTCCTCAAAACCCGGACCCATTCTTAGTTTTGAGTTCTTAATGTTGAGTTTTGAGTTGGCAACTAAAAACTAAAGACTCAAAACTAAAAACTAATCGGTGTAGCCCGGCCCTGCCTTGCCCGATAAGGTTCGAGCCTTACACAAAGCGGAGACTTTAGCCTATGAAAACACAAATACATTAATGGAAAGTTAATATGTCCAGGAAGAGGATGATACTGCCGGCCCGTTGCTGCAACACGCTTTGTCAGTCTGTTGTGTCTATCAACCGTAATGCTTGGAATTATGCTGGTAGCGATGCCAGCCAAATCATTCGGGCAGAGCGGGCAGGTTGTTTTGGTCGTGGCGGCGGGCTTCTTTAGTCATTAGTTTTGTCAGATCTTTTTTAACATCTTCCGGCAGGTCCGGCGGCTGATAATTTTCCAGCAGTTTTTCCACTTCACGATGGGCCCGCTTGCCGAGTGTGCCTCGTCTCCGCTCGGCATGAAGGTTCTCTTCACCCTGAGCGGAGTCGAAGGGCGACCTGCGGGCGCGGTCGATGACCGGGCCGGGGAAAAAGTGTTCCGTTTTCAGGTAACGCCGGGTATGTTCGGAGATGAGCAGGTGTTTTTCTTTGAGCAGTTCACGGAATATTCCCATCGCCGGAAAATCCTCTTTCGGCTCGATCCCGGCGATTAATCGATATGTCATGCCGCAGATTTCGTTGTCCAGCACGAGTTTCTCAAGAGACAGGCAGCTTTCGAAGTCGAGCATGCCCGGGCCGGAGATGTTGTTTATGCCGGACAGCCCAGCCAGTACGGCACCAATTCCGCTTTCCAGACCCGCCTGGGCGTCCAGCTCTTTGGCATCGCTCAGAGAGATATATGCCTGGGTGGGCAGGTTCAGGTGCTTGCCGATTTCATTGTATGCGCAGTCGATCATCATGGTCTCGATAGCGCCCATGGGAGTGGTTTCGTGCCGGATGTCGAATATGGCCGGTGAGCCGCCGTAAAGGATGGGCGTGCCGGGACTGGCAATCTGGCTGATGACAATGCCGCTTAGAGTTTCGGCCGTATGCTGGATAAGGGTTCCGGTCAGTGTAACGGGGGCGATGAATCCGGACAGCGGCATGGCGATAAACTCGACGGGAATAAAATATTTTGCGCAATCCAGCAGGTTTTGCGAGGTAACTTCACTCCATTTCAGGGGTGAGGTGGGGCAGCAGGAGAAAATGGTGAGAGGTTTTTCTTTTAGAACTGCAGATGTGCCCCGCACGGCGAGCTGGAAATCTTTCATCACCTCAAAGGATTCGATTGTAAAAGCGCCGGTAACCACGGGTTTGCTGCCGTACAGCAGGCTGAGATACAGGCGGTAGCTGTCGGAAATTTCTTCGGGCACATCGGCCGATATCAACGCTGTGCTCGTCGAAGCGATATTTTCGAGCTGCTCGGTCACTTTTACGAAGTTGACATAATCGGCGGTGCCGGCCTTGCGCATTTTCCTTTCCTGAGAATCCAGAATATTCAGGGCGGTCGAGCCGGGTGTGAAATAGACGTTATCGCCGGCCAAATCGCACGCCTGCTTTCCGGCGACATCGTAAAGACCAAACGACACCGGGGCGGTTTTCAGCGTCTTTTCAATTATTTCACTGGTAAGTACGGCATGACTTTTTTCCATGTCAACCGTGCAGCCGGAGTCCGAAAGCATGTCCAGCACGGTTTTGTTGTGAATTTCGACCCCGAGCGTGCAAAGTATGTCGGTTGCCTCGGAAATAATCTGCCGGATAAGCTGGTCGCTTAAAAATTTTATTGTTGGTCTCACGGCAATATTCTTTCAATAGTTATCATATACCTGGTTTTAGCAACATTAGTAGGACACTAAAGTTTCATTTACATACCAAATCTACGCTAAAACTACAATTGTCTTGAATCTTTCTTCAAGAATTTCAGAGGATCACTAAGATCGAAATACTCATATAATTGTAGCGAAAGCAGTGTTTACTCTTCCGCAGACTCTCTCGGCCGATATAGTCGAATGTCGTCAACGTACATCTTACCTGAGCCGCCGGGGATTGTCATATTGCCTTGTGTTCCCAGGCCAATCGCTATTTTGTCAACGTCGGTCAGAGTTATGCCCTGATCGGCAATAGCCTGCACTGGAATAATCCACTGAGTCCAGGTGTCTATCTGTGCTGCAGCCGGATCGTTATGTACCACTACAGCAGGTGTTCCGGCGCTGTTGGAGACCGCCACATAAAGCGGCTCTGCATCGTTGCTCTCGATGCCGATGTCCTGACTCGTCCACTGCCCGCTGACATTACTGGTAGTCGTGACGTTTGTGAATACCGCCTGGCACGTCTGAGCAGTATCGTGACTGGTCACCGCCAGACCGATATAGACATTAGTACCCATCGGAATGGGTTCCGCTACACCCATCATCTGCCAAGCAGAACCATTACTTGAAGAAGATGCCGTAAAGTTGCCGGCCAGGTCACGCTCTATCTTCACCCAGTACGGAGCAATTATATCACCGGTCGTGTCGCTGTCACTGGCAGCGCCCGTCTCGGGGCGTCGCTGGAATGAAACGCCCGAACCGGGGGTAACGACCATCATCGCATGTTTCGAGTCCGCATCAAGTGTCTCACGAATCATCACGCCGGCTTTTGCCCAACCGTTGGTGTTATCGATACTCTCGACCTTCGCTACAATCGAGCCTGTACCGGAGAGCGTCTTGAAGGCGTAGTGGAATTTATCGGACTGATTCCAGATATCCGCGCCAGAGCCGGACATCGTATAGGTGCCGGCGGGGCCTTCGACGAAACTGCCGACAGATGCCGGATAGCCTCTGAACCATAGCGACAATTCGGCAACGCCTTGCTCAGTCCAGTCTTTCTGGACAGTCAATGTCAACTCTGCATCTGAATAATTGGCGTAGCCCTGCTTATTATTGTCGTAAACGAGCGGCATCGATTGAAGGCCACCATTTACGATTGTCTCCTCCGTGTAAGAAGAAGTACTTTCGTCGCCTACAGCCGAGCCGGTCCCGTTGCCCGGATAGGCCGGTTCGTTATCATGAGCAACATAGCCAAGCCCATCTTTCCATGCCCACCATATTTGATTATCGTCAAGGTTGTAATCCTCGAAATCGTCTATGACAAAGAAATCGCCGGTCGTAAAGCTCCAGACCTTGCCTGCCCAGGGACTATCGGGATTGGTGCCGTTAACTTCATCGATCCGCCAGTAGTACGTTGTATTCAATGTAAGTTTACCGGGATCGTAGATCTCTTCACCGAGCGCCTTTGGCCCCTTGTACTCGGGCGAGGTTGCTGTTGCATTCTTGACAGCGTCCATATCTGCACCGAAGTACACCTCATGCAAAGCGGCGACGGCTCCGGCATCCCAGCTAAGAACCACCGTGGGTTTTACGTCCACTGCTCCATCTGCCGGAACTGGACCGCTGACAGCTCCCTCGGTAGTGAAGCTCCATACTTGGCCTTTAACTGTCTCTAAGCCATCGGACTCATCGACACGCCAATAGTAAGTCTTGGCCAGTTCAAGTGGGCCGGGATTGTAAGTTGTAGTACCTTGAAGAACACCCGTTGCAGAGTTGTTTACTTCATCGAAATCTTCGCCGAAGACTATATAGTGCAATTTCGCTCCGAAACCTGCTGTCCAGCTTAGTGCCACATTCAGGCGGACAAATTCGGTGCCATCAGCCGGATTGGGGCTATAGGCTGTCTTGGGTTGAACCGTAAAACTCCAGACGTCCCCCTTCGCGGGACTGTTCGGGTTTGCTTCGTTAATCCCATCGATTCGCCAATAGTAAGTCACGCCGTTGACAAGACCATCCGGATAAGCACCTCCGGTAATGCCGACAAGATAAAACGAAGTATCCTGACTTCCTTGGAACGTATCGCCTGTACCGTTGCTTACATCGTCGAAATTATCGCCCATATACACATCGTTCGTAACTGCAAAACTTGCCGGCGTCCACGCAAGGCTCACCCATGTTTCCGTAAGCAGGGCACCATCAACCGGAACCGGATTCCTTGCTTTGGGGGGGCCATACGAAAGCGTTACGTTGTCAAACTCTACTCCGACAGTGCCGTCGGGAGGGTTATCCTTGTCAAGCGCCAGAGTGAGCAGGCGAATCTCCAGGGGCTGTCCCACAAGGGCTGCATCGGCTGAATCGTAGGTGTAATGAATGATCGAAGTGGCCCACTTATAATATTCCGGCCATAACGTATCGTTATCCTCGGCAATAACAACGCCGCCGGCCAGGAGTTGCACGCTGTAGCCTGAGAAGTAGTAATAGTACGAGTTTCCCACCTCGACGGTCAGCGTGTAGTCTGTGTCGGCCGCGAACGTTTCGGTCAAGACCTGCGCCACACCGCCGGCGTCACCTACAGCGTTCTCGGTATACAGCACATTCTGGCCCTCTGGCGCGACCACCGGTTCGAAGTCTGCAGATGTAACGTACCATACGCCGGGGCCTTCGCCGCCCACCCAGGTCCAGCCCGGAACGTCGAGCCAGCTCCAACCATCTTCGTCCAATACGGGATCCTCGAAGCCCGGGTTGTCGATTGTGATGCCTTGCTCGTCCGCTGCCGCAGGCGAGAATGGCAGATACACTACCGTAATAAATCCCACTATTGCATAAATTAATGACTTCTTCATTGCACTACCTCCTAAAAACGAACCTCAAATTGACACTTTGCATTTATACCTCACACCTTTTTATTACCCGTTCAGGAGTATTTTTATAGTGATTACTTCAAGACATGCTTATCGTGAGGATGATTCGAAGGTCTGCTGATATCTCTTAGTCAATCACCCGTTCATGCTGGGAGCAAATGCCTTAGAGGCCAGCCTCTAAGTTTACCCATGCAGACAAAACCACTTCAAACTGCGGGTTTCTGTATGCTCGATTTTTCACTTGATCTCCATGTGAACAATGAATTTCCGACTGTTAATATCGTTTATACGGCGAAAAGGCTTACTTTTCTCCGTACGATTAATCCTACCAAATTCACCTTGAACAGTCAAGAATTCTTTCCAGAAAAAGGGTAACATTAAACACACCGATAACTGGTCTTGTACATATCGGCGGAAGATAGCTCGTTCTTCACAGCTTTCGACATTAGCAGGACACTGAAGTTTCACTTACATACCAAATCTACGCTAAAACTACAACTGTCATGAGTCTTTCTTCACGAATTTCAGAGGATCCCTAAGAAAAGTTACGACTAAGATAAATTGTAAATTGCCGTAGCGTGGAAATAACCAAAATAACCATATGTTTAAGATAAATTAAGATTTGACAAAGGCCGTGCCATATAAGAACATTAGATTGTGAGAAGGCCTACATCTGTGTGAGTACCGCATTAAAGTCAGAGCAAGAGGACCTATACTTCGAAAGGAGCGGATTATGAAAACACTCAAGCTAAAGGTTTTAATGGTCAGCGTGGTCGCTTTATTATTTTCTCACGGCCCGGAGGCCTGGGCTATAGTGGCCGGCTTCAATCAAGATATCCATATGGATATCGACATCCCGGGCGTAATAGCCAATGACTTCCACATCGAGGGTCGCATCAAGTCGGGTGTGCCGGGTGGAAGCTTCTCGCAACCACCGACGTTGATTAGCCACATCGATGGCGGATTCCCCAAGTTTAAACATACCATCCAACCTGATCTCAGTGACCCGGAACAGAATTCGTTTATTTTCAGAGCTGACTTCTCGGGCGAACCCTACACATATTGCGATGTTGTCCATCTGGGCTTGTTTTTTGACGTTACCTGTCATAATATTGTCATTGATTTGGTCGGCTGGTGGACTATCGACGGCAGGCCTGTCTCGGCCTCTTTTGAAGTCCGTACGGGGCTGCTGAACGGCGGGACGATACCCATCCCCGGCTTTGAGGTGGAGGACCGGTCGCCCGAGAAGGATCCCCAGGTAGTCAGAATCCGCAACGATTCCAACCTTTCTGAAATTGCCGTCGGTGGCATCGAGACCGAAATCGTGCAATTGGATATGGTGGGGATGTCTCAGGAGGAACTGGAGGTTTATCTCGGCCCTGTTCCCAAAGCTTTCGAGCAACTGCGAGCCGATGGCGCGCAGGAGGAGTTGCCGTGGACGCCGGTGGTCAATAAAAAGGGCATCATTAGCGAGAAGAATCCTGTTCTACTGCCCCCGGATAGCTTCTTTGACGTGTTCGTTGACGTCGATTCTGGTATACATCCGTTTCAGCCTTTCAGGATTCTACCTGATGATTTCCTGATAACTCGGGCACTTCTTCGCTATACGAACAACGCAGGCCAGCCCGACTTCCGCTGGTTCTGGCACGTTCATCAGGCCCATCCGCCTCAGGACGGAGCATTTGACTTCGGCGATGCGCCCGAGACGGCTTATCCGACCCTGTTGGCAAACAATGGCGCCCGGCATGTAATTGTGCCGTCTATGGCCCTGGGTTTCAGTGTAGATGCAGAGGTGAACGGCCAGCCCAATTCAACGGCCACGGGCGATGATAATGACGGCAGCGACGATGAGGACGGCGTCTTTTTCACCACCGCACTGGTACCAGGCCAGCCGGCGACTGTTAACGTGATAGCTACTGTCGCCGGGCTTCTGGATGCGTGGATCGACTTCGACGGTGACGGCAGTTGGGCCCAGCCCGGGGACCAGGTTTTCGCAGCCGTGCCGTTGGCACCGTTTCCCCCGACGATTAACTCGCTGAACTTTACGGTCCCGCCTACAGCGGCGCCCAATATCACAACATACGCTCGCTTCAGGTTCAGCACTGCCGGCGGGCTGTCATTTGCCGGGTCCGCGCAGGATGGTGAGGTCGAGGACTATGCAGTTAAGATCGGTCAGGCACCGCTTAAACCGCCGATTGAGAATTTGAAATGGTCTCAGCCTCCTATTGAAATTGACCCGAATTCACCGACACCCGTTTATTGCGGCTGGGACGAATCTTCGTTCTCCATGACCTTTACTGGAACGAAGCTCCGGCTCCACAAGATAGTGGCCGACGATTTCCGTTGTATCGGCACTATGCCGATAACTTCAGTCCACTGGTGGGGTTCGTATGAAGATTGGGATTCGTTTGATCCACCGAAGGCCAGGCCAACCTCCTGGCTGATCGGATTCTGGAGCAACGTTCCCGCTCTGCCGCAGGCCGATCCTGATTTCAGTCACCCGCAAACACTGCTCTGGCAATTTGAGGTCTCTGCCGACCGGGTGAGCGAAGAGCCTGTGGGTATTGACAATTTCCCCGACAAGTTCTCGGATACGTGCTTTCAGTATTTTGTCGACCTGAGCCCGAGAGAGTATTTCCGTCAGGACGAGTATAATGATGTAACCATGGACAATGTCTTCTGGATCAGTATCGTGGCGGTCTATCCGGATCGGACTTTTCCGAAATTCACCTGGGGATGGAAGACCCGGCCGTGGCCCTGGATGGACAATGCAGTAACGTTTGACCTGGAAGGTAAGCTTGAGCCGGGCTTATCGGTGCAGCCACACACTATCACCCCGTTGTCGAATTCGGCGATCTGCGGGGAGCCGGAAGGCTACGACATGGCTTTCGAGCTGGACACCGATCCGAATTACATCAAGTGGCAGCAGCCGTTTACCGGCAACCGGCACTGGCCTGGCTATGAGGATGAAGAATCGATGGCAACCGGGGCCGCCGGAACCGACGCCGGGACCAAGCGGATTCAGCAGCCCGACCTTAGCAACAGAGGTTTGGACATTGACGCCACGGCGGACTTCCCGCCAACCTGGCCACCGGTAACCGTGGCGGACGATTTTGCCTGCACAACAACCGGCCCGCTGACGGATATCACCGTTTGGAGTTCGTTCTTTGAAGACCAGCCGCCCGGAAACGGCGTGGACTCGATGAGATTCACCCTGAGTATTTTCAGGAGCCTCTCTACGTACCCCATTAATACCGGCTCCAGCACGCCCGGAGAGTTGCTCTGGACTCGCCAGTTCCAGACCGGTGAGTATGGTTCCAGTATATCTGCCGAGAACTTGAGGGAAGGCTGGTACGCGCCCGCGCTCGAGCCTCCGAACTATCAGCCTTTTGGCGATTCAGTCTGTAGGAAGTACGACTTTTCCATCGATGCGAACGATGCGTTCATCCAGCAGGGCACGTCGGACAATCCGGCCGTGTACTGGCTGGCCGTTCAGGCCTTTATAGTGCACCCGCCCGGATCCATAGCGACGCGGTTCGGCTGGAAAACTTCGCCGAACCACTGGAACGATGGTGCCGTCTGGGCCTGGGGCGAGGATCTTCCTTCTGGTTTTGACACTGACGTGTGGAACAGGGTGAGATATCCGAGTGGTCATACATTAGGAGGCGACCACATCGATCTGGCGTTCTCAGTCTCGACGCAAAGCGAGCAGCAGCAAGGGCTTGCCATTCGACGCCTCGTTGCCGACGATTGGCGCTGTGATACAGAAACGCCGGTGACGGCTGCGGCATGGTGGGGCTCCTACATAGGGTATGGATACCAGGCGTGTGAGTGTCCAAACGAACCTCCGCCGATCAAGCCCGACTATTTCTTGTTATCGATCTGGACGGATGCCCCGGCAACGTCGAACAATTCATTTAGCCATCCGCGAGAGAAGATTTGGGAATATCAGATCTTTGATTATGACGAAGTGCTGGTAGGCTACGACAAGCATCCTCATGGTTCCAATGATCCGGCAAAGGTGGGGTACGAGCCGGTATTCCGTTACTCGGTGCGGCTGCCCGAAGACAAATTGTTCTACCAGGAGACTGTCGGTGAGATCTATTGGTTTAGCGTAATGGCGGTTTACACAAACGCTAAGGTTATCAAGCATCCGTGGGGCTGGACGAACCACGAGCATGTGTTCCAGGATGATGCCGTCGCAGGACACGTAGATCCCAGCGGCGTTTGGCAATGGGAAGACCTGCATGACCAGACCGGTAAAACCGAGGATATGTCATTTATCCTGTTTACCGAACCACGATGACTCCATATTGCTGAGCTTTGCTTTTGAGTAATAAACTCAAACTGACCTTTTTTGAGTCGAATGCTACAGCAAATCGTTCAATTATAATAACATAGCACAATCTGTCATTCCCGCACCTGCTTTCGCAGGTGTAAACTTGTCCCCGCGAAAGCGGGGAGCGGGAATCCAATAAAACCGTTACTTTCCTGGATCCCTGCTTTCGCAGGGATGACAGTGCGAATCGGTCAGTTTGAGTAATATACCAAAAAAATTGCCGAACGCCGAATTCCGATTGTCGATTTTCAAATCGAAAAGAAGAAAATCTCAAATTGAGATGGAAGTAACGTAAAAAGTGTTACAAAAAACACATTCCGAATTTCTTTTTTTTAGGAACTTACGGAAAAACTGCACGCATATTGCCCATTATTGTAATAAGGAATACTTTTTCCTTGATGAGAGACAAGAATGTTTGTATTATAATATTGGATCTCATGCTTTGGAAAGTTTGAGATATCGGGCAGTTCAGTAAAACGCTCAAAAGGAGTGAAGTCAAATCCATCATAAAGGAGTTGGAAAATGAGCGGCATTTTTGGAATAGTCTCTAAGGGAAATTGTGTCGAAACTCTCTTCTACGGCACGGATTACCATTCACACCTCGGAACGGAATTCGGCGGCATGGCAGTCCTCGGAGATGAATTTTCCCGCCAGATCCGTGATATAAGCCAGAGCCAGTTCAAGGCGAAACTTTACGACGGCTATCAATATATGAAGGGTAACAAAGGGATCGGTGTTATCAGCGATCTGGATGAACAGCCTATTTATCTAAACTCAAAATTCGGGCCATTCAGCATAGCAACGAACGGTATCATCGAAAACGCGGAAAAATTGGCCGATCAGCTATTGCAGAAAGGAATATCTTTCAGCGAGGTAAGCAAGAGAACCGTCAATACCACAGAGTTAGTAGCAAAACTGATCGGCCAGGGCAACAACATAATAGACGGTATAGAAAAGATGTTTAATGCCATAGAAGGCTCCTGCTCACTCCTGCTGCTCAATGAAGACGGTGTATACGCGGCAAGAGACAGATGCGGATACACACCGCTCGTAATCGGCAGGCGAAAGGATGCATGGGCGGTGACGAGCGAGACCTCGGCTTTTCCGAATAACGAGTTCGAGATTGTAAAATACCTTGATCCGGGCGAGATAATTCTGATAAACGATGAAGGTATTGTACAGAGAAGGCCGGGCAGCCGGGATGTGGACCAGATTTGTGGGTTCCTCTGGATATACACCGGTTTCCCCGCATCGAACTATGAAGGAATAAACGTAGAAATAGTTAGGGAAAAATGCGGGCGCTACCTTGCAAAACACGACAAGGATATCGACGTCGACTTGGTCTCCGGCGTTCCCGACTCCGGGTGTGCCCATGGTTTGGGATATGCGATGGAGTCCGGCAAGCCCTTCAGACGCCCCCTTGTTAAATATACTTCGGGATACGGCAGAAGTTATACCCCGCCTTCGCAGTCAAAACGCGACCTCATCGCAAAAATGAAACTCATTCCAATCAAGGAAGTCATCAAGGATAACAGCATCGTTGTCTGTGAGGATTCTATAGTAAGAGGAACGCAGCTCAAGAATTTCACTATCAAAAAGCTCTGGGATTGCGGTGCCAGAGAGATACACGTAAGGCTGGCCTGTCCCCCGCTGATGTTTCCGTGCAGGTTCAACCTTTCCACACGCTCGATTAACGAACTTGCCGCCCGTAAAGCCATTCGCGACCTTGAAGGGCACGACCTGGAGGATGTTTCGGAATATATTGACCACAAATCTGAAAAATACAAGCAAATGGTGAAATGGATCGCCAGAGATTTGGGCGTCACAACGCTCAAGTATCAGACCGTAGATGATATGGTCAAGGCCATCGGGCGGCCAAAGGAGAATCTCTGCCTCTATTGCTGGACCGGTAAATGTCCAAAATCGACATATCGGAAGCCGGCTATAAAAATAGTCGAGACAAAGAAGGTATCCGCTAAAAGAGCAAAAGAAAGAAAAACTGCACTTTAATCGTGATTTCGGCCGGTTCCTGAGATTATGCTGCCTTAACTTTAGCGGTTCTGTTGGTTAGATATACCCCCGAGATGACCAATACGGCCCCTGCCGCGAGCGACAGGGTAATTGGCTCTCGGAGAATAAAAAAAGCACACAAGATCGCGGATATTGGCACAAAATTAATGAACAGGCCAGCTTTCGTCGGACCGATACGTTCTACGCCCTGGTAATACCAGACAAATCCGATGACAGTCCCGAAAATGCCCAGATAAGAAATACATAACCAGTCAATCGCGGATTGACTTGCGATATTCCGGGCCAATCCTTCAAAAAAAGCTGGAATCGACAAAGCGACTGCTCCGACCACCGATGAATACGATACCGACGCGAGTGGAGACAGGTTGTTCATAACCGCTTTGCCTATCAGCGAGTAAGCCACCCAGCTCAGGACGCAGCAGAAAATGTAAAATTCGCCCAGGCCCAGGCCGCCCTGGAATATCCGGCTTATATTTCCTTTTGAGATGACTATTACCGCTCCGCATACCGAGATGATAATTCCAAGACCTTTTACCGGGCTGATTTTCTCTTTGAGGAAAATTGCCGAGCAGATTGTAATGAATATCGGGCATGTTGCGATTATAAGCGACGCCCGGCCGGCCTCGATTATTTTGAGTCCCTTGAAGAACATGATGTTATAGATAAAAATGCCCGTAATTCCGAGCAGGACAACAGGCATGATTTGCGACTTTTTCAGCTTAGGGAGCTTTCCTTCGATTCTCCACGTCAGTAACATCAGGAGTATTGAGGCCATGGCGAACCTCAGAAATGCGATTGAATAAGGCCCGACGTTTTGGGCGACGAGCCTGCCGGCAACGAAAGTGCCTCCCCAGAATATCGCCGTCAGGAGCAGCTTCAGATAAATCTTCATATAAAACAACCTCGATCAATTTTCAAGCTGTGCATTTTGGCCGCTATGGCCCTGACAGTCAACAGTTTAGAAAGCTTTTGTGAAGAATTGGTGCCACCTTCACCATATCCGGGCCTGGCTGGAGGCGAAATCTGTCCGCATTTGAGATCCGCCAATTTGAAGTGGAACTTCGTCCTTTACCGGCGGAGCAGTGGCATCATAACCGTCGATTACAGGCGCTTAATTAACTTCAATCCTGCGTGTCTCTCTACTTTCTCCTACCTTATTTGTTGCTATTATGGTGTACGTAGTGGTCGTAGATGGCTCAACCGTCTTTGAGCCCAGACTGCTGACGGTGCCTATACCGGGTTCTATGCGAATCTCATCCGCATTGGAGACCCACCAGGTTAAAGTTGAGCTTTGCCCGGCCTTTATCTGTGAGCGAGAAGTATCGAAACTATGGATGGACGGGTACCCGACGACTTCGACCGTACGGGTTTCTTCGCTCTGTTCGTCTTTATTTGTTACGGTTAGCTGATTTTGAAGCTGGCTAACCTTTTTCATCTCGGCCGTCAACTGAGTTGCAAGCTCGTCGTTTCGTTCCCGGGCTTGCCGTACATCCGCAGCAATCGCGTTGCGAGACTTAGCGAGTTCGTCGATCTGACTTTGTAACTGCTCACTTGAAGTGATAAGTTCGGTGATCCGTTTTCGCAGTTTTTCTCGCGAGCCGGTAACTTCGCTGAGCTGTTTGTTCAACTGTTCGCGCGAGTCGGCAACAATGCTGAACTGTTCCTTGAGCTGGTCTCGTGTATTGGTTAGGTCATTGACCTGATTTTGTAACCGCTCGCTGGCCTGTGCAACAATGTCAATTTTGTCCTTGAGCTCGTCTCTTTCATTCTCGGTTTTTTGTAAAGCTGCTTTGAGGCTTTGAAGCTCGGCCCTGAGACGTTCTAATTCAGCTTTTTGCTTTGCTCCATTCTTACAGCCCGTCAGGGCGAGTGGTAACACCAATGCTATTATACATGTTAGAATCAGAATCTTTTTCATCATTTCGCTCCTTTTCTTTTCAACTAAGATTAACGGAGATTTGCCAAACAATTCTTTTCAAATCTTATAGCCGGTTTTTTCAATGTGAACTCGCATATATACTGTATTTCCGGCAGTACTTGTACGCCTGATTTCCCCGGAATGCAATCAACATATTTATTTAAAATGCTCGTGCCGCGATACGGCAGACTTATCACCGCTACTCCGTCAGGTCAAATATCAAGATAATTGTACTTAATTGTCAGAAACCTGCCATAAAAAAGTCTTATAAAAAACTTTTTTAGGGATGATACATAGACATCGAAAAATTTCACGTTAGACCGGCCGGGGATTCTCTGTGGAGCTGACCTGAAGGACATTATCAGCGGATTTAAAGAGCGATGGAAGTCAAAAATGAGGGATTTGCTTCGGCTGGTTTATACGTGTTTAGCCAGGGAAAAGCCATCCCCATCCCAATAGATTAGATGTAAAATGGGTGGCAGCCTCATCCCGATTGTCGTTTATCGGGATGGGGATGGTCGAGAATACCAGAGGTCGGCTAAACACATACGCTGGTTTATAGCCGAAGTTGGGCTGGATGGTAAAATCAAGGGGAGTTTATGACATTTTTTACCGGCAAATCGAGTTTAAGGTTATTTTGGCTTCATTGTTTGGATATTTCAAAAATGACTGTGCCGCCGTTCGTGCAATCGAAGGGGTCCGGGCATTGAATATAGGCCTTGGATTTATCTTCTTTGCCATCCAATCCCCATTGTGCGGGATCGGAAACGCGCAGGGCGTTATAATAAGGCATCAAAGCCGACAGGGCGTGCATGCAAACGGGAATGTCGCTTACAAGCTGATATCCGGCTTTGAGAGCGAAGGAATCGCCAACTTTATATGTCGGGCAATGGCCCCTGATTTCTTTTACCGTCACTACAGTTTCCATGTTAACTTATCTCCATTATGAAAGTCTGTTTGGCAACACTATACTATTATGCCGCTATCATTGCAATATTATATCGCCGTACATTAACCATCCCAGCTTGTTCCATAGTCCGGATCAGATGCTTTGAGCAAAGCTGCAAATGGAAACTCGCAATAAAAAATATATAAAACTATATTTTTCGCACATGTAGGAAAAAAACGAGAAAATAACGCCGGAACAGCCGGGCCCGAAAGAATAATCAATTGATAACGGCAATTATAGGACTCAGTAAATTGACTTGATTACTTTCAATGCCAGAATTTTTGTCATGAAATATTTGAAAACCTGTGTAAGTTTTGTTGATTTCAGCGTAAAAAATGCTACAATTTTCGTGTAGTCCTCGGAAGTATTTTAGTTCCGCAATAGGAAAAGGGTCATCCGCCTGCTTGGCAGAGTTTTTCTAAATCTTGTTTGAAGATGTACTTATGATGGAGCAAGATATGCCTCCGATAAAAATTCAAACTCTAAATCCAAAAAGCAAAATTGAGCGAAATTTCTGCCGGAAAGCGGCAAGTCCACTTGTATATAGAGCAGGATTTAGTAGTAGTGATTAATTGTCATAATTATGGAAAAAACGTTACATTTATCCTCCGTTGTGGCACTTACTTATAGTTTTTTATGCGATAGTGTTAACAGGGGCCCAGTATGGATCAGAAGTTGGACCAGATAGAACTGATCAGACGGGCTCAGTGCGGCGATAGGCAATGCCTGGGTCAGTTGGCTAAGCAGGCGAGATCACGCCTGTATACGTACGCTTACCGTCTGACTCAGAAGGATGATTTAGCACAGGAAATTGTACAGGAAAGCTTGTTGGAGATGTGTAAGGTGATAGGTAAGTTGAAAAAAGCAGACCGGTTTTGGCCCTGGCTGTACGGCATAGCCATTAACAAGCTAAGGCATCATTATAGAACCGAGCAGACACAACGAAGAGTGGCGATTTCCAGTATGAAACAAAAAAACGCTATGCAAGACCGGCAGGATGGGCTGGAGAATCTCGTCAGCGAAGAGTTGAAAAATATCGTCTCGACGGCGATGAAAAAGCTCAGGACCCGGCATAAAGCCGTGCTGGTAATGCGCTGCTATGACGAGATGCCCTACTCGGACATTGCCGAGTCGATGGGATGCAGCGAATTTAGTACGCGCATGCTGTTTTTACGCGCGAAAAAGTGCCTGCAGCGAGAGCTTTCGCGCAACGGCTTCGGCAAGGGCACTCTGCTGGCCGCCCTGGTGCTGTTCGGTAAGATTACAGCCCCAAGTGAGGCCGCAGCGGCACAAATATCAGTCACGGCTGCCGCGACCAAGGTCGGTTTAACGGCGGGAATCGTAGGTCTGGCGACATCGAAAACAGCGATTATATCGCTCACCGCGGCCGGTGCTTTAACCGCCGGTACGGTGGTTATGAAATCAGGGCCTTTCAATAAGGGCGTCGAAAGCCCTCAGCCCTCACTGACCAGCACACAGTATATCGGCCAGTCGGGCCAGAGCGGCAATCCCAACCAGGAATTCTGGTACTATTTCCCGGAAAGTCCGGCAGACCCTATGATGCTACGGGCAAAGTCGGGTTCGGCCGGCGACAAATCGTACTGGCAGGTATTGCAGGACGACCGTGCAAATTACTACTACAATAATAATCGCCTCCACATTAACAACTACCGCATGTGGTCCCGTGACCTTCGCGTGCAAAAGCTCCCGACGGACGATCCTAAGATGACCGAGTTTATCTGTCAGGTCGAGGGAAGCAAAAATAACATTAAGCATGTAACGCCCAGAGGCAAAGGCCTGCTGGTTGTTGCCGCTCAGGGCCAGAAAACCGATGACAATCAGCTCTGGGTCACCCGTCATTACAACGTCCTTGAAGAAGATTACTTCCAGTCGGACTGGCCGGCCACAGCAAAAACCATTGACAACCGCGATGAAATGCATAAACGCGGCTGGACATACTTCAGAGTCGCGGGCCAGGTAAACGGACAGGACGTTTCGGGCACCGGAAGAATACCGTTTGTCAATCTGACCAGCAAACAATACGGCCCCTGGCTGAAGCTGCAGGTTGGATCTCTGCGTATAGTCGATAAATACAGAGAAGCTTATATAAGCGGGCCGGCTTCCGCTGAGGCGAAAAAATACAGGGGCGGCAGCTTCTTCAAGGGATTTTGCAGGCCCTGGATGGGACTGCATACAATCGATACGGTTCGCCGGGACGCCGCCGAACAGCGTATTCGGTTCGAGACCAGGCATACGCCGGACAGTCAGTTCGCCGAAGTGGAGCTTACTTGTGATAACGCCAGAATCGTATATAAGATCGATATGGAAACAGACGTAGTTGACGAAATCACCTTCTCCACTGACCAGGGCAATACAGGAAATCTGAAGTTTTCGTATCTCCAGTCTGTTGATAGAGTTAGTCAGGAATTTATACCTCCGGGCAGACCAGGGAACCCGACGGCTGCCGGGAGCAGCCCGGGTATCTTATGGCTTGTGCAGTTAATGGAGGGTTCACTTAAATAGAACATTGGGATTATAGCCTTCGCCGAGGATTGGGGCCAGTAGCATTAAATTTAAGAAACAACAGTAGTTAAGAATATTTGTTGGGAATCTAAAAGGAACGAAATAAATGAGAACGCCGGGAACAAGTTGGTTTTGGACTGCCGCCATTATTTTGGTTAGTGCAGCAGTCTGTTTGATTCCCAGCTCGGTAAAGGCCGACTGGTCATACACATACCAGGAAAATTTCGACAATAATGACGCTGAAAACGAGAGCTACTTTCACTCCATTTTCTGGCCTCAAGGGGCCTTTCCTCCAATGCAGTCGTATTTGTACTTTTATGATACAGCAGATCAACGCGAACTGGGATTCGGAGACCACAATGACGATCCGGCCTATCTGTGTTATCGCTTCCCACCCGGTTCGGAAAATTCAAGGGGTTCTATTTCCGGAGAACTACTGGTTGATGTGCGGCTTCTGGACTCATCGGGCTCGGGCTATTTAGCCTACCGACTTTCTACTGACGGCGTCAACTGGGGGCCCCGAGAGGAACTGGAGCCGCCAGAGGAACTGGAGTCGCCAAGCGAACGCATCCAGATAGATTCGGTCCGTGGCAGTTGTTATGTTATTTTCTTCGGCTCCGGCGTTCTGATAGACAATCTTGAGGTTAATTTGTACTCGTCCCCTGCCACGATTTACGTGCCGGAGGACTTTGCCACAATTCAGCAAGCAATTGATTCCGCTAATTCCGGCGATATCGTGGAGGTCGCCCCGGGTACTTATACCGGCGACGGCAACCGGGACATCGATTTTAGAGGCAGGGCAATCACCGTTCGCAGCTCAGCCGGGCCCTACAGTACGATTATCGATTGCTCCGGTTCCGAAGGTCACAGGGGATTTTACTTCCACAGCTCCGAAGAGTCGAATTCTGTTCTGAGAGGCTTCACAATCCGCGGAGCTACCGTGCCGGGCTCGGATGTTACAGTGGATTCCTGGAGTTGGATTTCGGGCCCTGTAAATCCCGTCGGCGGCGGCATATACTGCGAGTTCAGCAGTCCGAGTATAGTTGATTGTATCATCAAACAATGCTCCACGGAATTGGGAGGCGGGATCGGTGTAGTTAGCGGTTCTCCAACCATCATGGATTGTGTAATCGAAGATTGCCGGGCCGGTGGGGGCGGACCGGCCGAATCCGGAGGACGCGGGGGCGGCATCGGACTGATCAGAGGCTCCAACGCCACGATCCTGCACAGCCAGATAAAAAATAACTCCGGCTATTACAATAGTCTCGGGGCGGGAATATACTGCTGGCGAAGCAGTGCTTTCTTTGCCAATTGCGAAATTTCCAATAACACGGCACAGGGCAATGTTCAAGGCGGCGGCGCTTACTGCGGCGGATCTTCTGCAAACATCGAATTCGAGAATTGTGTCATCTCTGGCAATACTGCAGAGATTGGCGGAGGCATCTGCGCCGGCTCCTCGGGTGACAGCGCCAATGAGCGCGTAATAATAACGAATTGCACCATTGCTCACAACAACCTCTCAGGAGACCTGCCAGACGATTCAACGGGCGGTGGAATTCACTCGGTCAGCAGCAACATCACAATCAGAAACAGTATCGTGTGGTATAACGATGGCGTACCCGTCAAGCTGGTTAGCCCGGTATCGAGCAGCCCGGTTCTCTATTCATGTATCCAGGGCGGTTATGAAGGCCAGGGCAACATCGACAGTGACCCGTTATTTGCATCATCGGACGGCAGCGATTATCACCTGCGGTCCTTCTTCGGCTACTACAATCCGTGGGGCATGTGGGTAAGCGACAGCGAACATAGTCCCTGTATCGATGCCGGCGACCCCCAGGATCCGGCCAGCCCCGAGCCTCTTCCCAATGGCAAGCGTATCAACATGGGTGCATACGGCGGGACAGCAAAGGCCAGCAAGGGCGCAGATGCCTGGGTCTTCCACGTTGATAAATACAACGGCAGCGACTCCAACTCGGGCCTGAGCAGATCCAACGCATTCGCCACCATTCAATACGCAGTGAACGAGGCCAATTACACCGGCGATACGGTCCTGGTCTGGCCGGGAACTTATATAGAAGATGTTGATTTAAATGGCAGGGCAATAACACTCCAGAGCGCAGACGAAGCTGCAGTCGTAACTGCTTCCAGTGCTTACGCGTTTTCCTTTTTTTCCGGCCAGGGCTCAAATTGTGTTTTGCGGAATTTCATAATCACCGGCTGCGACAGTGCCGATGGGGGAGCCATCTTCATCGAAAATGCCTCGCCTAAGCTTACCAATCTAACTATAACCAACAACCGTCTGGGTATTAGTGCTTATGAGGGCGGCAGTCCCGACATCGTTAATTGTATCCTTTGGAATAATACGGACGGTGACTTGTACCATTGCCGCTCTCGCTACAGTTGCGTAGAACAACAGGAAGCCGATAATCGGAACAGAGCAAACATCAGCACGGACCCCTTGTTCGCCGATTCAGGTAGCGGCGATTACCATCTAATGAGCAGATACGGCAGATATTCGCCAAGCGATGATTCATGGGTAACCGATGCGCTCACAAGCCCCTGCATCGACGCCGGCGACCGGGAAACGGATCCCGGGCGTGAACAGAAGCCTCACGGAGGCAGAGTGAACATGGGTGCGTACGGCGGAACGCCATTCGCGAGCTTGAGCGGCTCGTAAACAACGGCAATCCGTAGACACTGGGCCGATTTCGTATTCCTGATAAAAAAATCGCTGGAAATCACGCCGGCAAGGTGGCGATAGTTCTCATAAACTCAGCGAATAGCACCATTTGAGACATTTTGCCCTCCGGCGAATTTTTTTTCGTGCTCGGCAAAATAAGTGGTTGACACAAAATTATAGGTCGTGTATAATCGATAGCGTGGGTTATGTGCGCCATTAGAGCGCAAAGATTTAGTCTGGACACGATCGGAGGATATGGAAATTCGCGTCCGAAGCAGACAAATGAAGGTGGATGATGAAAAGAGAGGGTTCACGTTAATCGAACTTCTTGTGGTTATCTCTATCATCTCCCTCCTGATGGCTATTTTGGTACCGTCACTTCGTAAAGTGCGGCAACAGGCCCGCGCCGTAGTAGCCGCCCAAAACCAGAAGGAAATCGTATCCGCCACAACCCTATTCGCGTCGGACAATAACGAAAGATTCCCCGAATCGGTTGCCACTGTCGGATCCGGCAACACCTGGACCTGGACGGATCCCACCAAGCTTACCGGTAACACACACCGCAGCCCGGGTCTCCACCGGGCCATGAGCGAATACCTCGGAAGTTACATAACCGATGCCAGTACCATGTACTGCCCCAACGCGCCGCAGAGATACAAGTACTTGCAGCAGGCATGGGACGCAGGTGACGATTGGGACTATCCCGAAGACGACGCCTTCTCAACCGATCCGGTCGGCGGGACATATTGTTTCTACTGGAACTACACAGGCTATGTCGGCGGACGCAAGGTCGTCTTCAAAGGGCCGCAGGGTCCGGCGAGCGGCGGAAGAAAATTCAGCAAGCTGATCGTTACTGACTATTACGGCTACGACCACTGGAGAAGCCCCTGGTCTCACGGGAGCTGCGAACAGTTTAACGGGGCGGAGATTAATCCGGAAACATGGCTTCTCTCGGCCTACTGGTTCCGCGAGGGTGACATTGAAGATCCGCCGGAAATCGAGCTGCGGGCGGGATACACCGACGGCCACGTCGAAACATATTCGCCCTCGGACACCGTGCCGATGAAGGTATCCAACAGGGCCGACGGCACTACCCCATTCCCGGACGGCCTGGGCCCCGGCATATTCTTCCTGCCCAGAAACGCACTACAATAATCTACCTTTTACTTTGCTTCCCGTGCCTCGTCAATCGTCTCTCGTATCGCGTCGTGCGTATTGCGTGCTGTGGATAATCATTTTCATGGGCCGCAGATTTATCCCGTGAGATGCCGGCTGTGCCTATCTCACAGGATAAATCTGCGGTCAATTCATATATTTTTGATAACTTAACAGGGAAAATGATAGGAAAGGTACGGAATTGCTTAAATTATTCGTATTGCGCGGGCGGGCTCGGGAAGTCCCGCCCTGCTTTAAGGAATGTTGCACTGCCTGGACCAGTTTTAGTCCAGCCAGGTTCCCAAAGGCACCTTTGTTTCTTTGGACGCTTGCTCTTTTCCGTTTTGTTCGAGCGATTGCGGCTCGGCCACTTTGCGGTAGCCCAATGCCTTCATGACATCGAGAACTTCCGTCCATGTGGGGAAGGGCCTTGTATTTTTCCGCTTATATTCGTCAATTGCCATGAGAAACTCGAACTGCTCATCGGACATTTGCCCTTCTTCAGCGGATTTTCGGTCATCGGCCAGCCTTTTGCCCGGCCCACGCCGGCGATCCAGGCCCAAACGCCTGTCGACAACACTGCCCCGGCGATCATCGTCTTTGCGACGCTCTTTAGATCGTTCTTTTTCCATCTTAAAACTCATCCTCAAAAAAGTCGTCGTCGAAATCGCCTTCATCTTCGCCTTCCAGTGCGAAATCATAGAAATCATCGTAGGCGTGCTGCGACTCAATTATTACATGGGCCTCGTCAAGAAATTCTTCGGGGACCATTACGGCAATCTCCTTGGTGCCAATTTCATGTGCCTGCGGCTCGGTTATGGTAGCAGAGATATCATTAGCCTCCAGAAGACTCTTGTATTCTGTGGCCTGCTCCATATCCTCGGCGAAAGCTACGACCACATATCCTTCAAGCTTTGCCTGCGACTTTTGGCCTTTTTTAGAACGCTTAGCCATTTTATTCCTCCACAACAAAATATTTTCCCAAACTCTTTAACTTTCAGGAATCCTGCTTCATCTATCCCGATTAGCCGGGACAGTTCTAAGGAACCTCTCACCGGAATCTTGTCGTCAAATTGTACTCGGCAAATCATTAAAATTATGAACTTATGAAAAAAAATCTGTCCATAGTTATTAGCTCTCGCAACACTAATTATTTACTATCGACCCTCTAACCATAAAAATTTAACGTTTTAGCATTTTTTTTATTGCAAATTACATAGCTTATATGTAATAAAGCTTGATGACGTGCCGGGCTTAAGGATTTAGTGCCGGCCTATTAAATTTTAATCTTGTCAATATGGAGGTTTTAAGAATGGCAAAGAAAAAAGAATCTTTGATAGTGGCCAGCAAGGTAAAGGCTTACATTAAAAGCAAGAAGATGATGACTTCATCCGATGCGCTAGAAGCCATTAGCGATCAGGTCTATAGTCTGCTTGATGCTGCTATTGCCCGAACGAAGGCCAATCGCCGCAGTACAGTCAAGCCGCAGGATCTGTAGCCCTTGTTAGAAACCTGTTAGTGTTTTATTTATGGCCTGACGGGTAGGCTTTGCGCTAACGTCTTTTACTTAAAGATTTTAGATGCAATATTACGGATTAAATAAGCCGTTCCGATTTTTATATATCGGGACGGCTTGTTTTTATTAAACTCCGACCTATAAAATGCCTTTATCAACATCAAAATTCACGATTTTTATCAAAAAATTTTCAACTTATTTCCGCTAAAAGCCGAATTTATATAATAGGTATTGGCTTAATTACTAATAATTCTGACGCTTAAGATAAAGATTGGGTGATTTCTTGCCGATGAAGGAGCGTATTGACAGCCAAGGATATGGGCTGTGCAATCATGTACTTCCTGAACTAAATGTGTAAAATTTTTAGGTCGTGTGATTATAAAACCTTTAGTGGTTTATTATTGAACGAATAATTATAGGTCTATACTTGCTGGTGATTATATGAAAGTATTCATGTTAGGCTGGGAATTTCCACCCTTTATCAGTGGTGGTTTGGGCACCGCCTGCTACGGCCTTACCCGAGCAATGGACCAGCTTGGCATGGAAGTTATGTTCGTTCTTCCCAAGATGGTCGAGAGTAAATATGCGACTCACGTCAAATTGCTGACACCGGGTTCGAGGAGATCCGCTTCGTACAGTAAGTTCGACGAATTGAAAAACGTAAAATTTCATGCAATTAACTCATCACTACAGCCCTATTCCACGCCTGACACTTACCAGCAAAGAATCGAAGAGAAATTAAGACATAAACAGGAAATACTTGGCGGCAGCATCAGTTCTGCCAGCCAGTTATTCATATCAAAAGACTACAGCAGTGATATGTACACCGAAGTCCATCGTTATGCTGCTATGGCCGCTGATTTAGCTGAAATTGAGCAGTTTGATATTGTCCATGCCCATGACTGGATGACCTATCCTGCGGGAATTGCCGTATCGGCTATCAGTGGAAGACCGCTGGTTATACACGTGCATTCGACAGAATTCGACCGTAGCGGCGAACATGTAAATCAGATGATTTATGACATCGAACGAGAAGGTATGCACCGGGCCGACAAAGTCATTACCGTGAGCCATTTTACCCGAAATATTATCATAGACCGATACGGTGTCAGCGGTGATAAAGTTGAAGTCGTTTATAACGGCGTCGAGCGCAGCGGAAAATGGTCCATGGACGAAACCGTCATCGACAAAGATGAGAAGATTGTGCTGTTCCTGGGCCGAATTACGATGCAAAAAGGTCCGGAATACTTCCTCCATGCCGCCAAGAAGGTTCTCGAATTGATGGATAACGTCAAGTTCGTGATGGCCGGCTCCGGCGATTTGATGCACCGGGCGATCGAAATGGCCGCTGAGCTGGGGATCGGCCACAAAGTGCTGTTCACAGGCTTCTTACGCGGCGAAGATGTGCAGAAGATATACAAGATGGCTGATTTATACGTTATGCCTTCGGTGTCGGAACCTTTCGGTATCGCACCTCTGGAGGCGCTTGACAACGACGTGCCTGTAATTATAAGTAAGCAAAGTGGTGTATCGGAAGTTCTGATGCACGCCCTGAAGGTTGACTTCTGGGATGTCGATGAAATCGCCAATATGGTTGTTGCTGTGCTGAAATATCCACCGCTGCAGATGACGCTGCGAAGCCACGGCAATTTCGAGGTCAGAAGACTGCGTTGGAAAGACGCAGCGGTCAGGTGCGCAAACATCTACGATGAGATGCTGGTTACGGTTTAAGCATCACGCTAAAATAAACCAAATACGATATCCGGAGGGAGCGAATTGCTGCCCTGCGGATAGCAAAACGAGATAAAAGATTATGCCTTCTGTATGTTTCTACTTTCAAGTGCATCAGCCCGTGCGATTGAGGCACTACACCGTATTTGACAAAAACGACCAATATTTTGACGATTATAAGAATAGCTCAATTTGCAGGAAAGTGGCAAACAAATGCTATCTTCCTGCTAACCGGTTGCTTCTGGACGTTATACGACGACTTAAGGGCCGATTTAAGATCGCCTACAGTGTTACCGGCCTGTTGCTGGAACAGCTCGAACGTTTCTCGCCGGAAGTGATGAGCACATTCGACGCCCTGGCGGAAACAGGATGCGTCGAGTTTCTGGCCGAAACATATTATCACAGTCTCAGTTTCCTGTACTCTCGCAATGAATTCGCCGAGCAAATCAACAAGCACGTCGAAGCGATAAACTACTTTTTTGGCCAAAGACCAAGGGTATTTAGAAATACGGAGCTTATATACAACAACGATTTGGCCAGCCTGATCGAGTCAATGGGCTGTTTCGACGCGATTATTACCGAAGGGGCCGACCACATTCTGGGTTATAGGAGCCCTAATTTTGTTTACCAGCCCAAAGGCTGCAATCATCTGAAGCTCCTGCTGAAAAACTATTCGCTAAGTGATGATATTGCCTTTAGATTCTCCAACCGCGACTGGCCCCAGTGGCCTTTGACGGCGGACAAGTTCGCACGATGGGTCAGTAATGTCAATGGCAACGGCAACATTGTCAATCTTTTCATGGACTACGAGACATTCGGCGAACACCAGTGGGAAGATACCGGCATATTCGATTTTATGCGGCATCTACCCGAGGAGGTTCTGAGGCACCCGGACAACGACTTCAAAACTCCAAGCGAGGTTATAGAATCCTACGGCAGCGCCGACACGGTTGATGTGCCGCATATCATAAGCTGGGCCGATACCGAAAGAGATCTCTCTGCCTGGCTTGGTAACGCCATGCAATCCAATGCTATTCACGAGCTTTATCGGATCGAGAAGAAAATCAAGAATACAAAAGACGAGAAAATCATTGGGGACTGGCGGAAATTGCAGGCGTCGGACCATTTCTACTATATGTGCACAAAATACTTCGCCGACGGCGATGTTCATAAGTATTTTAATCCCTATGACTCGCCGTACGACTCTTACATTAACTTTATGAATGTGCTGGATCACCTGCGCAAGCGTTGTTCCGGAGAAATGGATGGGGGCGCATTTTGTCCCGTAGCAGGACAAAACCCACCTGAATTATTATCCGGCCCGACATCGGGGGTTAAAAACCTACCTGATTTACAGCCAGTAGAATAGATACCGTGATTAGTTGCCTACTCGAAGCAATACTGGATCTCTGCCAATCAGAACCTTCATAATTGGGGGCATTGTATAGAGAGGACCTGGATTTTATCTTGATAGTGCCGTTTGGAGTAAGATAGTGTTAACATTGCAGAAAACCGATGAAGCAACGAGCATATCCGTACCAATCGCCGATAACGACATTGATAATCTGCTGGCAAAGGAATGGTTATTAACCAATGGGCGAGGCAGCTACGCGTCATCAACGATTGTGGGCTGCAATACCAGGGCTTACCATGGACTCCTGATCGGCTCGTTAATGCCGCCGGCTCACAGGGTAATGGCATTATCCAATTGCCTGGAGATGGTCATATCCAAAGGAGAACTCTTCAATCTTTCGACCTTTGAATTTGCGGACAAGTTTGCTCCGGCGGGTTTTGGCTTTCTAAAAAAATTCCGCCGGGATATCGGGGTGCATTTCGACTATGAGCTTGCTAACATTGAACTGACCAAATCCGTGTATCTCGTAAGAGATACCGATACGGTCGCTATCGTGTATAATTTCACACGCCTCGCCGAGCCGGTTGAATTCGTATCGCGTCCGTTTGTCGGCTTAAGAGACTTCCATGCGCTGCAAAATTCCTACGCTATGTTATGTTCCAAATGGCTCGGGTCGGACGCACGCGGATTGCTGGTTCGCCACCAGATGCCAAACAGTTGTCAACTGCAGTTGTGCTGCCCGTCCGCCCATTTTGAGAAGGACCCGCAATGGTGGTTCAATTTCACATATCGTCATGACAGGGCAAGAGGTCAGGGTTTCACCGAAGATTTGTGGGCACCCGGCTTTTTCAAGTGCCGAATAGACAAGCCGGCAAAGATTGTCCTCTGGGCAAGTCTTAGCCCCCCAAGGGCCGGCCATAAGCATAGTCCAATAACAAAAATGGACATCGATACGGTCTGCAATGATTTGCAAAGGTACCGGAAAGAGCTGAAACTTCAGGTGAAAAAGACAAAAAGCGAATTCCGAATCCCTGTTTCGAACGGCCGGACAAAAAATCAAAATCTGAGAATTGGAAACGGGAAATCTTTTGAGATGCTTTGTTTGGCTGCCGAGCAGCTTGTTACAAAACGCCAAACTAAAAATAATACCAGTACGACTATTATAGCCGGCTATCCCTGGTTTGCGGACTGGGGCAGGGACGCGTTTATCTCACTGCCGGGCCTGCTGCTTGCAACCGGCAGGTTTGAGGAGGCAAAATCGGTCCTCACAACATTTGCCGCAGTGGCGGATGAGGGAATGATTCCGAATCGTTTCGATGATAACAGCGATTCGACTCATTTTAACAGCGTCGATGCCTCTCTTTGGTTTATCAACGCAGCGTTTCAATACCTGCGAGCCACGAATGATTCAGAGACTTTCATGCAGGAACTCATGCCGACAATCCGCTGGATTATAGATTCATACCATAAGGGCACGAGGTTCGGCATTCATGCCGACGCCGACGGGCTCATCACTGCGGGCGACGAGCAGACGCAGTTGACCTGGATGGATGCCAAATGTGATGGCGTCGCTTTCACGCCAAGATACGGAAAAGCGGTTGAGGTCAACGCGCTGTGGTATAACAGTCTGTGTCTTCTGGCTGAATTCTATGCCGACAGGGATGAAGAAAACGCCAAACTTTATAAATCTATGGCAGATAAGGTTCGGACTGGTTTCTGTAACTCGTTCTGGAACGACAGTAATGGTTACTTAAACGATTGCATTTTGCCTGACGGCTCGATAGATGACAGCCTTCGGCCGAACCAGATATTCGCAGTTTCCCTGAATTTCTCGCCATTATCAGAGCAGCAGCAGGCTTCGGTTGTAGAGGTGGTGCAAAAACATTTATTAACGCCATACGGGCTGCGAACGCTTAGTCCGGATGCGGCGGACTACAAAGGCGAATATACCGGATCGCTGCGAGACCGCGATGAGGCTTATCATCAGGGCACAGTCTGGCCGTATTTGATTGGGCCGTTTATAGAGGCGTATTTGAAAGTAAACGGATTCAGCCAGGAAAGCAAAAATCAAGCAGCCGAATTCGTTGAACCTCTGCTTGAGCATCTGACCGAAAACGGCTGTCTCGGAAGCATCTCGGAGATATTCGACGGTGATGAACCTCATAAGCCAAAAGGCTGCTTCGCCCAGGCATGGAGCGTCGCTGAGTTGATAAGGGCTTATCAACTGATAAACACTGATTCAGCCAATCGTAAATAGTCAAATAATCAATAATCAATCATCATTAATCATTCGATTGCTTCCCACCAAAGCCTTGGATAGTCCTTCCCTTCGTTGATCCACCAGATGTCGTCGGTGCCATTATCTATCTCGTCTACGAAGTCCCAACCGGCTTCTAAGAATGTACTGGACGTTTGCATCTCAGTAGTGGTCAGACCTGTACCACCAATACTACTTGATTGCTGACTGGTTTGGATGTCCCAAAAGCTAAAATATACTGAGCCTCCCTCCTGAACGCCTACTAATCCACCAGTATCCGTCGTACCCGAAACCATTCCAGTTGAATAACAGCGAGAGACATCGCCTGGACCGAGGCGTCCTACAAGTCCGCCTACATTATCACTTCCCGAAACATTGCTTGTTGAATAACAGTTGTCGATAATGCCATCCTTATTATATGCGACTAATCCACCGACATTGTCAACGCCGGTGATACTTCCTGTGGCATAACATTTGGATATTTTTGCATAAACTATTGTATTCCATCCCCTGTTATCTCCCACGAGTCCACCAATAGCATGCCTGCCTGTGACGTCACCCGTGGCGTAACAGTAGATGATTTCACCTTCGAGCTCGTTGGTTCCGGCTAGGCCACCAACATTATTATTTGAAGCTGAAACGTTCCCCGTCGAGTAGCAGTTGAAAATCTGTCCGTAATTCCTTCCAACCAGTCCGCCAGCTTTATTCTCTCCTAAAACAATGCCGGTTGAATAGCAATCAGAAACATTACCAGTATTTTCTCCAACTAATCCACCCACACTGTACCCACCTTCAATGCTCATAGCAGTATGACAATTAGTTATTGTGCCGTTGCGATTATTCGCCACTAATCCACCAACACATTTGCTGCCGGAAATGCTGCCTCCTTGGACATAGCAAGAAGTAACACTTCCTCCTCTTAGCCAACAAATTAGTGTGCCCAGCCAGTCGCCTTGTGAGGCATTAATATTGGGATCAATTATGTCCAATTTCTTAATCTCACCACTCGATACACATTTGAAAAAACCCTCAGAATTCTCATCTATGTAACTATGGGAGATTTCCTGAACGGTATGGCTGAAATTGAAGATTCTCTTACCGTTACCATCAAAGACACCGGAGAAGGGAAACGAATCATTACCAATCATAAAAAAGTCAACATTCGCTAAATCAATATCCGCTATTAGTCTGAAGTGTACATCCATTAGTCTTGGATTATGACCTATCATGTTCAGTTCTTCAGCAGTAGTGATAAGATATGGATCATTTGGTTCTCCGGCACCACCTGAGAAGATGGGTAGTTCAGGTAGTGGTGAAAGCTGCCACCAGAGAATTGGATACCCTCCACCGACAAGTTCAGCCCAATTGTAATGGGGACCGTCCGGTTGCTCTGTGAAAATCCAACCGGAGCTAATATACGTATTGGGATCCTGCATCTGTGCTGTTGTTTTGCCGGTTCCGGCCGCACTTGTTGACAGTCCACTTGTTTCGATATCCCAAAAAGAATTAATAACATCACCACTGTCATTCTGACCAACCAGACCACCAACTTCAGTTCTACCTGAAACACCGCCAGTTGAATAACAATTATTTATCGTTCCAAAGCCGTAGTTATAACCTACAAGTCCTCCAACATATTCTTCACCAACGACGTTGCCCCTTGCATAACAGTTGGAGATTCTGCCGCTCCGAACTACATCGGTGAGATTAAGACCATTCTGGCCGGCGAATCCGCCGACATCAGTCTGGCCAGTGACATCTGAGAATGTGCAGCAACTGTCGATGATGCCATTGTTACCTCCAATAAATCCCCCCACATCCTTCGTACTGGTTACACTTCCGGCAGCGTAACAACCAGTGATTCTGCCTCCCTTCTGTTTTCCGACCAGACCACCAACCTGTCTTACTCCAGATACATTGGCTGATGCTTCGCAGTTGTTGATCGTGTCTGTGTTAAAGCCGACTAATCCACCGACTTCCTGTCCTTCTCCTGGAACGTCGCCGATGAAATAACAGTTTTTAATTGTACCTCTATTCCAGCCGACCAATCCCCCAATACCACTACCGTTAGACACACTTCCCTTAAAGGAACAATCAGTGATAGTGCCATAGTAGTTTTCTCCCGCGAGACCTCCAACTCTGAAACCACCTGTAACTTGACCACCCTCAACATGACAATTCTCAACTGTTGCATCATAAAGGTAACCAACCAAAGAACCTATACGAATTCCCCCTCGCGTTGAATTGATGTTTGGGTCGATCAATGTCAGGTTTTTAATCTCAGCTCCCTCTACCCAGCCAAATACTCCTCCGCTTATACCAGTATAGTTGAAATTTGAAATCGTATGCCCATTGCCATCAAAAGCTCCAGAAAAAGGTATATCCCCGCTGGCGGGATAGAGAGCAAAGCGCCCAATGACATTGAATGTCGTTGCTGTATATCCGACGAAATCGATATCTGTCATTAACTTAAAATGTTTGTCCCAGTCGTTTGGCTCAGCGCCGATGGTGTTCATTTGCTCAGCGGTGTAAATCAGATACGGATCATTAGGCTCTCCTGTGCCGCCGCTGTATTTGGCATAGGCAGGTAAGCTTAAAGAGAAGATTGTGATTAATAAAGTGATTGTTCGTATAATTTGTGAATTTCCGGCCTTTGTCATGGTTGTTACCTCCTCTGATCACCTTTTGGGCAACAGAAAAAAGCCTGACATTTCAAATTTATGACAAACGATACGAATTGAACCGGCAAGAAGGTAGCTCCACAGATGCTAATGATTATTGTAGCAAATAAAAGCACTTAACGTCAACTGCAAAGTGGAAAATTTAGGAAGGGCACCCGCTTTGCAGGAAACAAGTCATCATCGCAAAGCTATGATTCCGCTATTTTGATTTTTAATATTTGATATTTGCTTTTTATTCGTATCTCGAATGAGATTCAACACTTTAACTCTTCGCTAATCAGGCAGCCGTCGCAGGGACAGAATGCGCGGATGTTCTTTTCCGGCGTTGCCGGCGGCACCTCGCAGCCTGGCATCAAAATGAACTTGTCCGGCACCGATTCGATACACGCTCTGGCGGCCTCGGCTACTTCCTCCGGACTGCCCTCGAATAAAACACCCGCCGGGTTGAAATTGCCGCAGAGTATAACTTCGGGCCCGACAAGCTCTCTGGCCCGGGCAAGAGGAACCATCCAGTCAACGTCAATGATATCGGCGCCACTGTCAGGCATGAATTGCACAATGTTTGATATGTTGCCGCAGATGTGCAGTTTCACGGTACCGCCGGCTTCGTGAATAGCCTCAATCAGTTTTTTCTCCAGAGGTAGAACAAGCTCGGTATACATATCCGGTGTAATCAGGCTCGCCGCCGCGTCTCCTACCCCAATCATGTCCGCTCCGGCCTTGACTTGAGCGAGAGCAAAGGCAATGGCGTTCTCGACAATCACCTCACCTGCCTCGACAAATATTTCCGGCTCGTCGATTAAATCCAGCATGGCGTTTTCCACACCTCGCAGGTCTCCGTACTCGGCCATAGGCCCTTCCACCCAGCCTAAGACGCTGTGTGTCTGTCCAACCTCAGCGGCCATTACCCGCACGCTCTTGATCCTTTGTTTTGTCCGCTCCGCGTTTTCGATATCGAACCGTTTGACCCGTGAT
>CAZSOR010000018.1:0-30748 GCA_964608395.1 uncultured Pirellulales bacterium
CGTCGCCGGATGAGGACTGGTTCACGGGATACCCACAGGAGATTGAGGCGTTCTACCGAACCATCGCGTATTGTGACGCGTTGGAGACGACCAGTAACCTTGCGGCCGATTGTATCTCGACAATATACAGTGCATACGTCTCGGCTGAAAAAGCGGGAGCGGAAGTTCCCATTAAAACCTTTTGACTTGCGAATCGGTAAGTGTCATACTAACCAAAAAGCACAAATTCTAACGGTCGTACTTCACAGGGGCTTACCATGGAATTTCTCGGGTTGCACTACGCGATTTGGATTGTCCTTGCAGCATACTTTGCCGGAATGCTCCTTATGGGCTGGTGGAGCAAGCGGGGCATTCACAACCAGGAAGGTTATCTTTTAGGCAACCGGCAGTTCGGGGTGTTGATGATGATAATGCACGCCTTCGGCGCCGGCACGCATCCCGGCAACGTTGCGGGCGTGATGAGCCAGGCCGTAGTCAGCGGTGCGTCCAGCATCTGGGTCTCGTGGATGTGGCTGTTCGGAACACCTTTCTACTGGATTATCGCGCCGGTAATCCGACGGATGCGATGCCTGACAATGGCCGATTTCTTCCGGCAGCGTTTCGGCAGGGCGGCCAGTGTTTTGTATATTATCGTAGCGGCTGCGGGAATGATCGTTTTCTTAGCGGGTGTTCTGCTTGCTACAACCCGCACCGTACAGGGCATGATGGGCAAAGCGACGACAGCCGAAAGCGAGTTCTGGTTCTTCGGTATCTTATTCGTCAGCACGGCGGTTTTTATCATCTACAGCTACTGGGGCGGCATCATCGCGGCGATACGCACCGATATGATTCAGGGCTTTATGATTATCGCCCTGTCATTCATCGCTATCCCGGCGGCGCTTAACCTTAGCGAGGTCGGAGGCCTGGCTGGAATGCGAGCTACGCTGGGAGCGCAGGATCTCGACTATATGAGTCTGTTCGATCCGAAGGGTTTCAGCTTGCTGACCGTGCTTTTGTTGTGTATCAATGCGCCGCTGACGGCGCTGGCGTTTCCGCATTTGATGAGTGTCTGTGCGGCCGGCAAGACCGAATGGGAGGGGCGCGTCGGTTTCACCTACGGCAACATTCTAAAGCGCATCTGTACCATAGGCTGGTGCGTGCTTGGATTGTGCTGGCTGGCTTACCTGCTCAAGACGGGCTCCGAAATTCAACGGGACGCGGCGTTCGGCGATTCGATTCGAGCGCTTCTTTCGCCGGTGCTTCAGGGCGTGATGCTCGCGTGTGTAATGGCCGCGGCGATGTCCTCGGGAGACGCAGTACAGGTGACGGTCGCGGGACTATTCTCGCAGAATATTTATCGCGAGTACATTAATCCCAACGCTGATGAGAAACGGCTCGTGCACGTGACACGAATCATAGGGATTGCGATCGCGCTTTTGGGCCTTGGAGCAGCGATTCTGATGCGGTTTAACCTGGTCAAAGCCATACTCGACTATTTCAATATCCTGAGCCTGGTTGGTATCTCCACGGCGATGGGTATCCTCTGGCGGCGTATGAACACGACGGGGATGTTTTGCAGCACGATTCTGGCCTCGGCGACGTTTTTGATAAGCCGGTATGTCCTTGATTGCAGCCGGGATATTACTATCGGCGTGCCGATAGTCGTCGGCGTTCTCGCCGGCGTAATAGGCAGCCTCGTAACAAAGCCGCCCAAGCGCGAGTCGATTGAGAAGTTCTTCAAAAAGATTTATGTCCCCATAGGTCAGGAGGACAAACTCGAATTATCGCTGGAAGAGGCCGTGCCGCAATCCAGCCGCTGGTTCACAGCCGGCGGGCTTTTCATCGTCAAGCCGTCGCGACAATCCTGGGTGGGCTTCCTTGTGACGCTGGTAATCTGCCTTGCCTGCGTGGTTGTAATGCTGGCGATACTTAAATAGTCAAACTGACCGATTCGCGCTGTCATCCCTGCGGAAGCAGGGATCCAGGAACGTAACGGTCTTAAGTGGATTCCCGCTTTCGCGGGAATGACAGATTTTGTTATGTTATTATCATTGAACGATTTACTGTAGTATTCAACTCAAAAACAGTCAGTTTGAGTTAAATAGAGAGAGGACAGCAGCGTGCCTGGCAATATCGGACTTATAGGTCTTGGCCTTGTCGGTTCGGCAATAGCCGAGCGTCTGAAGGCCAACCGATTCAACGTCGTCGGCTTCGATATCGACCGGGCAAAATGCGATCAGCTTGAGCAGTTGGGTGGACAATCCGCTGATAGTCCCGCACAAGTCGCCGAGGAGGCCGGCCGTATTATCCTCTCGCTTCCTGATACCGATGCGGTTCTGCAGGTTGTCGAAGGTCCCGGCGGGATTCTCGAAGCGAAGAAAGTTCCGGCATATATCGTCGATACAACCACCGGCGAGCCTGACAAGACGGCCGCACTGGCAAAACGTCTCGCTGGGCGGTGTATTTATTTTCTGGATGCTCCTTTTTCCGGTTCCAGCCGGCAAGTCAGAGAAAAAGAAGTAACCTTCATGGTGGGGGGCGAAAAAGCCGCTTACGAAAAATGCGTGGATATTTTCAAAACGCTTGGCGCAAAGGTATTTTACTTAGGCGCTTCTGGGAACGGCTCCAGGGCGAAACTGGCCGGCAATTTGATTCTCGGGCTAAACCGTCTGGCTTTGGCGGAGGGGCTTGTCTTCGCGGCGAAACTCGGCCTTGAGCCGCGGGCATTTCTCGAACTGCTCAAGGTTACACCGGCGTATTCCGCAGCTATGAACGTTAAGGGTAAAAAGATGCTGGAAGGTGATTTTACGCCCCAGGCAAGGCTCCGGCAGCACCATAAGGATGTTTCCATTATCCTCAAGTACGCCGAGAATTCAGGGCAGGAGCTGCCGCTCTCACAAAGACATCTGGAAATTCTGGAAAAAGCTATCGAGGCGGGCGACGGCGAACTGGACAATTCCGCAGTTATTCGCGAAATTGAGCGCAGAGGCAAAAAATAAGCCAATTAGCAAAGGAGTCAAAGCACGTGCAATTCAGTCCTTCGGTTTATGAACACGCGGCTAAGGTCATCGGAAAGAGCCCTTGGGAGGTCTCACGAGACGCCGGCCTTCTTTCAAAAGCCCACATCGAAGCTTATCGTCTTTACCGGCATCGGCCTGTTGTCGTCGGCATTGATATTTACAATCTGGAAGCAGAGGCGTACGGTGCGGTAGTCAGCAGGGCGGCCGGCAATGCAATTCCCGCCATCCGCGAATATCCCCTTTCGTCGGTAAAAGAGCTGCTTAATCTGGAGCCGTTCGACCCGAAGACGGCCGGCCGGATTCCAATGGTTATCGAAGCGGCAAAGCTTGCTTCCGATAACAGCAGCGATGCTGATATTAGAATCCCGCTCAGCGGCCCTTTCTCATTGGCGGCAAATCTCGTCGGATTTGAAAATCTCTTGTGCGAGATTGTAACCGCCCCGGATTTGGTCGCCGGGGCTCTCAGGCATCTCGTGGCAGGGCAGGTCGAATTCTGTAAGCAGGTCGTCCGCAATGGCCTGGATATCGCTTTCTTCGAATCGGCGGCAACTCCTCCACTGTTATCTCCGCAAAACTTCAGGCAAATCGAGCTTGGAGCGCTAAAGGAAATTATGCAAAAGACGGCGGCCGTCGTGGGCCATCCCGTTCCGTGCATTATGGGCGGCGATACGCTCCCGATCCTCGATGATATCCTCCAAACGGGAACCGGATATGTCTGCTGCCCGGCGAAAACCAACCAGCAAAAATTCATGGAAAAGATGCAGGCGCACCCCGATGTCACGGTTCGAATCAACATGGACGCCAGGGCGATCACGTCAAAAAATTTCCGCGACGTCGAAAAGGAAGTTGACAGAGTTATAGCACTTATACACAATAGGCGGAATGTCTGCATCGGTACGGGATGTCTGCCGTTCGAAGCGGAGCCCGAAGTGATTTTGAAAACAAAAGAATACATCCTGTCAAGAAACGTCTAAGACAAAGGTTAAGCAGGAGACTTGAATATGGCGCCAAAAGAGGCACAAAAAGGCCCGGAGGCTAAGCAGCAGGTAATGCACATGAACCCCCGGATCGAAAAGGACCGTCAAATGATTCTGGATGCCCGGAAGAAAGGCAAAGGATCGCTTTTCAAGACGTACGTGAAGTTATCAGGCCCCGGCTGGCTGCAGAGCGGCATTACCCTGGGCGGTGGTTCGTTATCTTCGAGCCTGTACCTCGGCGTGCTGGTGGGCTTCAGCTTCATGTGGCTCCAGCCGCTTGCTATGATTTTAGGTATCATTATGATGAGTGCCATCGCATACGTAACCCTCTCTGCCGGAGAGCGGCCGTTGCATGCGATTAACCGCCATGTTAACCCGGTATTAGGCTGGGGCTGGCTGATTGCCTCGATGATGGCAAACCTCGTCTGGTCGCTGCCGCAGTTCGCACTCGGAACCGCCGCGTTACGGCAGAATCTCCTTCCGGGCCTTATCGGGAATTCGGTTATGGGCGAGGTGCCCGGCAAGATGATTGCCGGCGCGATGTTTCTGGCAATCTGCCTGACCGTTACGATGACGTACGGCGCCGGCGGAAAAGGCGTTAAAATATTCGAAATCCTTATCAAAACGATTGTTAGTATCATCGTGCTGAGCTTCATCGGTGTAGTTCTCAAGCTTAGCATCGAAGGAAGGATAGTCTGGGGCGAGATCCTGAGCGGCCTAATTCCCGACCTGAGCCTGTTCATGAAACCGACCGACAAAATCATGCCCCACATACTGAAAGTCGGCGAACAGTTCCAGTCCTTCTGGACCAATATGATCGTGGGCCAGCAGCGTGACGTTATGATTAGTGCCGCGGCGACCGCAGTCGGCATCAATATGACGTTCCTGCTGCCTTACTCGATGCTCCGCAAAGGCTGGGACAAACACTTCCGCGGCCTGGCGATCTTCGACCTGTCAACCGGTTTGTTCATACCCTTTATCCTTGCTACCGGCTGCGTTGTCATAGCATCAAGCAGCCAGTTTCATGCCGCACCTGCACAAGGTCTTGTTGCTGAAGAGCCCGGCGGTCAGATAACCGCCGAGCCGGCGGCAAACCTGGTTGGGCCTTACAAAGGACTGCTGGCTGACAGACTCAAATTCCAAATCGGCGCAGAAGCATTCGGCAAGCTGACCCCAGAACAAATAAAGGCACAGTCGGAGTCGCTTCCCTGGGCCGACAAACGAATGGCGGCGATGCTTGTCAAACGCGATGCCTTTAATCTGGCCGATACGCTGGCGCCGCTGACGGGCCCGGTGATTGCCCAATATCTCTTCGGGCTCGGCGTTATCGGTATGGCGATGAGTGCCGCGACGATGCTGATGACAATCAACGGGCTGTGCTTCTGCGAGCTTTTGGGCAGGCCGCCGAGAGGCTGGACCCAGAAATTCGGTAGCCTGATGGTATCGGTGGGGGCGCTCGGCCCGTTCTTCTGGAAAGACGCCGCTCCGTATCTTGCCGTGCCGACGTCCGTCTTTGCAATGGTCCTGCTGCCAATCGCGTATTTCGCGTTCTTCCTGCTGATGAACCAGAAGACATTCATGGGTAATAACATGCCTACCGGAGGCAAACGCATCCTTTGGAACGTCCTTATGGCGCTGGCTTCCGGAGCCGCGGCGTTCGGCAGCGTCTGGAGCCTCTGGTCGAAGCTGCAGTGGCTCGGAATCGGACTGATTGTCGGCTTTATCGTTCTGTGCATTATCGTTCATATTTTCCGTAAAAAGCCCGTGACAGCATGAAGCACGAGCACTGGAATAACTTGCTGGCTGTAATCAACGGCGAGGCGGTTGAGCCGTTGCCTGTCGGTTTTATAATCGACAGCCCCTGGCTTCCCGGCTGGGCGGGGATTTCTGCGCTCGATTATTACTCCAGCGAACAGATGTGGTACGAGGCCAATCTCAAGGCCGTTGAGCAATTTGGTGATATCATTTTTCTTCCGGGCTTCTGGTCCGAATTCGGCATGTGCACCGAGCCGTCCGCGTTCGGCGCCAAATGCTCCTGGCAGTTAAACGAGATGCCTTACGCCGAGAAGATTCTCGCCGACATCAAGGCGTCCGGTTCGCTCTCCAAACCGAACCCGAAGAAGGACGGCATGCTGCCCTTCACGCTCAATCGCCTCAGGCATTACCAGGGCCAAATCGAACAGCAGGGCCGCAGCATCAAATTCGCGGTCTCCCGCGGGCCTCAGAATATCGCGTCATTCCTCGCCGGCAGCACGGAATTTCTGATGGCCATCCGCACCGACCCGGACGATGTCCATAAGCTGCTCGGGACGATAACGGACTTCATTATCGACTGGCTCGAACTGCAAATCGAAACCTTTCCTTCCATCGACGGGATTTTAATCCTCGACGATATCGTGGGTTTTCTGGGCGATCAGGATTTTCAGCAGACGGCTCTGCCCTACCTGCAGCGGATTTATCAATCGTTCGATGTGGCCGTGAGATTCTTCCATAACGATGCAGCCGGGCTGGTTTGTGCCCCGCACCTGCCTGAGATGGGCGTGAATCTTTTCAATTTCAGCTTCCAGCACACGCTGGCCGAGATGAAAGAGCTGACAAACAATGCCGTCACGCTGCTCGGCAACATTCCCACGCGGGATGTACTTGCGGCCGGCAGCCCCGACGACGTTCGCAGCAGCGTCGAAGTCGCTCTCGATTCGGTTGAAGATAAGAGCCGCATAATCCTTTCGTGCGGCGGCGGTATGCCCCCCGATGTCCCGACAGAAAATATCGAAGCTTTCCTGTCGGCGGCAGGGCACAAATAAATTAATGCCTCGTCTTCACTCGGCATGAAGAAGGTCTTCACCCTGAGCGGAGTCGAAGGGTGCCGGGCTTACCATTCCGGGGCCGCCGGCGCCTGTTTCGCGGGCAGGCTTCTGCACATATTTTTTACGATGCGCTGCGCCCTCTCGGCGTCATCGGGAGATAGAGGCTGGTCCGACTCGCCCAAAACATCGCCCATCACAGGTCCTAATAATCCCTCATCCTTGCGGCCGCCCGATTTTGAGCGAAATATGGAGGTGAAGCCTCTCCCGCCTCTGCCGGTATCGGTGGCAAGCCACAGAATACTGTGGTCCTCGACGTCAATAATCGTCGCCGAGATAGATATTTCTTCACCGAAATGCGGTATTTTAATAGTAAGAACCGCCGGTACATCGAGAGCCAGGCCGGCCTCGACCGCTCCTTCGGGCGTAGTCAGGTCTGTTAATTCGTCTTCGGTCTCCTGCTCGGCAAGCAACGCTCTGACCTGGGCCCGGCCCATTGGGGCATAACCGCGTTCCAAAAGCTCGATTGCGAAGAAATCGGCAATTTCATCCTTTGCCGCTTCACTTGGTACGGCCCCTTCGACGGAGACAATCGCAACCTTATTCACGCCGCTAAAATCATAACCGGCACGAAAGGAGTTTTCCTGTTGTGTCCGGCAGCCACCGATCAACAAAAATACTATTACCAGAATATTAAGAACGATTTTCATAATTTTTATCTCCAAAACAACGGCCTACACAATTGCCTAACCTTCTTATATTAACACGTTTAGGTCATTTACAAATATGATTTAGATATTGTTTTGAATTTAGCATTTAGTGCTTAGAGCTTCTTCTTTCTTATATAGGGTTATAGCTGACATCCGCGTATCCGGGATGTTTTTGAGGCTGATTCGGCCATTTCAAGGTATCGAACATGAACTCGCTGGCCTGGCGTATCATTACCGACGGCATACACGGATGCATCTCGAACGAACCGACGACATCATTGTCGTATTTGCTCAAAACCTCCAGCAGGTAATCCCAATTTTCCCGGGGCAACCCGCCATGCAGGCCTGGCGGTACGTGGTCGTCCGTATGGCCATAATTATCCGTCAGGTGCAGATGGGCCACGTTTGGGGCCAGTTCATCCACGTATTGGCTGAAAGAATACTCGCCGTCCACGTTGGCAAAGCCGGTATCGAGGCAGAAACGAAGGGACTCAAACCTATCGCGGGCATGTTTGAGCATCGGCAATGAGCCGCTTTCGAGGCATAATTTGACATTGTTCTGCTCAGCCAGCTTTACCACATCGGCGGCAAATCCGCAGCCGTCCAGCTCCGGCTCATCCGGAATGCCAAGGCTATGTAAATTCGTTACTATACTGGCATTAAGAAGCTTGGCGCACTCGATCTGGTCGTTCCATTGCCCTATCGTCGGATTATCATCGCGAGATCGCATCGCCACCAGCATATCCTGTGTCGCCGCGGCCAGCCTCGGCCAGTTACGCCTTTCGTACCGACAATCGTGCTGGCCCTTGATATTGGGCCATAACTCGATCCCGAAGCCCAGAGACTGAAGGTACTGGCACTCCTGCTCGAAGGATAGGGGGTGCTCTCGCCCCCAGAATATCATAGTTGAAACTACGTACCTGATTCGCATTATAACGTCTCCATAAGCTGCTAAGATCTTCGCCGGGACGAGTCCGGCTGATAGACGCATCCTATATAGCGTCAAACATCTACTATTATCGTTCAAAAGCAGGGCCATATTCACACTTTGTTGAAATTTGGAGCATTTTTTAGCCGCCCCAGAGCTATAAATGAGTTCCCGGCGAGTTTCTCTTCTTACTCGCCAACTTGCAGGGAATTGTGAAATTGGTTTCTTTCAAATTAATCACGAATTAACCCCATGAGATGGCGGCTTTGCCCCCTAAGGGACAAGCTATCTCATGGGGTGAACTATCAACTATTTTTGATGCATTTTTCGACCAAAAGCGATGGCGTTTCGATTTACTATTTTCTATTTACGATTTGCTATTTATTTAAAGATTTTCGACCAAAAGCGCAGGTAGCGCCGAACAAAAATAAAAAAGTTTGAAAATTTTTTTATTCCATCTCCCACAGGAACTTACGTTAAAAATCCCGTCTACAATTTTGTAGATTTTCGCATCAAACGCGCAGGTACGTTCAATTATGGGGGGCTGCTTTTTTTGCCTCCGGCAAAAAGAAGCAAGTAAAAAGTAAAAAGGGAAAAGGCAAAACCACAGAAACCGTATTTGTCATTCCCGCGCAGGCGGGAATCCATTTTTTCTCCATAGCCCTGGGGGGCGGTGGTATTAAGCTCAATTTTTCCATCACGATTCCGGACCGGCCGGCACGGCTTTTCGTGGTCCTGTTATTGTTATACCGCCGGGCCCGCTACGGCTACGCCTTCCGACAGATACCGCTTACCCAGGGAAAATACGCCATCGTCGATCCGGAAGATTTCGAGCGATTGAATAAGCACAAATGGTTTGCCGTCAAGAGTTCAAATACCTTCTATGCCGGACGAACCATTAAATCCGGCAAAAAATTTATTTCTGTCAGGATGCACCGGCAAATATTACACCCGCCCGACCATCTCTTAGTCGACCACATTAATCATAATGGCCTGGACAATCGAAAAGCCAATCTCCGGCTCGCAACATGCGCGCAGAATACCTACAACAGGATATGCTTTAGAAAGGGTAAAACCTCAAAATATACAGGAGTCAGTTGGAGGAAACAAATAAAGAAATGGAGAGTAATTATATGCTATAAAAGAAAGAACATATACATCGGATATTTCAAAGACGAAATCGAAGCCGCAAAGGCATACGACAAAGCCGCAAAAAAATACCATGGAGAGTTTGCGTCGCTTAACTTCCCGGAATACGCGGGAAAATAGTTATCAAATTACTTAGACAGGATTAACACAGATTAACACAAAATAAATTATTATCTATCCTGTTATCCCGTCAAAAAAAGAAGTAATCGTAAATCGCAAATCTAAAGCTTGTGCCCGCGAAGGCGGGTATAGTAAATTTATGGCTTAGCTATGACAAAGTTTGTCCCTAATTTTCCTGGACTTGCCCAAAAGAAAGTGTAGGTGAAAAAGTGTTCGTTAAGTCTAATGATGCTGGCAGTTGGATTTGCCTGGAATCAACCAGAGAAATTAGTTTGTTTTATATAGCGGCAGGAACCATTGCCAAAACTCCTGATAAAATCGTCAATGAATATATTCTGGAAGAAGCCAACAGGTCTGGGTACGATGAAATTGACCTTATACTTGATGGCATAGACGCAACAAGCGCTAAAGAACTTGTGCAGGATATGGTTCAAAAAGTATTTCATCCCGAAGTTAAATGATAGGGATGGAGAATATTTTACCATTTCGTTCTCATAAAATTGGGTGCGTCCATAATTAATCCAAATCATAAATGACAAAGGCCACAGACGCCGTCCTGAGCGTAGCCGAAGGAGAACACCGAGATAATAATTTATGTAGGGTGGGCCTCGGCCCACCGATCAAAGTCGGTAGGGTGTGCACTGCACACCGCCGCTATGGAAATATGTAAGATGTCCCCGGATATTCCATCCCCAGATATCCCACAATCAGAAAAATTAATACTTGACCCCTTATTCTTTTCTCCAAAGAATGCTGGAACAGGTAAAGACAAGCCCGAGTGGTGGCCTCACGTGATGTCCTCGATAACCTTGAAGGATATGGATTTATACATGAATCAGATGGACTCTGCCGCAGCTTGTGGTATGATACAAATGGTCAACGGTTATATCCCGAGTGTGGCAATTGGTAACAAAACGAATTGTTAAAAGAGAAAGGAACGACATTATGAAAAATCTCATTATCGTATCCATAGCCGCGGCGGCTACTCTATCCTGCGCAACGCTGTCGCAAAACCGGACGATTAGTCTCTTCAACGGGAAGGACTTAACCGGCTGGCACGTCGATGTTCCCAAGATGGATAAAGATCCGAACCTGAAAAGCCCGTTCATCGTTCGTGATGGCTTGCTCGTCAGTCTGGGCACGCCCAACGGGCACCTCATCAGCGATGCGGTCTATCAGAACTACCGGCTCGAAACTCAATATCGTTTTGCCGATAAACCCGGCAACTGCGGCATCCTCGTTCATGCCTCTACTCCGCGTTCCCTATACGGCATGTTTCCCAAATCGATTGAAGTACAAATGCTGCACGAGAACGCCGGTGATTTTTGGTGTATCGTCGAAGACATCAGCGTGCCCGATATGGAACAGCGGCGAGGACCTAAGGATAAATGGGGCGTGACGGAAGGGAAGGCCCGCCGAATTCTAAATCTGACCGACGGCTCCGAAAAGCCCGCGGGCGAATGGAACACAATGATTATCGAATGTCTTAACAATGCTATTATGGTCTGGGTCAATGGTGATCTTGTCAATCACGGCTCAGATTGCACTGCGTCCAAAGGCCAAATTGCCGTACAGGCGGAAGGTTCCGAAGTGGAATTCCGAAAACTGCAGTTGACACCTATCACAAAATTCAGCAGCGCAGAAATTAATTAGGAACGCACCTGCTCTGTATAGAACATCGTATTAACGCGGGAGAACGGCAAGGTTATATGTACTGTACGAAGAAAAAAATAGTCAATAGTTCACCTTATGAGATAGCTTGTTCCTTAGGGGGCGAAGCCGCCATCTCACGGGGTAAATCGTAAACGACAAAGGCTGTCCCTGGTTTCTCACAGATTTCCAAAGATGATGACCGGAAGAATTCATACTTGACCCCTTATTCTTTTTGTTACAGCCGTATGCCGTTTCATATAATGGGCGATCATCACCTTCCAGGCAGCGGACTTGCTGCCGGTATCAATATCTTGCTGGTTCTTGTCATGATAAGACAGCATTCGCTCCACCAAACGTTCCCAATAGAGTTCACGAACTTCCTGAGAGAGAGGTAAAATTAGCACTCGTTCGGAGTCTGTCAAGCAGGAATTGCAAAAATTAAAGCCTGACCCCTTTGCCCCCCCTGGCCCTTTGCCCCCGAGGATCACGCAAAAGCGTCATCCAGTAATTGCGCCATCGTACAGGTCGCAACACAGATTGAAGTATCGGCTGCTCCATAATAAATTTTAACATCCATATCTGAAATAATAGCTCCACATACGAAACAGACGTTTGGAATGTCGCCGATTCTTTCATAATCTTCTCGCGGGGACAAAATAGGCGAATCGCCCCGTTTAATCACTTTGGAAGGGTCTTCCAGATCCAGCAGCGCAACTCCGGCCCGATAAATAGGCCCGGCCGATGTCATCTTCACCCCATGATAAATCTCCAGCCATCCTTCGGGGGTTTCAATCGGGGCAACTGAAGCTCCGATCCGGAAATCATCCCAATATCCACCCCGGGGCATGAACGCCACATCCGAATCGCCCCAGTGAATCAGATCCGGCGAGTACGAAACCCAGATGCTGCCACGTCCCAGACCGATGGGCCGATCCAGCCGGGCATAGCGTCCGTTGATTTTGCGAGGAAACAGGATGCCGTCTTTGTTGCCCGGTTCGGAGATCAGGGCAATTCGTTCATAATTGGTGTAGTCTTCGGTTTTTGCCAGTGCGATGCGCGGCCCGCTGTCGCCTACGGCGGTATAGACTACGTAGCAGGTTCCCTCGACTACGGTGACTCGCGGATCTTCAATGCCCTTGGTTTCGTACGGGGCAAACGGGCCTTCCCTGGCCGGCAGCATCACTGGTTTATTGTCCAGAGTAAAGTGGTATCCGTCGCTGCTGCGGGCCAGCGCGAAAAAGGAATACCCGTGCTGTCCTTCGATCCGCAACAGGAGATATATCCCTTCCGGCGTTTCGATGGGCGCTCCGTTAAACACCGTATTGGCCGGAAAGGGAAGGTCGCCTACTGTAATTATCGGATTGCCTTCCCAGCGATGCAGTAAATCCCTACTGTGTTTTTTGCCGTGTGCCATGCTTGTACCCCTTATGACGAGAATTGGTCCATGATTGCTGGAATGGAGGTGGTACCCAAACAGATGCAACTGTTGGATGCTCCGTAAAACAGATGCAGTGTTCCCTCTTCATCCAAAAGGGCTCCCGTACAAAAGACCAGGTTGGGCATATCTCCCAGGCGTTCGTACATTTCGCGTGGTGAAAGAATCGGAACCCCGGTACGTCCAATGATACGAGTCGGGTCTTCCATATCCAACAGAGCCGCTCCAATGCGGTAAATCGGTCCCGCGGAGGTGTTTTTGACCCCGTAATAGATTACCAGCCAGCCGTGGTCTGTTTTCAGAGGCGCTGGGCCGATCCCGATCCGGCTGGGATCCCAGTAGCCAACGCGAGGGGTCAGCACCAGTTCGCTACGGCCCCAATATTTGAGGTCCGGGCTATAGGTGACCCAGATGTTTCCCGTACCTGGACGCTCAAGGCGGACGTAGTTTCCCTGGATCTTCTCAGGAAACAGGACACCGGCTTTGGTATCCGGCTCAGAGATTATTCCCAGCCGTTCGACCGTTTCAAAATCATCTGTTTTAGCGATACCCAGACGATACCCATGTTCACCGAGGGCGTTATACATGATGTAATAGGTTTCATCGAGAAATGTACTACGGGCATCAAGCACCCCATTGATTTCATGTTGGAGAAACAAGGGATCGGTCGAAGGTTTGAGGAAGGGTTTCAAATCCACCTTGAAAATACCATCTTTGTTGGGGCGGGCCAGATGAACACATCGCTGTCCTGAAAGAGTTTCGATAGTCACCAGCAACAGTGGCTGATCCTGAAAGTCAACCGCACTGGCATTGTGAATGTCCGAAACCTGAAAATCCAGATCGCTCAAACCAATCAGCGGGTTCCCCTCCCAGCGGTGGACTATATCCTGCCCTTTGGATCGGCGAAATATGCCGTTTAGCTTCAAAGTCATACGCACGCTCCTTTTAAATGTAAGAGCCTCTTGCAATCCCCCCGAAACGCGATGTTAAGTCCCATTTGCCGATCTCGGGAGGACGATTTAATTCTGTTTCTTCTAACAATCCTTAAAAACAGAGGTAAAGAATTGATTCATTCAAGACAGAATTAAACCACCGAATACATCAGAAGTCAAATGATTAATATAGGACAAACTGGTATAAGCTGGAACTGCCTTGAAAGTGAAATATCTCAATGACAACCTCCATTTTCTGCCAAATATTTAGGGTAAAATGACTTTCGGATATTTAATGACTAACGTCAATTATAAATTCCCTCTGACGACAATTATTTTTACCGTTCTTTAGTAACATCCTTCATATGGCGTAAGCCCCTCTGGGAGGTCCCCCTATGGGAGGGCGGATTTTTTGACATTAATTTTTTGGCTCTTCGGAATAATTTGTGGGTAAGTTCGCAGGCCGCCTTGGCCTGTGTAGAATACTATGGATAGTCACCTATTAAAATTTAAGTAACACTGTCTTATTAAAATTCTCATTCTCGAAAGCCTTCCTTCGACGAAATAATCAATTTAAAAACCCGCGTCTTTTTCCTGTTTTCACAGGAATGACATTACTTCCGCCTTTAATCGCTTGTTAAGAAATAATTTAGACTATTTCGTCTGTTTTTCAAGACAAAAAGGGCAGAAGGCCCCGGCCTTTCCCGGCCATTCATTAGATACAGCGTTTGTCGATGGAAAATGTTACCGTTGAATCTTTCGAAAAGTGCAAAAAAAGTAAAAAACTCGTATTGTGCGGAATTTTCGTGACCGGGGGGCTGCCTTGTGCCTTTAATAGATAGAATAGAAGTAATTAACTGAACGCCGAAGAAAGGAGGCGTATGATGCTGGAACAGAAAATTAAAAATCAAAGATTAAAAATCAAAAATTCAAAATCACCTCAAGGTGGCTCGCTTTTCCTTGTTTCCTGCGTTTTATTGGCTCTTTTATTGTTTTGCGAGCCGGTTTTGGCGGCTAAAACGCGGTCCAAGAGCAGCAAATCCCGCAGCTCCAGTAAACAAACCCGGCAGGCTTCAAGGCCAGCCCCTGCGCCGAGGGTAACATCCAGGGCAACCTCTTCGAGCAGTTCCAGAAGCGTTGCATCCAGCCGCAGCTCCAGCCGGGTAACAGCAAGCCGAACGCCCAGCAGGAGCACTTCCAGTAGATCCATAACCAGCCGGACGCCGAGCAGGAACACATCCAGCAGAAGCATAACCAGCCGGGCACCCAGTAGAAGCACATCCAGCCGAAGCAGCTCCAGTAGGACCATAACCAGCCGGGCACCAAGCAGCAGTTCCAGTAGATCCATAACCAGCCGGGCGCCGAGCCGGAGCATTTCCAGCAGATCAATAACCAGCCGGACGCCCAGCAGGAGTACCTCCAGTAGATCCATAACCAGCCGGGCACCCAGCAGTATTTCAAGCAGATCCATAACCAGCCGAGCACCCAGCAGCAGCATTTCCAGCCGCGCCATAACCAGCCGGGCGCCGAGCAGGAGCACATCCAGCCGGTCAATAAGTTCCCGGTCGACGACTCCGAGCACGAGCACCCGCATCAGCCCGAGCATAACCTCGCGTATCGGCAGTTCCATCAGCACGAGAACGCCGTCCAGCAGCCGTTCGACTTCGCTCAGAAGCACGAGAACACCGTCCAGCAGCCGTTCACGAACTACCACTACAAACAGGCCGACGACGAGCACTCGCAGCAGAATCAGCCCGAGCATAACCTCGCGTATCGGCAGCACAATCAAGACAACAAGACCGTCTGTTCCCAACAGAGCCAATCAGCCGGCTGCACGCTCAAGCCGAGCTTCGCGTATAGGCAGTTCGAGCAGTCTTAGAACGCCGCCGGCCTCGAATGCGAAGAAGCAGCCGACGACGAGCCAACGTTCGCGTATCGGCAGTTCGATCGGCACACGAAGCTCCTCTGCTCCCACAGTAGTAAAGCAGCCGGCTGTAAGCTCGACCAGGCCTTCGATTTCTTCCAGGACCAGAACGTCTACTTCGTCCAGGGTAAACAGTAGCCGGTCGTCGCTACGTAGTGAGCGCAGCCGAGGCATCGGCAGTGTAATCGGCAAAAAGGAGCCTTCGATCTCGATGACGAATAAGCAGTCGGCTACGAACCAGCGTTCTCTTAGGGTGGATTCCAGCTCGCGTATCGGCAGAACGATCGGCACGAGAAGCACCACCAGCCGGTCGGCGGAAAGAATCGCCGGCGCCCACGAGCCAAGGGCCGCGACCCGCGGAACCGTCGGAAGCGCCGCCGGCAGTCCTCGGGACTCCCTACGGAGAACAATCGGACGACCGGCAGGCCGGGACACGCGCACCGGAACAACACGGACACGACCCGATGTCCGAGCCGGGCGTAAAGATTTGGGCCTCAGAGACTCAAGCATCTCTCCGCTTCGGGACAGCTCAAGAAGGGCGGGGGTAGTCTTGCCGCAGGATCGGCTTACCGTAGCCGGAGGTCGTACAAGCAGCAGTCTAAGAACAACCTCGACGCGACTGCACCGTTACGATACGCTCAGGCCGTCGCGCGTGCTCTATCACGACCGGCCGCACCTGATCAGACACTCGTATCACAATGACTACGTTTACAGAGATTACCACGACCGTATCCGAAGCAGGACCATCTGGCCGAGATTTCGCTTCGCGGTGCATTACGGCTGCGGGCCATGGTTCACGTTCCGATATGTCTATCCGTACTATCATCGCAAGTATATGTTCATCAGCCTGGGCGGCTACTGGCCGAGCAGTTACAGATATACCCGCTATTACTGGTACGGCTGCCATCCCTATAACTGGTACGGCTACTATCCCATCGCCCGCGAGGTCCGCGGCACGAATTATAACTATTACACGTATAACTACTACACCGACGGGGACAGCGGCTATCAACCGGCACAGACTATAGTCAATTCCGAGGTATACGAGAACCTGGCAGAGCAAACCGCCGAGCCCGAGCAAGCCACTCTGGCCGACGTTTACTTCGAAGAAGCCGTCAAGGCGTTCGAAGTCGCTGAGTATAATACCGCCGCGATGAAGTTCGCCAAGGCCGTGGAGCTGGCGCCGGAAGATATGATTCTTCCATTCGCCTATGGCCAGGCACTTATGGCGAGCCAGCAATATTCAAAAGCCGCCGAGGTCCTTCGCGGGGCACTGGCAAAAGTCAGCCCGGAAAAGGAAGGCGTTTTCTTCCCTCGTGGTTTGTATCCCGACGAGGATTCGCTGCTCAAACAGATCGACCGGCTGGCTGAACGGGCCGCTCAGTTTAGCTACGACGCGGACCTGCAACTGCTGCTCGGCTATCAACTGCTTGGTATAGGCCAGCATGACAGGGCAGTCGAGCCGTTGATGAACGCCGGCAAGGATTTGGAAAATGCGAAAGCCGCCGCGGTTCTCATGGAGCTTCTGGAGAAAATAAAAATCACAGACACGAAACCCGAAACTCCCGCTCCGGCTGAAACCCCGGTTCCGGCACCGATCAAGACTCCGGCTCCGGCACCGCTCCAGACTCCTGCTCCGGGGCAAGCTATCGTTCCGAGCCCGGCACCAGCCCCGGTACAAAGTAAGGCCTCGATTATAAATCACTCCAGAGCATTGGGCGGGGCGATGATAGTCACGAGTCTGTGCGCCCTGGGCACGAGCGTCGGCATCGGGCATTTCGTCCGGGGTTGATTCGCCGGCGGCAATATAACACCACAGCACCAGGAGGTGCAACGATGAAACCGCTCACATTTATATTGGCACTCTTGATCATTCTAATTCCCGTTTCTGCCCTGGCTGTCGAGAGTTGGAAGGAATTTGCCGTCTGGCCGACGACCGACGATCAGGAGGCCCCCGACATAGACGGTGACATTGTCGTCTGGCAGCAGTTCGTCGAAGAATACCAGGACTACGACATTTACGTTGCTGACCTTTCGACTACGCTCAAGGCAGGCATGAATAGTCCGGATGATCCGCTTGCTGTTATTATCGGTGACGCCAACGATCAGATGCAGCCGGCGGTTTTTGAAAATATCGTCGTCTGGCAGGACTACATTGCCTCAGCCGACTGGGACATCTTGGCGGCCGACATCAGCGACTGGGAGCAACCGGTAATATTCGCCGTATCGAACATCTTCGGCAACGACGAGCAGTCGCCGGCCATTCACGGCAACATCGTGGTCTGGCAGGATGGCGCCGAGGGGGATTACGATATTTACGGAGCAGACATTACCAATTTAGAAAGCCCGGCGGAGTTTGCCGTCGCCGGCTTCGAAAGCGAGCAGCGGCGGCCCGCAGTCTATCGAACGACTGTCGTCTGGCAGGATTCCTATTACGGCGATGAAGATATTCTCGCCGCCGATATCTGGATGCGAAACAAGCCCGCCGAATTCGGCGTTTCACTTGCCGAATTTGATCAGCAGCGTCCGGCCGTCTGGGGCGATATTGTCGTCTGGGCGGACAATTACTTCGGCGATATGGACATTTACGCTGCCGATATTTCCGATCCGAATAAACCTGTAGAATTTGCAATCACTGCAAGCGAAGCGGAGCAGACAAATCCCGACATCGACCGCAACATCGTTGTCTGGCAGGACAACAGAAACGGCAACTGGGACATATACGGCTACAACCTGACCACCCGGCGGGAATTTCAAATCACCGACAATCCCCACGACCAGACCAACCCGGCCGTCAGCGGCAACGTAGTAGTCTGGGAAGACAGCCGGGACGGGAACCTGCAGATATTCGCGATGATCCTCGACGGCCCCGAAGTGGCACGATGCACATCTAAATTATTGGGTGACGTCAACGGCGACTGCATAGTCGACTTTATCGACTATACCCTCATGGCCTCCCAATGGCTCGAATGCAATCTCGAACCAAAAGAAGCCTGCCTCTCCTTTTAGAGATCCCGCAAAATTCTGGACATTCACGTGTAGACTTCTACTCAGAACACCTAAATCAAAAGCCTGACCCCTCTAATCTCCCTGATTTAGATGCGGATTTATTTTTACTGGTATCGTCAGTTGTGGCTGGCATATTCCGCTTGATGGGCGGTCTATGATATCTTATTTTCGGCGGACCATTTGATGGTTAGCCGAGTGCCGGAAAATACCACGATAAATAACACTAAAAAGATAATGGATTCGCTGACCGATTCCTTTAGTAGGTATGATATTTTCGGACTGCTCTTGTAAAGGGGCGCTCATATCTGCTACATAGGTTTTCATCTCATCCAGGCGTTCTTCCATACTACTGGCGAACTCGTGCAGGTGATCTTTATATGGACCGACATTCCTTGCATTTTTAACTTTTCCTGGCAGGCCGTCGAGAATTTTGAGTAAACCCTGCACTTCTGACACATTAGGAAAGCATTCAAAAATCTTCTGAACTACAAATCTGGTCTGTTGGCAGACCTTATATGCCCAGAAGCTGTCCTGCTTTTCCTCTGGCTCGCTCAATAGTTCGTAAAAAGTTTCGTAGAAAACCTGCAATTTCATTACACCCACCTCTGGATTCGATGCTTGATCATCCATGATTCCGCCTACAAAGCACAAGTACCTATATTAACATATGGCCATACATAAATCAAAAGAAAAATGGCCTATCATACATTTTTCGGCAAAAAACTGCCACAACATCAATTTTACGCTCCCTTTTTTTTGTTGTTCGTTCCTTTTTTGGGGGGGTTTGGCATAGTATTCTCTAACCATCTGGCGACTGTTTTTTCGACGGAGTCAATTTTCATCCTTTCTTTTGGGCGGAAATCCTCTATCCTAACGGGTGTGCAGTAATAGTCCTTCTGACAATCCTGAATATCATGTTGCCAGTCAACCTGCATTTCTTCAAGTATTTCGCGAGAAGTCTGCTGCACAGCAATAAGTTCCGCCATCACCTCTATTAACTTCCCAGGTATTTCCTCCTTTATGAGTTTCCTAATCTTGTCCTTATATCCATCAACCTCTGCATTTCGTTCCACGCCGGTAGGAACGCTTTGGAGGAATTTCTCCATGCGTCGGATGATCGCGGATTCCATCATAAAGCCGGCTTTGTCAACAACCGTCATTACTTTATCACCGCCACGTAGTAGCCGGTAACACTCAGACACCAAACTACAGTCGCTCGATAAGTTTACCATGGTCGAATGAATGCTACGTAAAAGTGTTAAGTGAGTTTCAACCACATTGATAGAAAAAACTTTTTCTCGAGGATTTAATTCCTGATTCTCCCGGATCATTATCATTATCAGTTGGGAAATACGCAAAAAAACATTCCTGGACGATAATCCCGCAATGCTCACAGCATTAGCATGAGACATGCTCAAGTGTGGACAAGGCGGGTAATCCCGCGGATTTACTGAAGCAACAAGTAGTGGTACAACCTTACCATTTGCCAAGTTTCGCTTACCTCTTGTTGGAATGTTTCTCCATTTACGTAGCACTATGAAACAAACTGCGAACAAAGGTAACAAAATCATTACAATTTGGTACCCTCGTACTGGTTTTTCCAAGGCTAAACCCAAAGCACCCAATACTACACTGGCAAGACCAAAGAAGAAAATCGCTGTTTGTAAAATCCTAAGATATATCACTCAGTCTTGCTCCTGTTTCGCTATTCCCAGAGGTATCAAGCACCATGACTCTATATAACCGCCCGGTGCTTATCCGCCTTGTAAAACTCAAACAGTATAACTTCCGGGTTTCAATAAGTAAAAATCTTTTTTACATTTTTTTAAGAAAAATTCTGGCAATCTGATAGTTGATTGCTATAGGACTGGTACAACTGTCCTCTAAATAGTGGATAGGAAGCCTAAATCTTGGGTAATCCTGACGATACTACATAAATTCTCGTCTAAACATCATCTTTGTACTTCCTCGATTTTAAGTAGAAAATATGGTTCTTTTCAGCAATTATGATTTTTTATGGCATATATTTAATCATACAACGGTTTTCAAGGAGAGGAAAAAAGAAGGAAAAGGGGCCAGGCTTTTGATTTTGGCATTCCAAGTTTTATCCACTCCTTCGATCGTTTACTGCCGGTTTTTGTTTCTGATGCAACGGCCTTGCTAATGCTATAAATATTGCCCATATGCAGGTTCTCACTTAACCAGCGATTGCTCACTCCACACTGAAGCTTGATCCAGCTTGCCAGTACTACCTTCCAGTGCGCCAATTTCCTATCTGCGGCTAAGTGCCGTTCTTCTTTATCAAGACGACACAGCAGAACCCGCCACAGCAAAGATCTTCTGTCGATAATTACCGCGATTCAGCACGTGATAGACGGCGCCACCATATTCAATTCGGATCTTTCTTAGCATATTCAGAGAGACTATGCCAGGAAAACACAAATGCCAGTACCTAAATCAAAAGCCTGACCCTTTGACCTTTGACCTCTCTTCTGTATTTATTTTCAACATCGTAATTAGCGAGCTTCACGATAACATACCATATTTGTATATTGGCGCACTAAAACATGCTTAATCAGCTAGAAAATAGTTGTCAAGACATATTTAGTGGATATACTTGATTTTAGTAGGTGATATTGGCAGGAAATAAATATAATATCATGTTAGCACGCATGAAAAGAAAATGATTCTTTACAAGTACGTATCATTCGACGGTGGCCTAGCGATTCTGAACAGTAAGACAATCGGATTCTCAAATCCGTGGGACTTTAACGATCCGTTTGAAATGGCTGGTTGCCACGCCATCCTTCCAAACTCCGCTTTCGCACCATTGGTACTCAGATCAATGATGGAGAGATCAGCCGTCCTCTCGTTGACGCGATCGCCACTCAACCCGCTCATGTGGGCCCACTACGCTCAGAACCACTCCGGATTTGTCATCGGTTGGGATGCGAGAACTGCTGGCTTTACTGATGAATCGAAGAATGTGATACCGGCACAATATGGCAACGTCATCTATACCGCCACACGACCGATGCATCCAGAACTCGGAACCACGGAACCGATGAAATATGGCGAAGAATATGCATTTCGCGCGGAGCTGTTTGAAAAGCTTCAGCGTTTTTTCTTGTACAAGGCAATGTGCTGGTCATACGAGGAGGAAGTGCGTATTGTGAAGTGCGTGTTTGGCGATGATCTCAAAACAATTCCGAGCGGCCCTTTGCAGAAGATTAACGTCGATGGTCGCCCTTTGTTTCTCGCCGAGTTCCTGGACGAAGCGATCAAAGAAATCTATGTGGGCATTAACAATCAGCTTATCGGTCACAAAGAATCGGCTGCTGTCTTGCAACCTTGGAAGAATACTGCACAATTTTTCGAGTGTCGGCTTTCCCTCAACTCATGGGAATTGTCCACTGTTGAATGTTGAGCTAACAAGGAGGGGATAGGAGTCAGGCTTTTGATTTTAGCATTAGTCGGATTCATACAAGACCTTTCCTTCTCTCAACGCCATGCCGATGACGTGATGGACCGAATCCTTCCATTGCGCTACCTCGTTTGTGGAATAGACAAGAATATCCGTCGGTATGCGGAATTCCGAAAGGCACCGCCAAATGCGGGCTGCTTCCTGACGTCGACTTCGATTCGGGCCGAACGGCTCGCGTTCCACGACTAAAAGGTCAATATCCGAATCTTGACTAGCCTGCCCGCGTGCCCATGAGCCGAATAGGAGAATTCTCTGGGGATGGACCTCGTGGACAATCCGTTGAGCCATTCTATCAATCATATTATCGGAGATATTCACCATAACGATCACACATCAGATCAAAGGATTTCACAGTTCTCTATTGCCAATTATAGCAGATTTCCCTTTTTTCAGTATTGAAAAGTTGGTTATTGAAGGAATTTTTGTTTTTGTGTAAAATTGTTGTGACTAATCGTGAAGTTATTGCCTTTTATATGAGGGCAGAAGCCTCGCCGGACGCCGGATAGGCGTCAGCGAGCCTTAGATTGTAGGGGCAACCCAGCGTGGTTGCCCAGGGCAGGCACATGGGCCTGCCCCTACATTGAAAAGTGGGAGCAACAGACTTGCAATGAACAGGCGGCTGCGAAATGCTTTGAAAGGACTCACTGCCCCGGACGATGATCGCCGGCGAAGGGCGATGGAGCCTTTTGTAAGAGAAACGTTTCAGATGTTTATCAGGTACCTGTACCGTTATTTGGGCAATGAGGTTGAATGTGAGGACGTGCTCGAAGATGTTTACGGAGATATATGGGAAAAGCCGGATCGCCTGCGGGATGTTGAAAATGAGCGGCAACTGCTGCGAACGGTGTACCTGTATTATATGCGTAAACGCCTTAGAGAAGTCTATAGAAGAATGAATCGGCATTTGTACCTATCTCAGAATGATTTGACGAACCTGACCGCTCCGGAGCTTGGGACCCTCGATACGATGTCGCAAAGCGAGCTAAAGCAGGCTCTCGGCCGGGCGCTGGGAAGACTCAAGGCACGCGAGCGGCGGGCCATCGAGCTATGGCTGGACGGCATGTCGGTAAGGGCGATTGCCAATGAGCTCAAGACCACGGTCGGAGCGGTGAAAATGCTGAAGTTTAGAACTATTTTGAAACTGAAAAAAATGATGAGTGAATATTGTCACGACCAGTGACGGGAAGATTTATAAAGGAGCGAGACCATGGCTGATACGAACCGGAAAGTTCAAGAATTGCTGAGCGATTACGCGGGAGCGCTACGTGACGGTTGTCTGCCGGTTTTTCTCAAGTCCCTGACTCGTCAGGAGGGCAAGACAATGACTTGTTCCGATGATTTCTGGGAGGCCGCCCAGGTCGTGCGGGTCCTGAACGGCGTCGGATTCGCGGATAAAGCCGCGACCGCGGACGTGGGGCTGTTTGCGTCCCGCGTCGATGCGAATATCGCATCCCGGGTAAAAAAGGCCAAAAGCTCGCCGCGACCAAGACGCACAAACGGCGCCAGATCAATGACGAAAACACGCAAGGCTGAGAAAACGATATGATTCTGGATTGTTACCAGTGTTCATCATGCTATTTCGAGGACAAGGAACGCTCTTCACGGATTGATCCCGATACGATTTCATCGACGCAGCCCAAAGTGGCCTTCAAGAATGTCCTTTTGATATTCGTCTGCGTCGAAATGTACGACGACAAGCAGGAATTAAAACAAGCGGCGGATGAATTCGAGATGCTGTCGGAGCTTATCGGGAAACGGCCGATCGTGCTGTGTCCGAACGTTCATCTGTCGATCGATAAGGCGCCCGAGAAGCAGGCGGTCTGGATGATCGGCGAGCTTGAACGGATGCTGGTTGACAGGGGCTACGATGTGCACTGCCTGTCGTTCGGCTACCATAAGAAATACGGGATGGAGTGCAACGGCAACGTCGGAAGCGTCGTGGGCCGGCGTTTCTACGGCTCCGCGACGAAACAATTTCTTAGGCTATTGACCCGGCTTGGAGTTTGCCCGCCGGATTCTCTGCCGGAGCAGTTGCCCTCCTGGGCGAAGCTGCTGACCGAGCGCCGGCTGAAAGTATTAGGCAGCCGAAGCCAGACTTACATGATTGGCAAGCAAATGCTCCAGGAGCAGCTCGACGCGACCGGTCACAGCGAGCTTTGGACGTGCATGCTGTTCGAGGGGGAAAGGCAGCCTGTGGACGATTATCTCAGCGCGTTGTACGAAATCATCGAAGATTATCATGACGTCAGAATTCACCGCGCGATGAATCTGAGCGTGCCGGGCTTTTCGAATGCGGCACGTTTTTTGTTTCGCAAGTATCCTGAGGCAATCGAATCCGGCCGGCTTCGGATTTACAACAGCCAGGTCTCCGATATCGAATTCCTGCTGACCCGAAGCGCTGTTCTTCTCGCATTTCCACAAATACCGAGAAAAGCCGGCTCGCATGCGGGAGAAATATCGTTTGGAATTTATTGCAAGGATGATGACTTTTCGAAAAATTTGATTCAGTGGTACCGTACATTTCTCGTTGATGCGAGATTTGGATGGATTCGTACGGAGTCCGAGCTGGACACAACGATAAACGAGCTGGAGGAGGAGACGTTCCAGGAAAAACCGGGGGACGAGCCTAAGCATGAGAGGTAGCTCCCGGGAAGCCGTAAAGATAAGTTCGAGAATCGCCGCGCCGGCCCGTTAAAACCATCCGTCGTGCTGATAGTATATTGAGCGTCAAATAGGATCAAGAACTGTGGGAATGGTCTTGTCTGTGGCTGTTGTTTTAGCCTACGTGATACTGCTCACGTTCGTAGCCGTGCGCGCGCGGGCCGCTCGTGAGTTCGAAGACTTCTCGTTAGCCAAACGGTCGCTTCCGCTCGCGCTGGTTTTCGGCAGTCTGGCGGCGACCTATGTGGGCCCGGGCTTTTCAATCGGCTTCGTCGGGCGCGGCTTCGAAAGGGGATTCCTTTTTCTCGGCATCGGACTGGCTTATTCAGCACAAAATATCCTTGTGGGGCTTTTCGTTGCCCCCCGGCTGAGGGGTTTGAAAAACTGCCATACCCTGGGTGACGCTATCGGCCAGAAATACGACAGGAAGTGCCAGATTATTGCCGGGATTATTTCGGTCGGCTTATGTGCCGGATTCGCTGCCGTAATGGCAAAGGCCGGCGGTGACGTGTTGCGCGATGTATTCGGACTGCCGCACTGGTCGTCTGTTTTCATAGTCGTTGCCGTGACAGCTTTATACACAACGTTCGGAGGACTCAGAGCAAGCGTCATAACCGACGCGTTTCAATTCAGCTCGTTCGCCATACTATTGCCGGTCACGCTGTTATTCGTGCTGGCCTTCCATCTGAAGGGCGGAGCGGCAACTTTTGCCAGTCAGGCTTCGGCCGCGACGACAAACGGTTTGAGAGTGACATCTCCTATCGAGATTGTCGGCCTGCTGGCGGCCTTCCTGCTCGGCGAAACGCTCATTCCTCCCTATGCGAACAGGGCCCTGGCGTCCAGAACAACGAATGTCTCGCGGAACGGCTTTATCTTAGCGGGCCTCTTCAGCGTGTTCTGGTTCATGGCCATGATAGCGCTCGGGATTACGGCACGAAGTATTATCCCGGCGGATACGGGCGAAGATTTCGTTTTGTTGAACCTGGTCAAATCGGTCGTGCCCGCCGGCGGTTATGCGCTTCTGCTGGTGGTATTGGTATCCGTCGTTATGTCCAGTCTCGACTCGCTGCTGAATGCCGGCGCCGTGGCATTCACTCAGGATATCGTCAAGCCGTTTGTAAAATTACCGGACACTTCCGCTTTGAACGTCGGCCGGGCAGCGACTATTGTTATTGCTTTAATCGCCGCGGCCGGCGCGGTGGCTGTCCCCAGCATCATCGGCGGTTTACTTATTTGCTACACCATCTGGGCACCGGCGATTCTACCTACCTTGATAATCGGTCTCTGGATTAAGCGCCCGCATCCCCTTGCCGGCATCTTGTCGATGGGTGTCGGTACGGTTGTCGCGATAATGCTGTGGATAACCCTGTGGCTGATATTTAAATACGCGTATCCCTCCGACGTTGAGATACCGCCGCTGATTATTATTCCTGCCCTCGGAGCGGCACTTCTGGCTTATGCACTGGGGCACTGGATTCAAAGAAATAAATCCGGAGCGTAAAAGATGGAGTTACTTATCATTATTCTTGTGATAATTGGAGCTTTGATAGTTATCGCCAGCGGCATTTGGGTCGCGATTGCGCTAATATCCGGTAACCGGCACGAAAAATAGCCAAACAATCGCTGCGCACATCTTCCGCCTTGAGTGCGCCTGCGATATCTGCCTCCTGAATCTTATCCCGGCACTTCTTTATATGCAATATTGACCTTCCCATCCGATTCGTGTATTATTCTGATCAGCGATAAATTTTCTCATTTTGGAGATATTGTGTAAATATGAAGGAACAAAACAATGTATAAAATATTTATGCTTATAGCCTTACCGGCCCTGGTAATCGGATGGATCGCCTACGTAATGTGGGATCGTAAGATGCGCGAGGAAGAGAAAAAACAGCCAAAACCGGAATCACAACGTCTGACAAAGACCAAGAGCGAAATTTCCGACTGGGCACAACAAATGGCGGCATACAAACCGCCGCCGCGTAAAAAATTCAGCGACGAAGAACCCGAAAACCAACAGCAGGATAATCCGAACAAACAAGAGTAAATAACCGAGAAGCTATCCATAACATTAGGAAAATAAAATGGCTGAATTTATTACCGAAGATTTTCTTCTGCAAACCAAAACCGCCAGGATTCTTTACCACGAGCACGCCGAGCGAATGCCTATTTACGACTATCACTGTCACTTGCCGGCCGACCTTATTGCCGACGATCATAATTTTGATAATATAACCCAAGCATGGCTCTACGGCGACCATTACAAGTGGCGGGCGATGAGAGCCAACGGCGTGGCGGAAAAATATGTAACTGGCAACGCGGATGACTACGAGAAGTTCGAGCGATGGGCGCAAACCATGCCGTGCTGTCTTCGAAATCCGCTCTATCACTGGACGCACCTGGAGCTGAAAAATCCCTTCGGCGTCAAAGATAAACTTCTTGAACCCAAAACCGCTAAGAAAATCTACGAAACCTGCAGCGAGATGCTCAGGACGCCGGACTTTAGTGTCCGCAACATAATGCGCAAGATGAACGTCAAGTTGGTCTGCACGACCGAAGGGCCGCTCGATACGCTGGAGCATCACAAGAAAATTCGCTCCGACGGCTTCGAAATTAAAGTCCACACGGCATTCCGCCCCGGCCAGGCTATGGCCGTCGAGGACATTCAGGGCTTAAAGGTATTCATCGAAAAGCTCGGACTGCTCTGCGATATGGAAATAACAAATTATCACCAATATATCGAAGCGCTCCGCGAGCGTCACGACTATTTCCACCGAAACGGCTGCCGGCTATCCGACCACGGCCTCGAAACAGTTTACGCCGAGGATTACACCGAAAGCGAAATCAGCAAAATCTTCGAAAAGATTCTGCGTGGCCGAGACCTGGATGCGTCTGAGCGTTTGAAATTCAAATCGGCGATATTGGTTGAGCTGGCGCTGATGGACTACGAAGCCGGGTGGGTCCAGCAGCTTCATCTCGGCGCGCTTCGGAACAACAGCACGCGGCTGTTCAAGGCCCTCGGCCCGGATTCAGGAGGCGATTCGATGGGCGATTTTGAGATGGCCCGGCCGCTTTCGAAATTCCTCGACCGGCTCGATAAGAAAAACGAGCTGCCCAAAACCATTCTCTACAACCTTAATCCGCGCGACAACGCCCTGTACGCGACGATGGTCGGCAATTTCCAGGATGGCTCGGTGCCGGGCAAAATGCAGTACGGCTCCGGCTGGTGGTTCCTCGACCAGAAGGACGGCATGGAAGAGCAGATCAGCGTGCTGTCGAATATGGGCCTGTTGAGCCGGTTCGTCGGCATGCTCACGGACTCGCGCAGCTTCCTCTCATATCCGAGGCACGAGTATTTCCGCAGAATTCTCTGCAATATGCTCGGCAGCGACGTCGAGGCGGGTCTTTTGCCGGACGATACCGAACTGCTCGGTAAAATGGTCGAGGACATCTGCTTCAACAACGCGAAAAACTACTTCCCGATGAAGCTGGATTAAGATATTATACCAATTGTGCATAATCAATGCGCTTGTTCGTGTCATTTCGAGCCCATTCGGCTTCGCTCAGGGTAAACTCCGCGAAGCGGAGTCGAGAAATCTGGATTCAGACTGAACTTGCTTTTCGTTCGCAGCCAGATCTCTCCACTTCAGGCCGCTCCGCGGCCCTCCGGTCGAGATGACAGAGGCGCAGATTTTAATCACAATTGATATTAGACGCCGGGAGTGCCAAGCCGGCAGCATGTTTTTGCGATTTCTGTTTTTTTAAGAGAGCAAGTACATAAACATCTTGTGCACAATACTTCCGGTATTTCTTGCTGTGCTCAATTCGGCCTGAATTTGGCTCGATTTGATTTTTTATCTTTTGCCTGTTGACAATACATCGCTTTTCGACTTTAATATGACCAAGATCAGATGTAGGGGCAACCCTGTGTGGTTGCCCAGGGCAGGCACATGGGCCTGCTCCTACAATTGAATTGGGTCGGTGCCCGAGTGGCTAAAGGGGATGGGCTGTAAACCCATTAGCGTAAGCTTACGCTGGTTCGAATCCAGCCCGGCCCACTGAGGCTTTGCATTGTGTTGCAGGGTCTCGTTTTTTATCGCATTTCACAGATTGACATTAGTCTGGCGGTAACGGGTGACGACATATTCTTCTGCCCGGCGATTCCGCAGCGCAGGTGAGTTGTGTTCTCAGATAGACCTTCCTTTCTCGACAGCCGACCTTCTCTTACGAGAAGTGTATATAGGAAATCCCAGTTGAATTATCCGACAGACTTGATAGCATGTCACAGAACAGGCTCAAGAATGCAACTGAGCAAACATTTACAACGTTATATGGGAAGGAAGTGAATATCTGCACGATGCGAAACCGAAAAACGGGCCGTGTTTCCAAATCGATCAGGTCCGGCATAATGTGTCTTGCCGGGCTGGCACTCGGCTCGGCCGTTAGTGCCGGCGAAACGCCGGTTACAGGGCTCAGCCCCATGAGAGCCGGCGAGAATCAGAAGAACCATCAACAGGTTTTGATCAATCCGATGGAGCCGGGTAACGATATTGGCAGCGGAGGCTGGCGGATGAAAGACTTCGTGGTCAAAACCGCTGAGGCTGTGCAGCCAAAGGTTGGCCGCAGCGCCATGGTGTTCGGAGCCTATGCCGAGATTGCAGGGGCCAAGGGGGATTTCTCCGTCCACGGCCTGTTGCCCGGCAAGACAGAAGTGCTCGCCCTTTGGGTCTATTTGGAGGAGAACTCCAATATCGAGAAGCTTGGTATTCAAGTCTATGACGCCCAGAGTGAAGTGTTCATGATGTTGATCCCGGCCGACTGGAGCGGTTGGAAGTGGGTCGAGTTTGCCACCAGCGGCAACCATGTACAGCAGGCTCATCCGCAGCCGGACAAGAACGGTTTGATCGATCAGCCGTTGAGTAGTCAGCAGGTGGTCTGGTTCGCCAAAGCTCCGGGAGCGACACGAATGATCGTTGACGGCATGGCGGCCGTCGTGGATCGAAGCGGCCTGCCGGATGAGGAGGATCTGACTGTTGAAACCTTTGCTCCTGAGAAAGTCGAGCCGGGGCGGACTATTCTTGCCGGTATTATGGCTGTCAACTATACCGACAAACCCATTGCCGTCGATCTGGCCTACTCTTTCCAGAGGGACTCTGCGCTTTATTCGACCCCCTTACCTGATCCTGTTTTCGGATCCAATCATGCACCGGGACTCAGGAGTTGGATCGTTGCCGATGGTGAAATCATCGAGGATGGCTCGCTTACCGACGGCAAGCCATGGACCGACGCCAGCACGGCCTATAAGACCAACCATTTCACTGAGGCTTTTCAATATGTGGAGTTGGACAAGTTGCGCCGGGTCACTAAAATGACCTGGCTATCTGGCGATGCGAACCACACATGGTTTGTGGACGTCGCCGTCTCGATGGATGGCAAGGCGTTTACGCCGGTTGAGAGACTCCGGAACGTCGACCACTACAAGAAGTGGGGCTGGAAGGATTATCCGCTCCAGTCGCCTTTCGAGGCAAAGGTCATTCGCTTTCGCTATCATACCGGCGATCCGCAGAAGAAGGTTCACGCCATTCGGTTTCCCTGCGAACTGGGGCTTTACGACGGCGTTGCTGATGAGAATATTGCGCTGCCGCGAGTCGGCCCGGTCCTGGATCAAGGCAGTATCAGGGCCACCGTCCCGGCCCGGTCGTTCCGCATGGTGGATCTCCCCGCCCGGGTAAAGCTGGAGGCGGGGGCCTGTCTATTTGGCATCGAAGCCGCCTGGTCGGGCCGGCGGAGCATGGCCTGCCGGCACATCTTCACCGCTTTGAAGAGTGACCCCTCGCTCGTCTCGCCGGATTCGCGTTTCGGGCTCAACGCCGCACACACCCCATTGGCGCCCAAGCTGCGGGACCTCGGCATAGGCTGGGTGCGCTTCGAGAACATGAAGTGGCCCTTCGTCTCGCCCGAAC
>CAZSOR010000019.1:0-9618 GCA_964608395.1 uncultured Pirellulales bacterium
ACTGCCAGCCGCTGGTCCATAATTCTATCACCCTGGCTCTTGCTGATTTCAATTCGGCCTTCCTGGGGGATATCATTGCGATAGGTCAAAAGCCCCCCAAGAACTTTTAACCTTGCAATCACGTTGTCGGATATCGTGCCGGGCAGCTTTTCTATGGTGCTCAGAACGCCGTCAAGACGAAATTTTATAGCTAATTCCGTGCCCGTAGGTTCGAAATGGACGTCGCTTGCACCGCTTTCTACCGCTTTTGTGAGCAAATCATTCACCAAAGACACAATATCATTTGCGTTCTCGTGCTTTTCGTAAGGGCTTTTATTACAATTGCTTATGTCCATATTTATGCAATTTGATTTCGATGAATTCTGCATTTTTCAATACTCTGTACTACAACATAAGACGCAGCGGCATACCTAAACGTTATCTAGGAAAAAGAAATTTTTTTCACTATATTACGAATAATTTTGTTAACATATTATTTAGTGCTGCGTCTTATATAGATAGATGATGTAACACAGGGTGAATTGACGCTTATGTTTGGTAAGGCAATAAGTTACGGATCGGTTTGGGATTTCGCCGCGGATGAGTCTGTCGTTGAGAGCCAGCGATGGATACTCTCTACGATGCAGAGCTACGGCCAGGAACTGGTTACGATGCTCTGGCGAATTCTGGGCAACGAACAGGATGTTTGTGACGCTTACCAGGATACGTTTCTGCAACTGGCCCATTATGAAGGAGGGCGGAAGCCTGAACATTTAAAAGCGTATGTTTTTCGCACAGCGAACAACATTGCAATCTCTATGCTGAGACGAAGGATTGCCGAGAGAAACAGGCTGTCCAGGCCTATAACGACAACGTCTGTAAGCTCTCCTTCCAAGGAGATTGATTCGAAGTACCTGCAGGAGACTTTAAGAAGTTATATTGCTCAATTGCCTGAGCATCTAAGAAACGTTATTACATTACGCGACCTGGCGGAATTATCTTACTCTCAAATCAGCAGGATATTAGGTGTATCAGCAGCGACAGCAAGGGTTTACCGGTGCAAAGCAATCCAGTTATTATCAGTGTGGATGGGTAAAGAAGAATAAAAATGAGAATTATGAAACTAAACAATCGATGCAGACGAATCAGAACATGGCTATATGCAGCTATGAGCAGGCGTTTTGGTCCAGAGGCAAGCTGGCTGCACAACCATATTATGTATTGTCCGAGATGTCAGCGCAGACTCGTTTCGTGCGGTAAAGTAAATCTTGCTTTATCGTTTATGAAAAGCCAGCCTCATGCCCTTGATTTGCTGATGCGTGCAAATACGCAGGCTATTGCCGTGCTCAAGCACAGTCTGCGACGTCAACCGAAGGCTCAGAAGCTCGAAAGAAAGCTTCCCGAGCCAAAGCTGCTGGAAAGGTGTAGTCATTATGGGCACTCTGCGGCAAATTTAGCTGCCTGCATTGTAATTCTGTTTCTTATGAAGATTGGTGTTTTTTCCTCTATGGATAACCTTCAGACTCAGGGCCAAAAAGTTATCAAGCAGTATTATGTCAACCAGGTGGGTGCAGATCTGGCGGACGAGATTTTCGCGAAAGACACGGAACCTCCGTCTTCTGCGAATTTTGATAACATTGCCAACGCTTAATAAATCCCGCGTCAAGCACACTCTAAATAATTCGAATAATCATTTCGGCACGGAAATCCTAATCTCGCGGCTCAAAGCAAGGTTCTATAGGACGTTTAAAAAGTATCGCTTTTATAGCGCGAGCCGATTTGAATAGCCACTAATTATTACTTATATTTTATTTAACGCTTTCCATGGAGGTTTTTATATGCTCACCCGGAGAGGTGAAGCAAGTTTTCGTTTTGGATACACTTTCGTTAAGTTCTGTGAAACAGGAGCGTTTGACCGGGTTTGGAGATAAAAAACGCTTAGAACTGGGGGTATTATAGAATCATGGCACGGATTTTTGGATTTAAAGTCAAAGAGCAGCAGACCTGCAAGAACCAAATTAGCGGCCATTTAGATAATGGTGACGATGAGGAAATCAGCGGTCTGTCGCAACTGTATAGCCCAGAGCAGGAACAAGAGAGTGCCACTCAGATTCGGGATGAGGCGGATGTCCTTTCCGAAATGGGAAAAGTTACGGGCGAACAGCTCTCCGAGTTGAGGCGAATACAGAAAAAGAGGGCAAATTGTGATATCTGTCAATTAATTAAGGAACTGAACTTAGCTCATGAACCGGATATCTCAATGGCGCGGGCAAACCTTTACGGATGCGAATTTCAAAAGATCGAGCCGGAAAAGGTCGACAAAAATGTCTTTAATAAGCTTGACCTTGAATACATAAAAAGCAACCGCATCATGCCTATCGAGATCAAAGACGAAATCCTCGTTGTGGCAACAAGTCATCCCGCCGACCTTTTCATTATCGAAGACGTCAAACGGCAAACTCAGATGAAAACCGAAACAGTCGTATGCCTGGATGAAGATATAGATAAAGTCTGCGAGACCTTCAGTAGCGAACAAATCGATTACGATATTGATGATATCATTAATGATATGACAGATGTCGAGGTCGTGCAGGATCAACAAGAGGAATCTGATGATCTCGAAAAGATGGCCGGCCAATCACCTATAATTAAATTTGTAAATTATCTGATTAGTAATGCAGTGCGTGAGGGTGCCAGTGATATTCATATCGAGCCCAAGGAAAAGTTCCTGAGAACAAGGTACCGCATAGACGGCGTACTTTTCGAAATGAAACAATCGCCGTTGAAGATGCATCCCGCGATTGTCTCACGAATTAAAATTATGGCCGACCTCGATATTTCCGAAAGACGGCTGCCGCAGGACGGTAAAATCAAGGTTTCCATAGCCGGCAGGGCAATCGATTTGCGTATATCGACACTGCCGACGAATCATGGAGAAAAAGTGGTTATCCGTGTGCTGGATAGTGAATCCATTACGCGAGGCCTTGAGCAATTGGGAATGGAGCCCGATGTGATGAAAGGTTTTGCCGACCAGATAGCCATGCCTCACGGGATTTTACTCGTTACCGGCCCGACGGGCTCCGGCAAGAGCACCACACTTTACTCAGCTCTGCCACAGATGGACGGTGATAAATTGAATATTTCAACCGTTGAGGATCCGGTTGAATATCAACTTGGTTTCTGTAATCAGGTTCAGATTAACGAAAAAATCGGTCTGGATTTCGCTATGTCGCTCAGGAGTTTGCTGCGTCAGGACCCTGATGTGATAATGATAGGAGAGATTCGTGATAACGAGACCGCCCGGATAGCGGTTCAGGCGGCTCTGACAGGTCATTTGGTTTTATCGACGTTGCACACAAACGACGCAGCCTGCAGTATTACAAGACTGGTTGATATTGGTATTGAGCCGTACTTGATATCGGCATCGTTGAACGGAGTACTTGCACAGCGATTGGTAAGAAAGATTTGCCCGAAGTGTAAGGAGATATACCAGGTCACGGAGCATATGGCCAGATACGTGCAAAAGGAGGGAGTCGAACCGGGACAGATTTATCATGGCGCAGGTTGTGATTACTGCCGGGGTTCAGGCTATGTAGGCCGGGTCGGTATTTATGAGTTATTGATTATTGATGAGCAGTTCAGAGACATGATTAACAAGGACTCATCTGTGAACAACATGCGCAGAAGCTTTCATGAAAGTGGCCGGCGGAGTTTGTTCGATGACGGTATTATGAAGGTAAAGCAGGGCCTGACGACAATGGAAGAGGTACTGCGTGTGACAAAAGTGTATGGTGAAAACGAAAATGAAGATTTTGTTGAGAACACCAATCCCGGTTCATAATGAGAATGTAAAGGCGAATATGTTTCATACTAATCAGGCGGGATATTGAAGTAGACGATTAATAATTGAAAAATAAGATCATGCTTAAGAAATCTCTTATTCTCGGTTCGGTATTGTTGCTTATCGGTGCAGGTATGTATTGGTGGATGATCGCCGGCAAGCAACAGCAGCAGCAGAATGGAGTTAGCTATAAGTTTACAGAGACAGACGATTATATAAGGCAATATCAGGAGTGGCTGCAGTTACCTCCGGAACAACGAGCTGATTTGCCTCTGGTATTGGACAAATACGGAAAAGACAAAACAAACGATCAACTCAGGCAAGAACAGCAGGCAAGGCTAAAAGCGGATATGAACAAAATGGCCGCGAGCGAAATCGCTGCGAATCCTTTCGCGGATATTCTGTACGGCGAGAACTGGCAAAACGACCTGAGCGAGTACAAGAAACGAAATGAGTTGAACGAGTATGTGCTGACAAGCTCTATTGTATGTACAACCATGGGCGGCAGTATTTATACATGGTGGATATTGCTGTGGATTTCTCGCTCTATTATAAGGGTTTTATCCGGCTTGAGACGTTTCATCGCCGATAGTCATGGTAATCTTAAAAAAGGTAAAGGCGATATACCTATTATAGCCGATGCAAAAGATTTGCCGCAAGAGCAGCAAAAGAAGAAAACTCACGAAAAACAGAATCGCCTTGAGAAGCATTTGAACGTCTTTGTCAATTCGGGCCGTCAGTGTCCGGTCCCTGTTAAAAGTGGGCCTAAGGCTGTAGAAGGAGTGGCAAGCAAAGAAAAGTTTTCGAATGGTACTGAGAAGATCAACAGGTTGCTTTCCGATGAAAAAACCGCTGTCATCAAAACAACCACCAAATGGGGCAAACAGCATTCTGAGACCGAGGAGCATTCAAAACCGCTCAACAGTGCCATTAACGAGCTTACTCAACAGGTCTCGGCCATTCGTGAATACGCGGCCTGTCAGCAGGACAGACTGGAAAAGCTCCAGGATGGTTATGACTGGAATATCGTCAGGACTTTTTGTCTGCGAGTTATACGCTGCATAGACAATCTTGAAAGCCGTATTAGTCGGCTCAGCGAAGAGGATGTCAAGGCAACACATCTTGAGGAAATAAGGGATGAGTTAATCTTTGCTCTGGAGTCAAGCAGCATCGAGCAATTTGAGCCGGAGATGAACAGTCAATATCGAGGGCAGGAAAAGTACGCCGAAGCCGTCAAGGACAAGCAGCAAAGTGACGACCCGAAACAGACGGGTAATATCGCAAAAGTAATTAGACCAGGCTATCAATACTTTATTAACGAAGGAAACGTCAAGGTGGTTCGCCCGGCTCAGGTCAAGCTTTATGCTTGATGATTGAATTGTGAATCGATTCATGATTTACCGAACCACAAAATAGGGGGTATAAAATGGCTAATATAGTGGGAATAGATCTCGGTACAACATTCTCGGCATTATCGATTCTCAACGCTATCGGCAAGCCGGAGATAATCCCAAATGCCGATGGTGAAAGACTCACGCCATCTGCGATTTTCTTTGACGAAGAGAACTCAGATATCGTCAGAGTAGGTATCGAAGCGATTAATTCGAGGCATCTGAATGCCCAGCGATCTGTTCGCTGGGTCAAGCGTCATATGGGAGATGCGAATTATCACAGAAAAATCGATTCGAAAGACTGGACGCCTGTTGAATTGTCCGCTTTGATTCTGAAAAAGCTCAAACAGGACAGCTCTGTTGAGCATGGCGATATTTGCGATGCCGTAATTTCCGTCCCGGCCCACTTCGATGAAGTCCGCAGAAAAGCAACCATGGAAGCGGGAAAGATAGCCGGTTTGAACGTGATCGGAATTGTCAACGAGCCTGTAGCTGCCGCTCTGTATTATGCTACCACGCGGCAGGTCTCGGGAACGGTCCTGGTCTATGACCTCGGTGGAGGAACATTCGATGTGACTATAATGGAAGTCAAGGGCCATGAGATGAAGATTATTTGTTCGCAGGGAGACCATGCTCTCGGAGGCATCGATTTTGACCAGAAAATATTAGAGATGCTGGAGCAAAAGTACAAAGAAAAATTCAATGCCGAGCTGATCGGTTCAGATGAGGATAGAGCAAAGTATGAAGATGAAGCCGAGGATATTAAAAGGACTTTGTCCCGGCGTAATGTTGCGAAAAAGATGCTCTACGGCCCGGCGGGCAATATGAGAGTGGAAATAACCCGAGAGATGTTTGAAAAGGCAATTTCCCCCTTGATGGATCGTGCGGATATTCTGGTGGAAGTCGCCCTTGGCGAGGCAGGCATTGAACCAGCCGGAATTGGCAAAGTACTATTGGTAGGCGGCAGCACCCGAATACCCATGGTCCAGCAGCGTCTCAAGAAAGTGTTTGGCAAAACTCCTCAGACTGCAGTTAATGTCGATGAATGCGTGGCACTCGGTGCTGCTTTGCACGCTGGATTGACAATGCTAAGAGAGAAACCCGATATTATGTCGGCAGGCATTTCCAGCGGTCTGATGGACATAAATCTAACCGACGTTTGCAATCACAGTTATGGCACTATTTGCGCTCCCATTGATAAGGAAACAGGCCGGCGAGTAATTCAAAATCGCATCATTTTGAATAAAAATACACCATTGCCGTGCGAAACATCTCAGACGTTCTATACTCTCAAAGAGGGGCAAGCGGAGGTTGAGGTGACCATTACCCAGGGTGAAGGCAACGATGTCGAGTTCGTTAATAATATTGCGACGTATAAATTCGAGCTTCCTCCGGACAGACCTGCAGAATGCCCGATCAAAGTCACTTATAGCTACGATGTGAACCAGCGAATGCACTGCAAGTTCGAAGACGTAGAGTCGGGCAGAGTGCTCGAGGTCGATCTCGGCCTGGATCAGGACGGCAAAATGTCCGAGAGCGACATAAAAGACAAGAAGCGGCAACTCTCTGCCGTTAGCAAATCACAAGTTGAGTAACAATCTGTACGGGTATGTAAATGAGCAGACTTCTGATTATTGTTTCGATTATACTTGCGGCATCGGTGGCGATAATTTTCCCCGGTTTTATCGGTCGCTTCAGACTAAGAGTCCTGGATTGCTGGTCAAAGCTTTTCGAACTGGTTGATCGTGCCGTATTCAGGAACATCGCAAACCAGCTAAGAATGCCGGAGAAGTTTGGCAAAATCAAATCCCGGCTCTTGCATCAGGCGGAACCCGAACGGTTTGAGGAGTCTTCCCAGCCGGTTGATATGAGAGGATTGAATTGCCGGATCCAATGGATAAAACTGGAAGAAGAAAATAGCGTATACGATGCATTCAGCCTCGAAATTTGCGGCTCAATTCATGCTCCGAGCGATATGTGCGAGACGACTTTGCAGATATCAATCCTGGATGTCACGGATGGAGCGACCGACACCAAAGTCGTGCAGTCCCGGCTTGCACAATGGTCATCAGGATATGGACCGGATCCGTCCGCATTTTGCTACAGAGCCAGGCTCGGCAAACTTCCCAACCAAGTTACCACTCTGTCGGATTGGACGGCTATTGCGCAGATTCGTTTCGATTGGCTCCTGTTTCCTCGCAAAGGAATGAGGAGGCTGCAGTTCACTACGTCGATCATGTCAGCCGACAGCAATCAGGAGCTTGCGTGCGTGCAGTGTGAGTTTGCCTGCGAAAATCGCGCCTTCGGATATATGAACCTGCAGGAAAATATCGAGCGGACAAATATCCTGGCGGTTGCACTCGCATTCGCTGTCAGTGCGGCAGACAACAAACTCTATGACTGTGAGGTTGAACTCATAAAAAACTGGGCAAGAGACAATATTCTGGAAAATTCCGCGTCTGATAAGGACGAGCGCAAACTCGATAAGGCACTTGAAAAAACCATTGCCTTTTTCCGCAGCGGCAGCAAACTCGACACATATCATATATGTGATGAAATCGTTGGAATTGCTCCGGTAGCCCAGCGATATGATATTCTGGAGCTTTGCCTGTACGTAGCGCAGTCAAAAGGTTCTGTTTCCGCCGAAGAATTAATTTTCTTGAAAAACATGGCAGATTGGCTTGAAGTCGACACCGACAGATTTCGTATCATGATGGAAAAAGTCCTTCCGGTCGATATGCATGAAGTCAGGGATGTAGAGACCATCCTTGGGATTACTTCGGATATGAGCAAGGAGAGGGTTCGAAAACACCTGAATAAGGAATACGGCAAGTGGAACTCACGAGTAACAAATGCTGATCCCGATATTCAGACCCAGGCCGACCAGATGCTCAAGCTGATTGCTGAGGCAAGGAGCCAATACACAGCCGACGCCATTGTTTCTTAAGAAGACAACAGAGCGGCGGTTTATCAACATACCTCAAATTCAAGTCCCCATTCATAATCTGATATGCCGGCGGTAAGCCTGTCGAAACTGGAAGCACTGTTGCGTATGCCTGGCTGATACGTTATCATACCCGCTATGAAAAATGCCATTAGAATTGTTTTAGCGATTGCTGTCATTATCGCGGTGTATGTGCTTTTTGCGGTATTAATTATCAACCGGCCCGAATCCGACGAAGAGCAGGCGGTTACGGAATCTGCAAAGCCAAAGTTCACAGTCGATGATGGAAGCAGTTGGCCTATGTTCAGGGGAGAACGTGGTCTTTTGGGCAGGGCCTCGGGAACACTGCCTGATTCGCTTACCGTCGTCTGGAAATTTAAAACGAATGATTCTATTAAATCTTCGCCGGCCATCGTTGGCGACCTCGTTTTCATAGGTTCGTCAGATGCTAATATTTATGCGATAGACCTGGAAAGCGGGCAGCAAGTCTGGGCATTCAAAACAACCGATGCGATTGAAGCTGCACCTTGTGTAGTTGAAGGGGCTGTTTTTGTGGGTTCCCTGGATGGTTTTTTGTACGCTCTTGACGCAAAAGACGGCTCACTCAAGTGGAAGTACGAGACGGACGGACAGATTCTCGGGGCTGCTAACTGGACGCGCAGCCCGGCCGGCCGGATATGGATACTTGTGGGCAGCTACGACAATATACTGCATTGCGTGGATTCGACAAACGGCAAAGTCGTCTGGACGTACGAATCGGATAACTATATAAACGGCTCACCCGCGGTCAGTGACCAGAAAGCCGTATTCGGAGGCTGCGACGCAATGATTCACGTCGTGTCACTAATTGACGGCAGCAGGGTAGCGCAAATCGACAGCGGTTCCTACATCGCAGCTTCGGCAGCATTTCTCGAAGGCCAGGTCTACATCGGCAATTATGATAATATCTTTATGAAAGCAGATATTGCCGCCGAAAAAGTCGTATGGGAATATGCGGGAAGCGATGCTCCATTTTTTTCTTCGCCTGCCGTCGGTGAAAACGTAGTTATCTTCGGAGGACGTGACGAACGTGTGCATTGTGTCGGCCGTGACGATGGAAAAGTCGTCTGGACATTTCAGACGCGGGGCGAAGTTGACAGCTCACCGGTGATTTGCGGCGACAAAGTGGTGGTGGGCTCGGAAGACGGCCGGCTATACATTATACGGCTGTCGGATGGAAGCGGTGTTTGGTCCTACGAGATCGGTCAGCCAGTTACTTCTTCGCCAGCCGTGGCCAGGGGAATGGTTATTGTCGGCTGTGACGACGGTTATGTTTATGCCTTCGGTGCCATGCGATAGAATCGATGCGGTTGCTACTGAGCCCCGATTTTCGAAAGCACATTGATACTCAAGTTAGGTGGAGTCAAAGAAATGGCACTCAAAACATGGATTCTCTTAGTGGTGACATTTGTTGCTGTAATTGT
>CAZSOR010000019.1:9718-16920 GCA_964608395.1 uncultured Pirellulales bacterium
CATGCACGCAGCCGCGAACTGGGCGCCACCGGTACTGGAATTGCAAACGGGCGCCGTCGGGACGCGCATGGGAAAGCACTGGATTATCCAGAATTGCACAATCACCAACGCCCGTTGCGTCGGCATCATTCTCGGGCATGCTCCGGGAGTCGATTATACAGACATCGACGCCTTCGGGGATCACATTATCCGCAATAACATCATCCGGCGCTGTGGACAGGCGGGTATCGCCGGCCAAAAGGGAGCGACTCGCTCAGTCATATCAGGCAATTTCATCGAGGACACGAATTACCGTAAAGAATTCGGCGGCTGGGAAACAGCGGCGATTAAGTTTCATAACAGTGTCGATACCGTAATCAGCGGCAATCTGATTCGCGGCGTGTTTCACCAACAGCAGGGTGCTTTCGGTATCTGGATCGACTATGCCAACCAGGGAATCAGGATCACGGGCAATGTCATTTACGACACGCAAGCCGCTACTGTTTTTCTGGAAATGAATCATGGTCCCACACTGGTTGATAATAATATCCTCATCGGAGAAAAGGTCCGTAGTAATTCCGAAGCTACTGTGTTTGCCCACAATCTGTTTGTCGATTGCGGTTACCAGTATAATCCGGATACGAATCGCCGTTCTGCATATTACACTCCACATACGATGAAAACAGTCGGGACCAAAACCGGCACCGCCCAGGATGAGAAGTGGTTCAATAATATATTTATCCGGCAGGGACTCGATGATGTCAAAGATGCTCCGGGCTATACATCGGATTATAATATTTTTTTAGAGGGTGCCGGAAAGAGTCCCTTCGGTGACGGACACAGTATTGTTGATCCTTTTGTCACACGATTTGTTTATGAGAGCCATCCTTTGGGTGTCACGATCATGTTTTCTATGAATGATCTATCTTCCCGCATGAGAGGACCGTGGGTCGATGCCGAGCTTCTTGGTGTCTTTTCAACGGTTGGGCAAACCATCGAAGACCGTTCCGGCAATCCCATCAGAGTGGATACCGATATCAACGGCAAAAAGTATGCAGATCCCATCGCTGGACCGATGGCAGATATTCACCATGTAAAAAATGCGTTTGAATGGGAATTAAATCCTGTATACTAATATTTAGCATCTATATACACGTAAATATGTCTTATCGGTTATAAGGAGTTGATTTATGAACGAGTCCATGAACCGGCGCGACTGCTTGCGAGTGCTTGGCTACTCCGGCCTAACCGCAGGTTTAGGCGCAATCAGTTCTCGGCAATTATTCGGCCGGGATATTGACGATCCCAGCGGCTTTCAAAGTTCTGTCATTGCAACCCACAAAGTTGAGAACTATCGGGATGCTGCGACACTTGTCGATGGCAAGGTGATTCAACCCCGTCGAGAGTTGCCTATATTGGATCAGACTGATGTCCTGGTGGTTGGTGGAGGACCCGCCGGCGTGGTTGCGGCTATTGCGGCCAAACGAGCCGGGGTAAGTGTTACGTTGGTGGAGAGATACGGGCACTTCGGCGGCCTCTGGACGGGCGGCCTGGTTCTGCTTGTTATTGGCCACATCGTCAAGGGCGGCAAACAGGTCTGCCAGGGAATCGGCGAGGAGATCATGCGCCGTCTGGACAAGCTGGACGGTGCAATTATAAACCGTAAAGTCGGCACGAATCCAACAGTGGATGCCGAAGCCGTCAAGTATGTGATGGTGGAGATGATTGAAGAAGCGGGAGTCAAAGTCTTTCTGCACTGCTGGGGAGTCGATGCCGTCATCGACGGGAATGTGGCCCGAGGAGTTGTGTTCGAGAGCAAATCAGGACGTCAGGCGATACTTGCCAAGGTTGTCATTGATGCCACGGGTGACGGCGACGTATTCGCGGCTGCCGGGGCAACATTCGAGCACCGCTCGCACAACGTGGGATTGGTCTCGCGTATCGGGAATCTGGATCAGGTTGATAGAGAAAAAGCTTCCGGCTCATCCAAGCCGAGACATATGGGAAGTCCCACTCCCGTAACTGGGGTGAACTGGGTAAATATGCACGGGCCGGAAGTCGATGGTCTGGACGTGGCCACGCTCACGCGGATGGAGATGAACCACCGCAAGTTCATTTGGAAGAACATTCAAAAAACCCGGCAGATACCGGGTTACGAACACGTCTATCTTGTCGAGACGGCCCCCCAATTGGGCGTTCGGATTACGCGAGTCCTTGATGGTCTCAATACAGTGACGCTGGCGGACCTGAAGGCCGGCACAAAGTTTCCGGATGTGGTTGGTGTCGGCGGGTCCGATGGAAGAGATCACGGAGAATGGCAGATCCCCTACGGTTCTCTAATACCCGTCAAGACTGAGAACGTTCTGGCTGCCGGCCGGTGTATATGTGCGGAACTTCGCATGGCGGATCTGGTACGTCTGATTCCGAACTGCTTCGTCACCGGCCATGCTGCGGGAGTCGCCGGCGCTGTGGCTGTCGAGGATGCCTGTCGCCCCCGCGATGTGGATATAAACAGAATTCAGAAAATTCTCAGGCAGCAGGAGGCCTATCTCGGTTGAGTCAACGTGCAGAATCGAAGACCCCGCTCGATACCAAAGCTTCCGCAAAGCGAGGCCGGCTGCGGTTATTCGTCAGAGTGACCTGCCTTGTCGTGGCGACAGCAGCGATCTGGCCTATATTATCAGGTGCGAACTCACTTGCTTTTGTTCCCGCTCTGAGTCCCTTTGTCGCGTTTGCATCACTGCTTGGCACTCGGGCTTTTCACGCTTTAACATGGCTGGGATTGACGGTCGGCATAATCGCTCTGGTGCGTCATCGCTTTTTTTGTCGCTGGATATGTCCTGTAGGACTGTGTGTGGACGGAGCGAGCCGGCTTGGTAGACGAATGGGACGCCGGTCCATGCGGGGCCCTTTACTGGGCCAGTGGATCGTCTGGTTAACGTTAGGCGGGGCGTTGCTTGGATATCCGTTTCTGCTTTGGTTGGATCCGCTTGCAATCTTCGCCAATGTCCCTTTTCTGGCCCGGCTAAGTCTCAAACCCGGAATGTGGCTGCCGGCGATAGGATTCCCTGCTATTATTATGCTCAGCATGATATGGCCTCGAGCATGGTGCGAAAGAATATGTCCTCTGGGAGCTTTCCAAGACTTGTTGTTCCGGTTTCGCAGGGGTCTGCATTCGATTATCGCCGGGAAAGGCGAAACTCAAAAGAAAAGCATGGTCGATCTGCGCATGGCGCGCCGGACCGTCCTCGGCATAGCCGCAGGTGCGGTCTGGGCCTGGGCAGCAAGGCCGGTCATAGCAAAGACATCACGGCCTCTTCGTCCGCCGGGCGCGCGAGATGAATCGCAGTTCGCCGGAGTATGCACGCGTTGCGGCAATTGTCTGCGTGTTTGCCCGAGTGGAATCATCGAGCGTGATGTCGGGCAAAACGGATGGGCCAATCTGTTTACGCCGGTTCTGCGTTTTGAGAATGATTACTGTCGCGAGGATTGCACACGCTGTACGGAAGTCTGCCCGAGCGGCGCGATCGCACGTCTTTCGCTCAAGCAGAAAATGGGTATTCAGATTGGTCTTCCCCATGTAGATATGAATGTGTGTCTTCTGGGTGATGATCGGGAATGCTCGGTATGCAAACGCTGGTGCCCCTACGATGCTATTCGCTACGTCTTTTCGGAAAAAGAATACACACTCGTACCCCAGATCGATCCACAGAAATGTACGGGCTGTGGTGCCTGCGAAGCGGCCTGTCCAACAAAACCTCGGAAGGCTATCGTTGTTCTACCCAATACCGTGCAATTTTAGTGCAGTCGCAAGAATCTGCCAGCGTCAAGAAAATACCGTTTTTTTGCAGGCATGATTTGTTATAATGCCACGGCATGAGAATTATTCAAATTACGCCAAGTGCTGGAGACAGTTTCTACTGCGAGAATTGTCTGCGTGACGCCGCCCTGGCCAAAGAGATCATTATATTAGGACACGAAGGCCTGACGGTTCCCCTTTACCTGCCGCTGCCGAGCGAGCAAAGCGGTTCGACCGGCATCTCTCCCATTTTTTTCGGCGGTCTCAATGTATATTTCCAGCAAAAATTAGCTTTCTTCCGCAGGACTCCCCGCTGGCTCGACCGCCTGTTTGATTCGCCGAGGCTTTTAAAGTGGGTCGGCCGCATGGCAGGGATGACAAGTGAAAGAGATCTGGGAGAAACAACGATTTCAATGTTACGGGGCGAAAAAGGCCGGCAGATAAAAGAGCTGGACAGGCTTGTCGATTGGCTGGATACGCATGAGAATCGTCCAGATATCATCTGCCTGTCCAATATTCTTTTGATTGGGCTCGCCAGAGCCATTAAGCAGAGACTTGGTGTGCCCGTAGTTTGTCTGCTCCAGGACGAAGATGGATTTCTTGATGGACTGGTACCGCCTTATTCGCAGCAGGCATGGCAGATAATCTCGGAACAAGCGGGCGACATAGACGCATTTATCGGCGTGAGCAAATACTATACGGAAACAATGCAGAAGCGGCTGAGTCTTGATCCGGAGCGAACTTTTGTTGTATATACCGGGATTTCGCTGGATGGATATGAATCACACGGTGCCGGGCCGGAAGTTCCCACTATCGGTTATCTTTCACGCATGTGTCCTGACAAGGGATTGGACACACTCGTGGAAGCCTTTCTCAAATTGAAGAAAAATGAAAAATTGAGAAATGCGAAGTTGCGTCTCGCCGGCGGCAAGAGATCCGACGATGAAGCGTTTTTGAATAAGATTCGTAAAAAGTTGCGATCTGCCGGCGTGATTGACGACGTCGAGTTTTTGCATGATTTCGACCACGAGGCCAGAATTGCATTTCTGAGGAGCCTATCGGTGCTTTCCGTGCCGGAAAAGCAGCCTGTCGCTTACGGATTGTATGTGCTCGAAGCTCTTGCAGCAGGCGTACCGGTAGTCGAGCCGGCAAGCGGCGTATTTCCGGAACTGTTAGAGATAACCGGCGGAGGGCTGCTGTTTGAGTCGAATAACGCCGAAGCCCTGGCGGACGCCATAGGCTCTTTACTGCTCGATCCTGCCAAAATGCGACGGCTGGGAGAGCAGGGCAGAGCCGCAGTTTCTGAAAAATTTAATATTGTGCAAACCGCTGAGCAAATGGTTCGTATATACGGAGAAATTGCCCAGAAGTATAAGGATCATGATGCTTGAACTCATCCACGTGGCAAAAAAATATGAGTCTCCGGGGGATATACAGGGTCTTTCTGTCCTGAAAGACATCACGCTAAAGGTAGAGCCGGGCCGGTCTTTGGTCATTGTCGGCCCATCCGGCTGCGGTAAAAGCACGCTTCTGAACATCATGGGCACCCTGGATTATCCGAGCAGTGGGAAAGTGTTGTTCGACGGCCAGGATCTTGCCGCTCTGAGCCAGAAGGAACTGGCGGTAATCAGAAATAAACAAATCGGTTTCGTTTTTCAATTACACCATCTTTTGCCGCAATGCACGGTGCTCGAAAACGTCCTGGTGCCGACGCTTGCAGATAAGATGCGTCCCTCTATGAAAGAAATTCGCGACAGGGCGGTGCAACTTCTTCAGCGCGTCGGGCTGAAGGAATTTCTGCTGTATCGTCCAGGCGAGCTTTCCGGGGGACAAAGGCAGCGTGTAGCCGTTGTCAGGGCGCTGATTAACAGCCCCAAACTGCTGCTTGCCGACGAGCCGACCGGGTCACTGGATAAAGATTCTTCGGAAAATATCGCCGACTTGCTGGTTGAATTAAACCACAGTGAGAAGGTTACGCTGGTTGTGGTGACGCATTCGCTTAGTCTCGCCGAACGTATGGGCTGGGTCATGGAATTGAGCGACGGATTGTTGAAAGACAGGAGCCGGCCATGAGTCTGTGGAGACTTGCCAAACAAAGTCTTGGCTTCTATTGGAGAACCAACCTGGGCGTTCTGCTGACCGTGGTGGTGAGCACCGCTATTTTGACCGGTGCGCTGGTCGTCGGCGATTCGGTGCGATATAGCCTGAGAATGATGGTCGAGGCGCGCCTGGGCAAAACACAGCTTGCTCTTGTCCCACAGAACAGGTTCTTCACTGCCGGATTGGCAAATGAGCTGGCAGATGAGCTAAACACTTCATCGGCTCCCGTGCTGCGCGTGCGTGGAATGATCGCCGACGGCAACGATAAACGACGCGCCAATAGAATTGAAGTGCTCGGCGTGGACGCACGCTTTTTTACTATCGGTGGAGGCGGGAATCCCTTTGGAAATGATACGGGACAGGGTGTTGTCCTGAACGAACAATTGGCAGCGAGATTAAAGGTCGCCGTGGGGGATGAAGTTCTGCTTCGGATTGAGAAACCGAGCGTTATGTCACGAGACTTGCCGGTCTCGCCTGATTCGGATTTATCTGTTGCTTTCCGGCTTAAGGTCATGGCGGTCGCAACAGAAGCAGAATTCGGCCGTTTCAGCTTACGTGCCAATCAGGTCGCGCCGCTAAATGCTTTTGTGCCGTTGGGCTGGATGCAGGACAATCTCGGCCGCGATGAACAGGCCAATGTGCTATTGGTTGCAGGGAATCCCGAAGGAGGCATTGGTCCTGAAAACGCAAACATGGCGATAAAGAAGCGTTGGCAGCTTGCCGACGCGGGGCTTAAGCTTCGCAGATTAGACGAGCAGGATACCCTCGAAGTCCGGAGCAGGCGGATATTTATCGATGAGTCTCTGTCCGAAGCCGCCATGGGTGCGAGCGACAAGGCGGTTGGAATTCTAACGTATTTCGTCAATGAACTGCGTTTTGGCGATAAAGTTACGCCGTATTCGATGGTTACGGCGATCGGGCGTTCTGCGGATGCAGCCGGCATAGTTCCGATGGAAATGCGGGACGATGAAATTCTTATAAATCAGTGGGTTGCCAACGATCTTGGCGCCAAAGCCGGCGATATGATCGAACTTCGTTATTTTGCTCTGACACCGATGAGGAAACTCCTGGAGCAGGCGGCGAGTTTCCGGGTCCGGATGATTATTCCGATGGCGAGCGCGGCCATCGATCCGAACTTCATGCCGGATTTCCCCGGACTGGCGGATGTCGATAACTGCAGAGACTGGGATTCGAGCATCCCTGTTGATCTGGATAAGATACGCCAGAAGGACGAGGACTATTGGGATAAATATCGCGGCGCTCCCAAAGCGTTTATCACACTCGAAGCCGGCCGGAAGATGTGGGCGAACAGATATGGAAACCT
>CAZSOR010000019.1:17020-20322 GCA_964608395.1 uncultured Pirellulales bacterium
GCACTGTTTTATACAAAGATAATGATATACGGACTTGCAACCGCCTGGCAATCAGCCATCGCCGGATCGACAATACGGTTTTATGCCAAACCATTGACCTTGTTCGCTGGAGCGCTCGGAGCAGTAATAGTCTCTCTGATTGCAATATGGCTGACCTTGCACAAGCAGGTCTCCCGGCCGGCCCGCGAGCTTCTTGCCGGGAATCCGGAATGGCAATTCTTCGGAGCAAAGCGGATATCCAAAGGCAGAACAGGACTGGGAATAGCGATAACATCGGCAGTCGGCGCGGTAGTTTTACTCGCCGTACTCGGAACCGGCAACAGCGGCTCCATCTCCGCGGCATTTTTTGGGGCCGGGGCGTTGCTCTTAATAGCCGGTCTTGGATTAACTCATGCCCTGCTAAAAATTGTTGCCGGCAGTTGGAACAGGACAATCACATCGTTAGCCGGTTTTGGATTACGCAACTCAACCAGGCGAAGCGGCCGCAGCCTGGCGGTTGTCGGGTTGCTTGCGTGCGGGATTTTCCTGGTAATCGCCATCGGAGCCAACAGGCACGATCCGTTGGCGGATGCCCACAAACGAGATTCCGGAACGGGAGGCTTTGTACTGTTCGGCCAGTCCTCTATCGGCATTCTTCACGATCTGAGCAGCAAGGAGGGACGCCGTTCCATGGGTCTGAACGATCCCAGTCTCGAAGATATGCAGGTGGTTCAGTTGCGGGTCCGTGACGGGGATGATGCGAGCTGTTTCAATTTGAATCGCGCGCAGAGCCCGCAATTGCTGGGGGTTCAGCCAGAGAAGCTTCAGGAGCGGGGCTCATTTATGTTTACAAATGTGATTGAAGGGGCGGCAAGTAAAGAAGCCTGGAATCTGCTCAATCGCAACCTGGGGCAGGATATCGTGCCGGCGGTCGGCGATTATGCAACTGTTATATGGGCCCTCGGCAAATCCGTCGGCGACCAGTTGCAATACAGCGACGACAAGGGTAACAGTTTCAAGCTGCAAATCGTCGGACTGCTGAAAAATTCCATCCTGCAGGGCAGTTTACTTATTGACGGGGACGAGTTTATAAGGCGTTTCCCATCCGAGGAAGGATACAGAATGCTCCTTATCGATTGTCCGGAGCAGAAAATCGACGCCGTGACGGACAAACTCTCGTTCGGATTGAAAGATCTCGGACTGGACCTGACGCCGGCGGCTCAGCGATTGGCGGAGTTTAGTTCCGTTGAGAACACGTATCTGTCGATCTTTCAGATGCTGGGCGGTTTAGGATTGATTCTCGGCAGTGTTGGGCTCGGGCTGGTAGTGCTGCGCAATGTGCTGGACAGACGCGGAGAGCTTGCGATGCTGCGGGCCGTGGGATTCGATAAAATCACGCTTCGAAAAATGATATTTCACGAGCACAGCGGCCTGATGCTTGGCGGTTTGGCATGTGGAGTTATCGCGGCGCTGGTCGCGGTCGGTCCTGCCCTGAAATCCCCGGGAGCACAAGCAGCATCATTTTCGCTGGTTTTGACAATTGGAGCAATAGGAATCAGCGGCATGATATGGATATGGATTGCAGCGAACTTTGCCCTGGGCGGCGAAATGCTCGATGCGTTGAGAAGTGAGTGATTGATACAAGGTCATATTGAGGACTGTATGAGACAATCTACCATTGCACGGACAATAACTGTCGGATTAGCCATTTTGAGTATAGGATCGCTGTACTTCTGGTTAAGCGCCGATGCAGCGATGGATCTGACCGAGCGCATCCCGGCTCCACCGGACGATACCCAGACGCTTCAAGGCGAAGGTAGTGCGGTTAAAATACAAGGGACATTGGTGAAACTTGACGGTGCCCCGGCGGATTTACCCGGTGCCTGGCCCCGTTTCAGAGGAGCGAACTTCGACGCAATAAGCTCTGAAGATATCTCACCCGCAAGGACATGGCCGACAAAAGGCCCCGAAGTCCTGTGGTCGATCGGCGTCGGAGAAGGTTTTGCCGGAGCGTCTATTCTTGCCGGACGCGTATATCTTATAGACTACGACCGCGAGCAGCAGGCGGACCTCGTCAGGTGCCTTTCACTCGAGGACGGCCGGGATATCTGGCAGTATTCTTATCCTGTTAAGGTAAAACGGGACCATGGGATGAGCCGGACTGTGCCGGCGGTTACAGAAAAGTTTGTTGTAACGATGGGGCCAAAATGTCACGTTACGTGTCTGGATTCAATTACAGGTGAGTTTCGCTGGATGTTCAACCTTGTTCGGGAATTCAATACGAAAGTCCCGAAGTGGTATACAGCTCAGTGTCCACTGATCGAGGACGGCAAAGCTATAATTGCCCCGGCGGGCACGGTACTGATGATGGCCGTGGATTGCGAAACCGGTGAAATTCTCTGGGAAACACCGAACCCGGACGGCTGGATAATGACGCATTCGTCCATCGTGCCTATGGAATTTAACGGCAAGCGTTTCTATGTGTATTGCGGCGGCAATCAGATCAAGGGGGGTGTGGTTGGAGTATCCGCTGAAGATGGCAGTGTTCTGTGGAAGACCGACGAATGGAAAGTACGCTTCAACGTTCCGCTGCCCGTTGTTGTCGGTCCCGACAGGTTATTCTTTACAGCCGGTTACGGCCAATACGAGTTTGGGTGCACGATGTTGCGGCTGATCGAGACCAATGGTAACATAACGGTGCAATCGGAGTTTCTCCACACAACTGAAGTGTTCGGCTCGATTCAGCAAACCCCGATCTATTACGGCGGCAACATCTACGGAGTCAGGCCGGACGGGCAGTTGGTCTGCCTCGACCTGCAGGGCAATGTCGTCTGGACCAGCACTAGCGCCAACAAATTCGGAAACGGTCCGTTCGCAATCGTGAGCGGACTCATATATCTGATGAACGATTCCGGAGAGTTGACTTTGGCACAGGCCAGTCCTTCCGGCTATCTCCCGCTGGCCCATGCGAAAGTTCTGGACGGACACGGATCATGGGGCCCGATGGCAATTGCATCCGGCCGGTTAATTGTGCGCGACACGGAGCGAATGATATGCCTTGACATATCCGAGAAGTAAAACTGCCGCGTTGAAATAAAAGAATTACGTGCTATAATGGTTTCCAAAGGTGCTAAGATGAATAGAATAACAGGAACAATAAATATCAGGATAATCATCGGTGTGCTCATTACCCTGGCGGTTGTGATTGCCGTCGTTGCGGTTGTAAGACTCGACGTGGTCGGCAGCAAGGGCGGAGGTCTTGGTAAAGAGTTTGAGTATAACGTCAATGAGCTGGCGCGCATCGATCCGAACCTGATTCTCTA
>CAZSOR010000019.1:20422-30733 GCA_964608395.1 uncultured Pirellulales bacterium
AGTTTGAGTATAACGTCAATGAGCTGGCGCGCATCGATCCGAACCTGATTCTCTATGAAGAATCCGCCGGAGCGATTAAGACCGGCTTTGCCAATACGCACGGCATCGCTGTGGATTCGAAGGGCTCGGTCTATGTGGCAGGTGATAAAGCCATTCGTATCTTCGCCCAGAGCGGTGATCGACTCAGTGAAATAAAACTTGACGATACGCCCAGGTGCCTGACTGTGACAGCAGATGGCACGATATACGCCGGGATGAAGGATCACGTTGAGCTTTATGATGCCCAGGGACAAAAGCAGGCAAGTTGGGACAGTCTGGGCAAGGATGCAATTCTAACCAGTATTGTTGTCTCAGAGGACAATGTTTTTGTCGCCGATGCGGGCCATCGTATTGTTATCCGCTACAATACAGAAGGTAGCATTATCATTAAGATCGGCAGAAAAGACTCCATCAGAAATATCCCCGGATTTGTGATTCCGAGTCCTTATTTCGACGTGGCAATACCAAGAGACGGATTGTTACGGGTGGTTAATCCCGGCCGTCTTCGTATCGAGGCATATACTCTTGATGGGGACATCGAGTTTTGGTGGGGTTCTCCTTCTGTGGCGATTGAGGGATTCTGCGGATGCTGCAATCCCGTGAATATTGCCGTATTGCCCGACGGCGGCTATGTTACCTGCGAGAAGGGCCTGGTACGCGTCAAGATTTATAATTCCGATGGTAGTTTTGTGGGCGTGGTTGCAGGACCGGAGCAATTCGGCGCAGGCGGTTCATCCGGTATCTGCATGTTTCCGGAGGAATGCAAGACCGGTGGTTTTGATGTCGCTGTAGACGGAGAAGGTCGCATCTTCGTACTGGACACAGTTGACAATATCGTGAAAGTATTTACCAAAGTGAAAGGCCGATCGTGAGAAAACAATCCGGAAAGTTTCGGAGCCGCAGAGAGCTGTTTGCCGGAGTTCTGAGGTACGCCACTTTAGGGCTAATGGCAGCGGCTTCAGCCGCATTGTTTACAAAGAGGCAGAAACTTGTACGAAAAGGTGAATGCATAAACAGTGGAATCTGTGCCGGCTGTAAGGTTTTGGAACAGTGCAGTTTACCTCGGGCATCGTCGGCAAGACGAAGACTGGCGGGAGTTGATAATGGCAAAAGATAACAAGGTAATTAACAGGCGTAATTTCCTGAGAGACGGGCTGTGGGGAGGATGCCTGGCCGCCCTGGGAGTCGTGGCCGGTGCCTCGGCCCGCAAGAACAGGAAAAATGACATGGTCTGGCAGATCGATCCTTACAAATGCATAGCTTGCGATATATGCGCAACGCATTGCGTATTGGAAGATTCTGCCGTGAAATGTATTCAGCAATACGATATATGCGGATACTGTGATTTCTGTCCCGGTTATTTCGAGCTGGGAGCATCGGTTCTGGATACCGGCGCCGAAAATGAGCTTTGTCCGACCGGGGCGATCAAACGAACCTTCATAGAAGATCCGTACTATGAATACGACATCGATGAATCTCTCTGTATTGGTTGTGCCAAGTGTGTCAAGGGCTGTGCTGCTTTCGGAAACGGCTCAATTTATCTTCAGGTGCGTCATGATCGTTGTTTGAATTGTAATGAATGTTCCATTGCCGTGGCTTGTCCCTCAGGAGCGTTTAAGCGGGTTCCCGCCGACGAGCCTTACCTGCTTAAGAAGGTGGACCACGTTTGATGAGACCTTTTCGCAATATTTTAATTGGCATGGCTATCTCCCTGATTTTATCCGGCGTGACTTCAGGGATGGAGCGTTTTCCTCCACCTGATTTCGTCGAAACCGACCATGTCATCCCAAGCCCTACTTCTCCAGGTCCACGTCAGGACGTTTACGAGTATATTGATGCCGCGGTATTGCTGGCCGCTCTGGGATTGGCTTCGTATCTTGTTTTGAAAAAGCGCAGCCGTCGGGCAATATTTGCATTGTCGGTGTTTTCGCTTCTATATTTCGGCTTTTGGCGAAAGGGCTGTGTCTGTTCGATAGGAGCTATCCAGAATATTGTTTTTTCAATTTTTGATCGCGACTACGCCGTGCCGATTGTGGTTTTGGTATTTTTCCTGCTACCGCTTGTTTTCACGCTTTTTTTCGGAAGGACATTCTGTGCGGCGGTGTGCCCTCTCGGCGCGATACAGGACATGGTTCTATCGCGGCCGGTCTCCGTGCCGGGCTGGCTCGAGAGTGGACTAAGATTGTTTGCGTATGTTTACTTAGCGGCGGCGGTCCTTTTCGCAGCTACCGGTAGCGCTTTCGTTATATGCAGATATGATCCGTTCATTTCAATCTTTCGTTTGAGCGGAAGCATTAACATGTTAATCCTCGGGGGATGCATGTTGCTTATCGGCGTGTTCGTTGGTCGCCCTTATTGCCGGTTTATCTGCCCGTATGGCGTTATCCTCAGGCAACTCTCGCGGCTCTCGAAATGGCGCGTGACAATTACCCCGGACGAGTGCATCCAGTGCAGGCTCTGCGAAGATTCTTGTCCCTTCGGGGCGATAAGAAAGCCGACAACACAGTGGCCGGCGCAAGAGTATCACGTAGCCAAAAAAAGGCTGGCGTTTCTGCTGTTACTATTGCCCGTGCTGGTTTTTCTGGGTGGATGGGCCGGTTCCAGCCTCAAAAGCGTAACATCACGCGCGCACGAAACGGTAAGATTGGCTGAGCAGATATATGTGGAAGAGACCGGCAAAACTGAAGAGATTACAGATTCCAGCACAGCTTTCAGAGCAACGGGACAGGAAATCAAGAAGCTTTATGAGCAAGCATCGAATATCCGGGCCAGGTTCGAACTTGGCGGCTGGATACTTGGAGGATTCATCGGACTCGTAATCGGACTGAAACTAATCGGACTTTCCGTCTGGCGTCAAAGGACCGATTACGAAGCCGACCGGGCAAGCTGCCTGGCATGCGGCCGATGCTTTAACTACTGTCCCAGGGAGCACCTTCGATTAAAGAAGACAAAAGAAGTGGCTGACAAATGGTAACAAACTCTCACAATGATAGTGCTTCGGAGCATGTTCAGGCGACAAGCTCGTGGTACCAATGTGCAGTCGCAACGGCTGTTCTTAGCGCCGTGTTCTCCATTGTTGTCTGTGCGTTTGTTCTCATGAATTATGGCCGGAGCAAAATGTTGGGCACTGCTGAAGAAACGGCACTGGCGGATCTCAAGTTGGAAATACGCAGCAAGCCCGATGATGAGCAACTTTTGTCCCGGATCCGTCAATTTGATTTACAGGTCAGACAACAGCGGATTCGGGCGTTGGATCGCTCGCGCAAAGGCAGCTATCTGCTCCTGAGCGGAGTAGTGTTTTTCATTATTAGTCTCAGATCGGCAATAGAGTTTAAGAAGAAGCCGCCGGCTCCACATTCGGGCGCCGATCAGCTCACCGAGCAGGTCGACAACGCAAAATTTGCCCGATGGGCGGTGACCGGCGGCCTGGTGATATTAGGCTCGGGCTCGCTGTTTCTGGCGACCAGACCGGAGATTGATTTTGTCAAGGCCGGCGCTGCCGATGCTTCTTCGTATAATATAGATGATATCGCCAATAACTGGGCAAGCTTTCGCGGTCCCAACGGAGCCGGAATCAGCACTCATGCCAATGTGCCAACTCGCTGGAGCGGAAAAACGGGAGAAGGAATTCTCTGGAAAACCGAGATACCTCTGCCGGGGAATAATTCACCTGTTATCTGGGGCGACCATGTTTTTCTCTCAGGAGCGGATCCCAACAGCCAGCACGTCTATTGTTTCGATGCATCCACAGGCGGGCTTCTGTGGAAGGGCGACGTTTTAGGTTTGCCCAAAGGGAGTAATGAAGAGCCTCTCGAAATCATGGAAGATACCGGATTTGCTGCGCCCACTGTTGCGACGGACGGCCGGCGGGTTTACGCTATATTTGCAACCGGCGATGTCGGCTGCTTCGATTTCAAAGGCAAAAAAATATGGGAGAAAAACCTGGGCATGCCCGACAGTTCCTATGGATATGCATCTTCGCTTGCCATGTATCATGATATGGTCCTGATTCAGTATGACCAAGGGGGTGTTGAGGATGAGAAATCCAAGTTGATTGCTGTAGATGGATTTTCAGGCCGGATTGTCTGGCAGACAAAACGGCCGGTCGGAAATTCCTGGAGTTCGCCCATTGCCGCGAGTATCGGCGAACAGTTTCAGGTTATCACCTGCGGCGATCCCTGGGTGGTCGCATATAACCCGGCCGACGGCGCGGAATTATGGCGGGTAAACTGCCTGAGCGGAGATATTGCACCTTCGGCAATTTACGCAAACGGCCTGGTATTTGTCATAGAACCGTATTCGAAGCTGGTCGCCATTAAACCGGATGGCAAAGGCGATGTGACCAAAACTCATATCGCCTGGATAAGCGAGGAAGGCGGACCGGACATCTGCTCGCCTGTAAGTAATGGTAAATCGGTATTCCTGCTGGCAACCGAGGGATTGCTTGAGAGTTATAATGTCTCGGACGGCAAGAGGCTCTGGGAGAAGGATTTGGAGGAATATTTCCTGGCCTCGCCCAGCCTTGTCGGCGACAACCTATATCTGTTGAGCGAGAAGGGCGTTATGTTTATTGCCGAGGCCGAATCTGAATATAAGGAATTGGCTAAGTGCGAGCTGGATGAGAAGTGTCACGCCTCGCCGGCTTTCGCCGACGGGCGCATATATATCCGGGGACTCGAGAACTTATATTGCATCGGGAGTCGTGATTGATGGATGAGTTGGATTTGACATTTGTAGATCAGGCCATCGATGAAATTGGCGCCGGTGCTGAGAATTTGCTTATGATATTGCAGGCTGTGCAGGGGCACTTTGGCTATCTGCCGGAAGAAGCTCTTGAGCGGATTTGTGAGATTACGCAGATTACCCCGGCGTCAATTGCCGGTGTTTCGACTTTCTACGACCACTTTCGACATCGTCCTGCCGGGCGTCATACAATTCGGGTCTGCATCGGTACAGCTTGCCACGTTAAAGGTGGCGGACAGATTTATGATGCTTTTAAGAGACATCTTGCAATACCGGAAGAAGACGATACGGATCAGCACAAGTTATTTACTGTGGAGAAAGTGGCGTGTCTGGGGTGCTGTATGCTTGCCCCGGCAATACAAGTCGATGATATTACATATGGACATCTGACGACCGATAAGGTTCCGGCCGTTCTGAGGGATTTTCTCGAACAACAAAAGGCCGGCGCTCAACAGGCGGTCAGGCAGGGCTTTGCAAAAGATGCGGAGAACCTTGCCGAGATACGGATATGCCTGGATTCAAGTTGTGTTGCCAGCGGCAGCGGCAGAGTGTATGAGGCGTTACAAAAGGCCGTTAAAGAAACGGCTGCACGGGCTGTGGTCAAAAGTGTTGGTTGTTCGGGTATGTCATACCTGGCACCGCTTGTGGAAGTGGTTTTGGCGGGCGGAACCTCGTTTCGCTATGCGATGGTCCAGCCGGCTGATGCAAGAGCCATTGTGCTTAGACATTTCAAACCGAAACAGATTGGGCGGGAAATCAGGAATGGCATTTCCACGATGCTTGATAAACTGCTTACCGACACGGCCTGGGAACCTGTAACGCGTTATTCGGTAGATGTGCGTGACCGGCCGGTAGCCCATTTCCTCCGCCGGCAAAAGCATATAGCGACTGAACACTGCGGTAGTATCGATCCGGTTGATATCGATGAGTATGTGTTTAATGACGGATTCAAAGCGCTGCAAAAGTGCATACGAGATATGAGTTCCGAAGAAATTATCTCAGAGATCGAACGCAGCGGTCTTCGTGGTCGAGGCGGGGCCGGTTATCCGACCGCCATAAAATGGTCTGCCGTCCGGAATCAGCAAACCGACAAAAAATATATAGTATGTAATGGAGATGAGGGCGATCCCGGCGCTTTCATGGACCGGATGCTCATGGAATCGTATCCGTATCGCATCATCGAAGGAATGATAATCGCGGCTTGCGCGGTCGGCGCCAACGAAGGATATTTCTATATTCGCGAGGAGTATCCGCTTGCTATCGAGCGAATGAGTCAGGCGTTAAATAATTGCAGGCAGCAAGGTTTTCTTGGCGACGGAATTATCAAAAGCGGATTTTCGCTCGACCTGAAGATTATGCCCGGCGCCGGAGCTTTTGTTTGCGGCGAGGAAACCGCCCTGATCGCAAGTATCGAAGGACGCCGCGGGATGCCCCGGTTACGGCCGCCATACCCTTTCCAAAGCGGTCTCTGGGGCAAACCGACGTTGATTAGCAACGTCGAAACCTATGCCGTGGTGCCGTGGATTATCCGAAACGGCGCAGAAGCCTTCGCTAAGCTTGGCACGGACAGCAGCAAGGGAACAAAGGTCTTCGCCCTGACGGGAAAGGTGGACAGAATGGGTCTGATTGAAGTGCCGATGGGCATCTCCGTGCGCCAGATAGTAGAGGACATCGGCGGGGGAATTGCCGGAGGGCTACAATTGAAAGCGGTCCAGGTGGGAGGCCCATCCGGCGGCTGCTTGCCCGCGGAACTGACGCATCTGCCCGTTGATTATGAGACGCTTAAAGAAATCGGAACGATGATGGGCTCCGGCGGTTTGGTCGCTCTGGATGAAACTGACTGCATGGTAGACATCGCCCGCTATTTTCTGGAATTTACGCAGAACCAGTCGTGCGGCAAGTGCACTTTTTGCAGGATCGGCACCCGGCGGATGCTGGATATACTCGAACGCCTGTGTAACGGGCAGGGCGTTAAGGCCGACATCGAAGAGCTGGAGCATTTAGCAAGAATGATCAAGAAAACAAGCCTGTGCGGACTCGGCACGACGGCTCCGAATCCGGTTCTTTCAACGATCAGATATTTCCGCGATGAGTACGAAGCCCACGTTGAGAAACGCTGTCCGGCCGGCAAGTGTAAGGCACTGGTTGTCTATTCTGTGACGGATGATTGCATCGGCTGCACGCTGTGTGCCCAGCACTGCCCGGTCGATGCCATTGAAATGAAGCCGTACGAAAAGCACGAAATTGACGCTGAGAAATGTATTCGCTGCGGGACGTGTAAGAATGTATGTCCGGCAGACGCTATTGAGGTCCACTAATCGATGCCAAAACTAACCATCGACAATCGTGAAGTAGAAGTTCCAAACGGCGCGACCGTTCTTGACGCCGCCGGGAAGCTCGGAATTGAGATTCCGACCATGTGTTTTATGAAAGGCTATCAGCCCTCGACCAGTTGCATGGTCTGTGTGGTCAAAGTCGAAGGTAGAGCAGTTCTGCTGCCGGCCTGCGGGACCCTTGCCCAGGAAGGGATGCGCGTCGAAAGCGACTGTGAAGAAGTGCATCAGGCAAGAAAGACGGCCCTGGAGCTGCTTTTAAGCGACCATGTGGGCGACTGCCTCGGGCCATGTCATACGATATGCCCCGCACAGATGAATATTCCGCTGATGATTCGCCAGATCGCAGCCGGTAAGCTGCGCGACGCGATTGAAACTGTGAAGAAGGATATTGCTTTGCCCGCAGTGTTAGGGCGTATTTGTCCGAAGCCCTGCGAGCGGGGATGCAGGAGAGCGGCGATTGATGAGGCTGTCTCTATCTGCCTCTTGAAGCGGTATGTCGCTGACGCAGACCTTGAATCAGCCAAGCCATATTCGCCGGCCTGCAAGCCTGTTCTGGATAAACGTGTCGCCATCATCGGTGCCGGACCGGCGGGTCTTGCCGCCGCTTACTATCTACAGCAATCCGGTTTCGGCTGCACGGTTTTTGACGACCACGAACAGCCCGGCGGAATGCTGCGCTATGGAGTTTCGCAAGAGGATTTGCCGAAAGATGTGCTTGATAAGGAAATCGCCCAGATTGAGAAACTCGGTCTTACATTCAAGGATAAAATGCGAATAGATGATTCGGCGTCGCTCGACAAACTGCGGAAGGATTTTGACGCTGTATTCATCGCTTTTGGTGCGCTGGACGCCGGAGTTGCCGAATCGATGGGCCTCAATACGAGTGCGAACGGCGTTGCAATAGACGGCAAGACATACCAGACGAATTTGCCCGGCGTCTTCGCAGGGGGAGACGCCGTCCGCAAGCGAAAGCTGACAGTTCGTGCCGTCGCAGATGGTAAGGAAGCGGCGGAATCCATAGGCCAGTATTTGTCCGGCGGCGAGGTAACGGGCCCGGCCAAACCGTTTAACACGCGTATCGGCAAAATCCAGGATGGCGAGAAAGAGCGGTTCGCAGCCTGTGCGAGCAACGCCCCCCGCGTGACGGTATCTAATAAGGGCGAGGGATTCACCGATGAGCAGGCCCGGCAGGAGGCCGCCCGCTGCCTTCACTGTGATTGCCGAAAGGCCGATAGCTGCAAACTCAGGCAATATGCACAGGAATATGGTGCCAGTCCGACTCGATACAAAAGCGAGCGCCGGCTGTTCGTTCAGCAGGCTCAGCACCCGAAGATCGTTTACGAATCCGGCAAGTGTATCGACTGCGGTCTCTGCGTGCAGATTGCCGCCAAAGCCGGAGAAGAGCTCGGACTGACCTTTGTCGGCCGGGGCTTTGATGTCCGGGTGGCGGTACCATTCGAGCGTTCGATCGCCGATGGTCTCAAACAATCCGCGGCCGAATGCGTCGCTGCGTGCCCGACCGGGGCTTTGGCATTTACGGAATAACCAGCAGAAATCTTTAGCAACAGAGAGGTTGACACTCAAGAAAAATTTCCGTATAAACCTATAGGTAAAATTTATTGTTTTTTTTGGAGACGTATTATGGAATTGCGAAGAATGATGGAAAGTTATGTGCATATATTGATCCTTGGACTCGGTATATCTGCGATTGTTTTCAGCACCGCTCAAGCGGCGGACTGGCCCAACTACCGCGGGCCCAATTATGATGGAATATCCAGTGAAACAGGCTGGGCTGCAACCTGGCCCGAAGATGGCCCGAAGGTGCTTTGGAAATATTCGCTTGGAACCGGATTCGCATCTATGTCCGTAAGCAACGGCAAGGTTTACGCCACGGGCAATATCGACGATAACGACTTCCTTTATTGCCTGGATGCTGCCACGGGCAAGGAAATATGGAAGACGTCCTATCCATGCCCGTTGTACAAGAAAAGCCACGAAGGCGGCCCCTGCGCGACGCCGACAATAGACGGTGACGCCGTTTACACCTTCAGCAAAGACGGCGATGCCATTCGTTTCAAGGCGGCAACAGGCGAGATCGTCTGGCATAAGAATCTGAACAAGGAAATGGGCTTGAAACATCCTACCTGGCACTTTTCAAGCTCGGCGTTTATAGCCGGAGACCTTGTAATTTACAACGCCGGCAAATACGGCATAGCACTTAAAAAAGCCGACGGCAGCCCGGCATGGCAAAGTGGAAAAGGCGTGTGTGGTTATACAACCGCCGTCCCGTTTACGATCGGCGGTCAAAAGGGTGTAGCGATGGCAGTGAGTAAGGAACTCGTCGGCCTGAATCCTGCCACGGGCAAGGTAATGTGGAAATTCCCGTGGAAAACCAGCTACGATATTAATGCCGCCGATGCCATTATCTCCGGTGACACCATCTTCATTTCGTCCGGATACAACAAAGGTTGTGCTCTCGTGAAAATCAGCGGCGGCGAAGCTACCAAAGTCTGGCAGAACAAGAATATGCGAAACCATATCAACTGCTCGGTGCTTTGGGAAGGACACATATACGGTTTCGACGGACAGGTCGGCGGCGGCAAATTGACGTGTCTCGACCTGGCAACCGGCGAGAAGAAGTGGTCGCAGGGTGGTATGGGCACCGGTTCTCTTATGATTGCCGACGGTAAGCTGATTATCCTCGGCGAAAAGGGCAAGCTGGTCATCGCGGCCGCTTCGCCGGAAGGATTTAAGGAACTTGCCTCGGCGAAGATTCTTACGGGCAAGTGCTGGACGTATCCGGTCCTCGCCAACGGCAGAATTTACGCCCGCAATGCGGCAGGACAGTTGGTTTGTGTCGATGTCAGCGGTTGATGCTGAAATTGTGTCGCCATGATTTGATAGAGTTGACGGAGACGGCGCTAAGCAAGTGCCGTCTTCGTTTACGTAAGTTCGTAGTCTTTTCAAATAAGGATTATGTGTATGTTGAGAATAATCAGAAGATGTCGATTCGTTCCGGTCATCGGACTGGTTCTTTGTTTGGGTGCGCTCGGCTATAACAATGCCGCGCAGGGAGCGGATTGGCCGCAGTGGCGCGGACCCAATCGCGACGGCGTATGCAGTGAAACAGGGCTGCTCAAGAGCTGGCCGGCCGATGGCCCCAAACTCCTGTGGGAGACCACGGGTTTTGGCC
>CAZSOR010000020.1:0-6003 GCA_964608395.1 uncultured Pirellulales bacterium
ATTTCCTTCTGTGTCTGCAGGGCTTTGGATTCGTCCGGCTTGCCTTCGGCGTTGAAATCGAAGTAGTTCACTACCAGGTCGTAACCCAGCGACGCTAATTCTTTCGCGACGCCTTTTCCGATGCCGCGGCTTGCTCCTGTGACGATTGCTACGGGTCGTTCTGCCATTTTAGAATCCTCTCTTTTTTCTATTGTCTCAAAAATTCGTTCATCTCTTTCGCGGCGGCCAATCCATCCGCCACGGCGGCCACGACAGTCGATGCTCCCCTGACAAGGTCGCCGCCGGCATAAACTCCGGTCCTGGATGTCGCTAGTGTCCCTTCATTTGTCCGGATAAGGCCTGCCGTTAATTCGACGCCCGGCAGGATTTCGCCGATGTTCTCGGTCGGCTCCTGGCCTATCGCTTCGACGGCAATATCCATATCGAGCACGTAAGCGCTCGACTCGATCGTTTCGGGTCTGCGGCGTCCGCTCCTGTCCGGCTCGCCCAGTCTCGTCGGGCAAACCTTAACACCGGTCAATTTCCCTTTGGTAGAATTAAAGCCGACTGGCTGAGTCAATATCAGAAAATGTACGCCTTGCTCAATCGCCCGGTCGCGCTCGCCGCTCCAGGCGGGCATTTCCTTGAACGACCGGCGGTAGATTACGTAAACGTCCCTGGCGCCGAGCCGCCTGGCGGTGGTTGCGACATCCATCGCAGTATTGCCGCCGCCTATCGCCGCTACTGTTTGACCTTTGAGGTTCAGTAAGCCCGGCTTTCTGGCCGCCGAAAGAAAATCCATCGCATTCCATAAACCGTCGACATTCTCATTTTTGCTGCCGATGCTGACGGAGTTCGGCAGGCCCATCCCGATAAAAACGGCGTCAAATCCCTCTTCGATTATGTTATCCAGATTGAAATCGGTATTTAATTCTGTGCCCAAGCGCAAAATCATTCGCCCTTTCGGCACATCGGCGAAAATCGCCGCGATCTCGCTGCTGAGAGAATTGCTTTGTCTATCGGCCGGGATGACCGATGCTATCATGCCGCCGAATTCAGTGCTCGCATCAAAGATTGTCACCGTATGCCCGGCTTCGAGGAGTTTTGCCGCACAGGACAAACCCGCCGGGCCGGCGCCGATTATCGCGACGTTCTTCCCGGTTGTTTCTTTCGGTATCCGAAGTTTTGACCAGCCGTTCTTGTTGGCCTGCTCGGCCAGATACCTTTGTATATCGGCAATCGGCAGGGGCCCGTCGCCGATAAAACTCTGCAGACAGTGACCTTCGCACTGCTGCTCGACCGGGCACAGCCAGGCACAAACTTCCGGAAATATATTCGCTTCCCTGAGTGTTTCGTATGCGGCTTTTTCTTCGCCATCCAGAAACTGGCTGATGAATTTCGGAATATCCACGCTGGCAGGGCAGCCCAATCTGCATGTCGGCTCCTGGCACTTGCGGCAGGCTGATGCGAGCCGGGCAAGATTGTCCCTGTCACTCATTCGGCCGTGCTCGAAAATGGGCCCGTAAACTTCGTTGTCCCGCACTACACAGCCCGTCATGCCGGCGTCGCGCATGATTTGCGTGCAGGCACTGCAGCTTACGCATACTTTCTCAGGGTACATTTTACCATCGTTGATAATGTCTTTTGCATAATCGGGATATGCGAAGGCCATACGCCCGGCACCGGCCAGGGTGGTCAAGCCGTTGGTTTTGTTTGCCGCCGCAACATTCGCAAAAAGAGTTCTCAGCCAGCTATAACCCGTGCCGACCATGGCAATGTCGGGGAATTGCTTTTGAATCTCGCCCGTCAGGTTGACGAGCCTGTCGACACCAACCAGCGGATGTTCCGGCTCCTCGTATCCGCCCACAATCGTTTCATTGAAGGGTCTGCCCACGTGCGGGTTATAATACGGATTCGCTATCGTGACATTCATCAGCCTGAGCCCACGCCGGCGCAGAAGCTCGATCAGCTTCTTTGGTTCGGTCAAATCCGGCTTTGCATAATCGTTTTCGTCAACGGCCCAGCCGTAAGGATAAGGAATGGCGTCGTAAATTCCAAGCCGCATTGCAGTGACAGCGTCTTCGCCGAGTTCCTGATGAATCTTGTCGATGACTTGAAGCGGAAATCTCGTTCGGTTTTCGAATGAGCCGCCGTACTTTCCTTTCCTGCCGCGGCAGCCGAAAAGCTCGTTAATCAGGTATCCGTGGCAGGACTTGACGTCGACGGCGTCAAATCCGACTTCGAAGGCGATTCTCGCTGCCTCGACATAAGCATCCTGGAGCTTGTCGAGGTAGTCGTCCGTCACAAGCGGCCAGTCGTCCGGTATCCTGCTTTTTCTGTTCGTATCCGGTTTTGGCTGGGGGGCCATAGGATCGCGGTACGGATCGCGCTGAGCGATGATCGGATGTGCCGCCCCTTCCGGCTTGCTGTACCGTCCTGAATGAGTCAACTGCAGTACAATGACGGGCTGATGGCCCGGCCCCATACTCCTGACGGCAACCTGCCGCATCATCTTGACCATCGCGGCAAAACTGTCCTTATTTTTCTTGTGAATCCATAATTGCCTTGGATTCGCCCGGCCTTCGGGGACCACTGCTGTAGCTTCCGCCCAGATCAGCCCTGCGCCGCCTGAGGCAAATCTTTCGTATCGCCGGAGCGTCAGTTTTCCCGGCCGACCCTGAGAATCGCCGTCGCAGCCCTCCATCGGATGCACGGCCAGCGAGTTCGGTATTACTAATTCTCCAACCTGCACGGGTTCGGTCAAAATCGAAACGTTCTCGATCCCCTGGACGTTAACGCCGAGCTGCTTGCTTAATCGTTTCAAATCCTCAATATCACGTAATCGGAATTCCCACATTTTATTGCTTGCCTCACTATTTGTTCTTGACGAGTTTCTCTTTCAGGAATTTGGCTGTATAGCTGTTTTTGTTTTTGACAATTTGCTCAGGCGTTCCTGCGACGACCACTTTGCCCCCGGCCTCGCCGCCCTCGGGGCCGAGGTCTATTATATAATCTGCCATCTTGATTACGTCAAGGTTATGCTCGATGACGACTACAGTATTGCCGCAATCTGTCAGCCGTTGAAGCACATTCAGGAGGTTATGAATATCGGCGAAGTGCAGCCCCGTAGTCGGCTCGTCGAGCAGATACAGGGTGTGCCCGGTTGCCGCCTTGCCTAATTCAGAGGAGAGTTTGACACGCTGGGCTTCGCCGCCGGATAGCGTTGTCGAGGCCTGGCCAAGCTGCATATAACCCAGCCCGACGTCGTCCAATGTCCGCAGGATCCGGACGATAGTCGGAAAGTTCGCAAAGAAATCCACCGCCTTTTCAATCCGCATATCGAGCACATCGGCGATATTCCTGCCTTTGTATGTCACTGTGAGGGTTTCCGGGTTGTATCTTTTGCCCTTACAGCTCTGGCAGGTGATGTAAACGTCCGGCAGAAAGTGCATTTCGATTTTCTTTGTGCCCTGTCCCTTGCAGTGTTCGCAGCGTCCGCCCTTGACGTTAAAGCTGAATCGTCCCGGTTTATAGCCTCGAATTTTCGACTCGCGCGTCATGCTGAACAGTTTTCTTATCACGTCGAAGGCCCCGGTATACGTTGCCGGATTGCTCCGCGGCGTCTTTCCGATAGGTGACTGGTCGATCTCAATCACTTTGTCAATCTGCGACGTGCCAAGAAGGGTTTTGTGCCTGCCGGGTCTCTGACGAGACTGATAGAGCCGGCGTTTCAGGGCTTTGAGCAGAATCTCGGTTACCAGGGTGCTCTTGCCGGAGCCGGAGACACCCGTGACGCATGTAAAGACGCCGAGCGGAAACTTGACGTCGATATCCTTTAAGTTGTTTTCGGCCGCCGCTTTTACCTCGATACATTTTCTCAGATTGTAACGCCTTCTGTTTGCCGGAAGTGCGATACTTTTTTTGCCGCTCAGGTAATCTCCCGTCAGTGAATTTTCACAATCGATAATGTCACGGAGGCTGCCCTGCACGACGAGTTCGCCGCCCTGTGCACCGGCAGCCGGGCCGATATCGACTATATGATCGGCGCTTCTGATAATATCCTCGTCGTGCTCGACCACTATTACCGTATTTCCCAACCGGGTGAGCCGCTGCAGGATTCCCAGCAATCGGTCGTTATCTCGCTTGTGCAGGCCTATTGTCGGCTCATCGAGCACGTAGCAGACTCCGACCAGCCCGCTTCCGACCTGCGTGGCCAGTCGGATTCTCTGTGCTTCTCCGCCGGCAAGGGTGCTGCTCATCCTGTCCAGAGTCAGATACCCGAGGCCGACGTCGAACATAAATTTAAGCCGTGCTTTTATCTCTTTTAACACCGCGGCGGCAATCAGTGACTTCTCCTTGTCCAACTTCAGTTTCTTGAAGAAAGCCTGTGCTTTTTCGATGCTAAGAGCGGTCAGTTGATTGATGCTCTTGCCACCGATAGTAACGGCAATCGCCTCGGGCCGCAACCGTGCGCCCTGACAACTCCGGCAGGGGTGCTGTGACAGGTAGCTGGTCAATCTGGTTTTCACGTACTCGCTGGTAGTGTTTTCCCATCGCCGGTTAAGATTTGGAATCACCCCTTCAAATGACACGCCGTATTTCTTCACGTCGGCGCCGGTAGTCCCGTACATCAGAACCGTTTTGTACTTTTCCGGTATTTGTGTGAATGGTATTGATTTGCTGATACCCATCTTCCGGCAGAACCGTTTGACCAGCCTGTTGTAGAAGATATTCATCCTTTTTCCGCCTTTACGCCAGGCGTCGATAGCACCGTTTTCCAGCGAGACGCTTTTGTCCGGCACAATCAGGTCGGGATCAAACTCGAGAATGGTTCCAAGACCGTCGCAGCTTTTGCAGGCGCCATAGGGACTATTGAAGCTGAACAGCCGGGGCGATAACTCTTCGAGGCTTGCCTGCGGGTGCTTTGGGCAGGCGAATTTTTCGCTATAGATTGTTTCTTTCCATTTTCCGTTACCGCCATTTTTTTTGTCCGCTTTGGATTCCTGCGTCAATACGAGAATCACGCCGTCAGCCAGTTTCAGCGCCGTCTCTACCGAATCTGCCAGCCGGATGCGAATCGCGTCCTTGAGGATTAACCGGTCGACTACCGCAGCGATATCGTGCTTTTTGTTCTTATTCAGAACCGGCACGTTACGTAAATCGTAAATCGTGCCGTCAACACGGACACGAACGAAACCTTCTCGCTGTATATGAGCGAAAATATCCTTGTGCTCGCCTTTTTTGCCGCGAACCAGCGGGGCACATATCTGGATTTTCGTACCCTCCGGCTCCGAAAGAATGGACTCGACGATCTGCGAAGAATGCTGGCTTGTGATTTCTTTGCCGCAAACCCAGCAGTGGGGCGTGCCAACGCGGGCAAAAAGCACTCTGAAGTAGTCATAAATCTCAGTAGTGGTAGCTACGGTCGAGCGAGGATTGTGACTGGCGCTTCGCTGCTCGATGGCAATCGTCGGCGGCAGACCTGAAATATCCGAAACCGCCGGTTTCTGCATCTGTTCGAGAAACTGCCGGGCGTAGGCGCTCAGCGACTCGACATATTTCCTGCGCCCTTCGGCATAAATCGTATCGAAAGCGAGCGAGCTTTTCCCCGAGCCGCTGATGCCGGTAATAACCACCATTTTATCACGAGGAATGCTCAGACTGATATTTTTGAGATTGTGCTCAGAGGCACCTGTAATTCTAATAGCTTTTTCTGCTTTTCCGGCCATATTACGTCTTTACTGATCCCAGTAACAATATTGCACAAAGTTGACATTAACACAAATTGATCATTGTAGCACATCACATCGAAAAGGTAAAATGCTTTTCGTCCGGTAAAAAACGAATACTCGATGGTCGATAATCCATGAAAAAGTTGCATAGCTGGAATTTGTCTTATTCACGGGCCAGAGAAGTGCAGGCGAACCTGGCCTGCAAAGTGGAGTTTACACGCTTAAAGAAAGGCCCGAAACTTATCGCCGGGATTGATTGTGCTTTCAGCAGGGACGGCGAGAGAATTTTAGC
>CAZSOR010000020.1:6103-7612 GCA_964608395.1 uncultured Pirellulales bacterium
AAGCTAAAGGCCTGAACGAGTTCTACTTTTCCTTTATGTCGGCACAGAGAATCAGAAAAACCGCGGTCTCTTCATTCTGCGTTGCACCGGCAATGACGGGCCGGCCGGTACGGAGATTTACGGCGCCCGACCATTCCCTATTCACGGTGTTGGGTGGTGTTTCATCGGTGGAAGTTATGTTCCGGTATGTACTTTCGCTGAAGTCAAAACTCACGAGTATTTCGCCGCTGGAGCGGACAGATGCTATGGTACTGAACGTCTTGCCAATATCATAATTCCTATAACGTACAGGAACTGAAACTTTTCTGCCGCTCGGAACAGGTGCTTGCCGCTCTACGTAGATAGTCTCTGTAATTTTGGCTTCTCCGTGTTGACCTGATTGAATTGCCACTTTTACACCCGTGGTGACCTGTGCTATATCTTCTGCGTCCAGGCATTTGAGGATATTTTCCACCGACACGGAATCGGGCTTTTGGCCGATGGGACTGACTCCCTGCTTGTAAAGCTCCGAGAGATCGACCTCAACGACAAATGCCTCGACCAGAATACACACATCCTGTTGTAGATTTTCAGTTATCCCGGCCTGTTTTGCCTGTGCTTCTGCGGTCGGTCCGATGGAACGGCCAGCCAGCAACACCATACAAAGCGTTGCCGCGACCAACACTACAATGCTTTTTGAGATCTTTGCCATGATTCTTCCCTTTCAAATTTCGTCTCGTGCAAATTTGACTGTTCAATATTAAAGAGGCACGAAAGTGGGATTTCGTTACAGAAAAAAAGAAACATGAATGATACAAGGAGAAAAATTCTCGCCATCTACTTAGTGATGCGTGCCTTCCAGGTTACTCTTACTGGCCCGCCCGGCATAAAAAATATAGGGGCGGTTCGCGAACCACCCCTGCAAAATACCTGACTACATATAGTTCTCAGTTTACCTTGAACTTATTCCGGAACAACTTTTGCTGATTGTATTATTACAGGTTCGACGGGAACATCATCCATGCCGTTTCGAGTTGTTGTTTCTATCGATGCTATGGCATCCACTACGTCCATTCCCTCGGTGACCTTGCCGAACGCGGCATATCCCGCCTTATTATCATCAATATAGTCCAGAAAATCGTTGTCTCTGTGATTAATGAAGAACTGAGCTGTTGCACTGTCGGGATCGTTGGTCCGGGCCATCGCGATTGTGCCTTTCTCATTGCTAAGACCATTTTTGGCTTCATTAATTATTGGGGCTCGCGTATCTTTTTCTGCCATCTGCTTTGTGAAACCGCCCCCCTGGATCATAAAGCCCGGGATTACTCTATGAAAGATCGTGCCATCATAAAATCCTGCCTCGACATATCCGAGGAAATTCTTAACCGTGACAGGGGCCGCCTGCTCATTAAGCTCGATAACGATATTTCCCATGCTTGTTTCCAACTTTACAATGTTGCTTTGTGACTTCACAATATTCCTTTCCGAGTTTACTATTTTTTTGTCGGCCGCCGCCTTGTTCGTTTTCTC
>CAZSOR010000020.1:7712-14100 GCA_964608395.1 uncultured Pirellulales bacterium
TCGAAAACGATCCTTGCATTGCAGATGTCTTCCCTGTCTTCAACGACGTTGACACCGACGGCGTCCACTCTCTTAATTTTACTTGCCGCCAGGGACAGAATAATATCTATATCATGGATCATAACATCCAGCACAACCCCGACGTCGGTCGAGCGGAACGGATATGGGCTGACACGGTTGGCCTCGATAAACTTCGGTTGGATATCGAGCCTTTTGATTGCCTGGGCCACCGGATTACATCGCTCGGAATGACCCACCGCCACGACAGTGCCGTGCTTTTTAGCAAGAGCGACGATTTTCCTGCCTTCTCTGACATTGGCCGCCAGCGGTTTTTCGATCAGTACCGCAATCTGTTTCTTGATAAATATCTTCGCCAGCTTCAGATGCGTCACCGTTGGAGTCGCGATTGTTACGGCATCGATCTTGTCCATAATCTCTGCGCAATCAGTCGAGGCCAGACAGTGATATTGATCGGCCAGACGCTGAGCTTTGTTGGCGTCGATATCGACCACGGCAACAAGTTCGCACTGAGGTAATTGGTTATATACCTTTGCGTGTATTGCCCCCATTTTGCCTGCGCCGATAACAGCGGTTCGTAAGTTCCTATTTTGTATATCTTTATTCATTATCCAGTTCTCGTTGTTCACAGTTATTTTTTTAAGTGTGAACTATCAACTATGTCTAAACTTCTCAAGGTACCTGCCAAATTGATGCTCGCTGCTTTTGATTATTGCATCAATCATGGCTCGAACATTTTCATCGAGTTCATCCTCCATTACCAAAGCTTTTGCATTTTCAAGTAACGTGCCTTCCTGTCTATATAACGTCTTATATGCGTCGAATATTCGCTGTTGTTGCTGCTCGCTCAGACCGGCTCGATTCAGACCTCGCTTGTTCACTCCTCGAACTCTCGGCGGATAATGTCCACTGACTGTCAGAAACGGTGGAATGTCCCGGTTAATCCCGGCTAAACCGGCTATATAGCACCACTTGCCGATCGTTACAAACTGATGTGAAGCGGCCAAGCCGCTGAACCATGCCCCCGTTTCGATCTTGCAATGCCCACCGATCTGCACGAGATTGCTCATCACAATATCATCTTCCACTGTGCAGTCGTGTCCGATGTGCGTACTGACCATCATGAAATTATTATTCCCTATTGTAGTCAGATCGCCCGGATGAATACTCCGGTGTATTGTTACTTGTTCGCGAATTACGTTTTCGTCGCCTATTACAAGCCCACCGATCTCGGAATCCAACTTTAAACGCAGAACCTGAGGCCGGCTCCCAAGCACACAATTCGGGAAAAAATGGTTCTTCTGGCCGATCTTGACATCCTTATTGATTACCACATTAGCTTCGAGTATCGTGCCGGAACCGATCGTGACTCCGCTGTGAATTACACAATTAGGCCCAATGATAACGTCGTCGGCCAACTGCGTATCTTTATGGATTACCGCACTGGGATGTATCTGAGTCATATTGCCTCTTTAAACTTTTTCTATACTTTTTCATCGTCGACGAGCATAAATTTGATCTGTGCTTCGGCGACTACTATATCACCAACCATCGCTTTGCACTGACACTGTGCGGTTCTTTTTCTCAGTCTGTTCGTCTCGGAGATAAGAATAAGCTGGTCGCCGGGGACAACAGATTTACGCAATTTTACATTATCCATACTCAACAGCACTGCAAGCTTACCGGTATGCTCCAGTCGCTGTGCGAACAACAAACCGGACACCTGGGCCATTGCCTCAACGATAAGAACGCCGGGCATAATTGGCGTGCCGGGAAAATGACCCTGGAAGAAATGCTCGTTAAAGCTGACATTCTTTATGCCCTTGATTCGTGTCTCTCCTTCGATTTCGATAACCTTGTCCACGAGCAAAAATGGATATCTGTGGGGCAGAATCTTGGCAATCTGCCGAATATCCAAAAGGGCATCGGTGCCAAACCTGGCAATGCGTTCCTGCTGCTGGGCCGCCTCGTACAATTTCCTGACAAGCTGCTGATTGAGGGCGTGGCCGCTCTTATAGGCTACAATCCTCCCTTTCACTGCCCGGCCGACGAGCGCCAGGTCACCTACTAAATCGGCAAGCTTATGCCTGACGCACTCATCGGGAAACCTGTAACTGTTCTTAATCGGTCCGTCTGAGTTGATGACCAGCAGGTCCCGCGGGCCGATGTGCGTACCCATGCCGCGGGCCTGAAACTGTTTTGCCTCTGCCTCAAGCAAAAATGTCCGGGCCGGCGCAAGATGCTTCTCAAAGCTTTCCGGCGTAAGCTGGCAACTGAAAATTTGTCTGCCGATACCGGTGTGACCGCCGTAATCGAGATCGTACGTTAGACTCAATCCGTCGGCGGAATAAGGGAGAGCGTAAATACACGTATCACCCGCGGCAATGGTGATAGGTTTTCTGATTACGTACTCTTTTCGGTTGATGTTTTGCTCAATTAAACCTGAGCGTTTGAGGGTCTTGAAATACTCTGCACAACTGCAGTCCGGAGCCGGCAGCTCGGGGCCATTCACTTCTATAATCATGTTATCGATCTCAAGTGCGTTCACTGCGGCCAGACAATGCTCGATGGTTTCTATGCTAACCGAGCCTTTCTTAATCGACGTGCGGCGACTGCGCTCGGCAAGATTTGACGCTACGGCACTAATCCGCACCGGCTCAGGGACGTCCGTCCGAATGAAAGTGATGCCGGAATCTGCAGGGGCGGGGCGGAAGACGAGCTTCACTTCCTTGCCCCCGAACAGGCCGCGCCCTCGCATTCTGCTTTCACTTTTTATTGTCTTCTGCAGCTTCAAGTTTTTCTATCCTCTTGCTCAGTTGCTTGAACTGCTTTGCCATCTTTGGCAGGCGCAGAACCAAGCCGATTGTTCGTATTGCATCTTCTTTATTAATCGCCGGCGTCCAGAGCAATTTCTGGCCGGCCGGCACGCTGCTCATCACGCCGGACTGAGCGCCGATCATCGTACCGTCGCCTATTTCTATATTGTCAGCCAGGCCGACCTGGCCACCTAATACGACACCGTCACCAAGCTTGCAACTGCCGGAAACACCAGCCAGAGCCACTATCAAACAGCATTTGCCGATGACCACGTTATGAGCGATTTGTACGAGATTGTCGATCTTTGTCCCGGCACCGATTATGGTATTTCCGAACTTGGCCCTGTCAACACAGCAATTGGCTCCTATCTCGACAAAGTCTTCGATGATAACGCCGCCGTTGTGCGGAATGAGTCTATGAGCACCGTCGATGAATGAATATCCAAAGCCGGTTGAGCCGATCGTGCTGTTTGCCTGAACGATGACGTTGTTGCCTATGCAGCAGTTGTGGTAAATGACGACGTTGCTGTCGAGACGAGAATGCTCACCCAGCTTTGAATTCTCGCCTATTTTGCATCCGCTGCCGATGATGCTGTTTTGTCCGATTTCGACACCTTCGTCAAGTACCACATTCGCGCCGACATACACGCCTTTGGCTATCTTAACAGTGTCGGCGACTTTAGCGGTCGGATCAATACCTTCAGTTGCGGTCTTGAGTCCGGGTGCGAAAATTTTCAAGGTTTCTATGAGAGCGGCATTAACATTTTTCACGATCAATTGCGGCTTGTCCAGGCCTTCGATACGTGCCGAGACAATGACCGCGCCTGCATGCGACTGGATGAGCGAGGCTTTATGTTTATCATCTGTGACGAAGGTAACTTCATTTTCGTCCGCTGTATTAATCGGGCACACAGCGATGATCTGTCTGCCGATCGCATTGGCGTCACCGGTTAGTTCGGCGCCGAGCTGCTTGGCTAATTGTTCAATCGTTAATTTCATTTTAAATCAAACAGTAAAGTGCGTCATATGGATACGGATTTGTGGCATAGAAACCATACGGCAAACCTGAGTCTTATGACTAAAAAGTATCGAGACCGTCAGTGACGGACATTCTTTGCTCCACTATTTAATTAATGAATTTCGATTCTTCTTTATCCAGCTCGCCGATGACTTCAACGGTTAGATCCAAACATCCGTTGCTATATAATACTTTATGGGTACTGAGAGTCATAGCAAGCTCCTCGTACCGTTGAATAGGAAATTCAGGTTCATCGCTCGCAAGGACCAGGGGCAATCCCTTATCAGCGGCCAGCACTTTGGTTATACGCAGGATCTCTTTATAGAGTTCTTGTGTCCATTGTTGATGTTTTAATGCTTTCTGCTGGGGATTGAACTCCTGCATGGTCTTAAGGTTTGCCTGTTTTTGCAGGTACTCCTTATATTGCGCCAGATGGTCGCTGGTGCCCGGTTTTAAGGCCCTGAGCCCGGCTGCCAGCGCCTGGATCTCTCTGGAGAGCTGCTCCTCCTCCGCATCCATTTTACTGTTTTCAGCATTCGTTCTTTCCCTGTATTTTGCTGTTGCCTTACATTCACGCAACGCACGCCTGACATCGACAATGCCGATCGGGAGGTTCGTATCATTAGTCTTCATCTGTGCCATGCTGTATTCATGGACAAATAACAAAACCACCACGCCCATCAAGCAAACCAAAATTGCCGTTTTAATCTTCATAAAAATTTTCCTTTCTCGATTTAGGCTCTTATTGACAGTTCGAAAATCAATTTTAATAAAGTCTTCCCATATAGAAACTGAAGACCTGTCTCTCGTCTTCTTCGTCTTTCATAAGCGGCGTTGCGAACTCGAATCTCATCGGCACGCGTGTGCCGAGCAGTTGAGGTATCGATATTTCTATGCCCGCCCCAATCGAGGCGCGGTACCTGCCGGTATCGATTGTTCCGCTGTCCAGGAAAAACAACGCACCAATGTTCTCGCCGATTAAGGGCACGGTTATCTCGGAATTGGCCAGGAATATCCAGTCACTGCCTATCGGGTCTTTTCGCACAGGGTTGGTAACATGTGTCTGCAGGCCTCTTGTGCTTACACCCCTGTACTCGAAACCCCTGATGCCGTAAGTGCCCGTACCGCCGGCGTAAAACTTTTCGAAAGGAGGCGCATCGGATACGGTTGTGGCAGCGAGCAGTTTCAGTGCCAGGACGGTTCTTCGCTGGAGCAAGTCCTCATAAAGCGTTCTATATCCGACGGTGGTGCCTTTCAATATTCCGAAGTCATATTCACCGGTAACCTGTTCGTAGCCGACATCGAAGCGATAACCATCACTTGGTGTATATCGATCGTTCCTCATATCTCTGCCGATGCCAAGCCTTGCCCCTAAGAGCAGATTATACCCTTCGATATCGATGATTTCCTGAGGCGCATCGAAATCGAGGTCGTCGACCTCGACGTTCTCAGCTCTAAAGCCGAAACTCGGTCGCCAGCGGTTTTTAAGCCGCTGCTCGAATCCGAAATATGCTTTTTTCCTTTTTTCGTCGTGGCTGTCTCTCCACCGTTCGAAGCTTGAACCAACTACATCGAGTGATGTCGGTTTGTCCTGGAAGTAAGGTTCCGTAAATGTTACAGAATAGTAGCTCACATGGGTTCCCGGCTCAAGCGCAACTCTCAGGCTCTGGCCGGCACCTTTGAATGCCCGCATGGTGATGAACTCTTCGAAGCTTTCGGGCCAATCCTGAACATCGAAATTACGTTGCTGCCAAATCAACTGGCCAATGACACCGCTATCGCTGCCCACGGCGACACCCGGATTCCACATACCCGTCAGGCCTTCTTTGATGTCTACCACAGCATCTCTTTGGTCCGGGGCTCCCTCGGCCGGCGGGGTTGGTCTGATCATCGCCTCCTCAGACATTGTCGACATTTGGACATATCGTTCTAATTGGCCACTGCCCTGTTTGGGAGCGATATTAGCGTTGTACAATTCACCCGGAGAAAAATCATACTCGTCCAGAATCCGCCGAATGACCTTATCATGGACATTTTCGTTACCTGTGATTTCAATCTTACCGATCCTGAACTGCCTGCCCTCGGTAATTTTGAACTCGATGTCCACAAAGTTTACCTCCGGAACAAACCGGAGATGCTGCTGGACCTCTGCATCCACATACCCATCCTCGCGATAAATCTTGAGAATACGCCTGGTGTGTGCCTGGGCTTTATTTTGATAATAGGTTTGACCTGTTTCTAATTGTAGATCTGCCAGCAGCGTCTCGTTATCGAATTGTGTATTCCCCTTGAGTGTGAAGTTTCTGACTTTATACAGCGGCCCTTCCTCAATGATGAATGTGATATGATTCTGGCCCTGCACGGCGATGCGGTGGTTCAGAAATCCCCTTTCGTAATAAAGACTTCGCAGCTTTTCCACATCTGCAGCGATTTTCTCCTCAGTGTAGTAGACCGGCCAGAGCAGCCAGCTCCTGGTCTTGGTTTTAATGGCATTTTTAAGGTCGCTTTTCTTGATGGCCTGGTTACCCTTGAACTT
>CAZSOR010000020.1:14200-29937 GCA_964608395.1 uncultured Pirellulales bacterium
TTTTAATGGCATTTTTAAGGTCGCTTTTCTTGATGGCCTGGTTACCCTTGAACTTTATGGATTTAATTTTCATCCGCAGGCCTTCGAAAACCGTGTAGATGATTTTGCCTTCGGACAGCTTCTTTCTATTCAGCGTCACTTCAGTATATGGGAATCCTTTTTTTCTGTAAAATTCCGTGATGATTCTTCTGCCGGACTCAGCGAGAATCGGATCGATGTAGTTGCCCACCTCGAAGTCCAGCTTCTTCCGCAAAGTCTTGTCTTTGTATTTGCGATTGTTCTCAAATTCTATTGATTTGATTACGCCTCTGCCTCCATTGGTCACGGCAGTTTCATTTGTTTGATTGTTTTGCTCAACGCCTGCGGCAGAAGCCCCTGGGACGGCAGAACTCATAAGCATCGTTGATATGAAAACCATCAGAATGATGTTTCGTATTTTGTATCTCATGTTTTGCGTATCGTGAATAGAATGACCATGCACGAATTACTTCTCCTCAGTCTAAAATGGTGCCACTTGTTCTCCTGCCCGGGCGGCGTTCTCGAACCGTGTAATTTTTTCCCTGAAAGTTAGTTTAACAGTTCCCGTTGGCCCGTTTCGCTGCTTGGCGATGATTAATTCAGCCGTATTATCCTGCTCGTAATCATCCTGTCCACGATGGTAATAATCTTCGCGGTGCAGAAGCATCACAACGTCTGCGTCCTGCTCGATACTGCCGCTCTCCCGCAGATCGCTCATTCTCGGTCTGTGTCCCTCTCGACCCTCCGGAGAGCGATTCAACTGGCTCAAAACCATAACCGGAATATTCAGCTCCCTGGCTAAGGCTTTGAGATATCTTGAAATCGTAGTGATTTCCTGCTGGCGAGATTCAATCCGTCCCGAGCCGAGATTCATTAACTGCAAATAATCCACCATTAGACATTGTATATTGTGGCGGCTCTTGAGCCGTCTTGCCTTGGCGCGAAGCTCAAGCGGCGTCAGCGTCGAAGTATCATCGATATAAATAGGTGCTTCGGACAGTTCCGCGCAGGCATCAGCCAGCTTCTTGTAATGCTCATCGCTCAGCAGGCCTCTTCTGACCTTTTGGCTGTCGATTTCGCTAATGCTGCACAAGAACCTTTCAGCTAATTGCTGCCTGCCCATCTCCAATGAGAATATCGCAATCGGGACCTTTTCAATGAGCCCGAGATGCTCTGTGATATTTAAAGCGAGGCTGGTCTTTCCCATGCTGGGCCTGCCGGCGACGATAATCATCTCGCCGTTTTGCAGGCCGCAGGTCAAATCGTCAAGCTCATAATAACCGGTGCTTAATCCCGTTACGTGACTGCCCTGACGACTCTCGATCAGCTCGAAAGAGCGAACGACCAAATCCTTGAGCGCCATGGCACTGCCGCTGATATTTCTATCCGTAATGGCAAATATCCTCTGTTCGGCATCGTCAAGCGCCTCGTGGGGTTCGCCGGTCTGGTTATATGCATTTTCAAGGATCGCGCCGGTGGTGGAAATAAGCTCACGCAGCAGCATCTTGTCTTTGACGATCTTCGAATAATATGCGACATTTGCCGACGAAGGTACAGAATCCAAAATTTTCGCGATATACTCGACGCCGCCTACTTCTTCAAGACTGTCGCGCTTGACAAGCTCATCGCGTAGCAGAACAGCATCGATCCCGATGCCCTTGTTTTTTTCATAAAGCGTAATTAACGCCTCGAATATGTGGCGATGCTCGATGCGGTAAAAGGCGTCTCGTTCCACCAGCTCGACGACATCCCCGATACATTCCGGATCAATCAGCATCGAGCCTAACACCGCTGCCTCAGCGGCCAGCGATTCCGGCATACTCCGCATCGTCGCAAGCGTACCGGAAGCATCCGGCTTATTACGCACGGAACCTGCCGGTTTTGCTGTCTGGCGTCTTTCTTCACCTGCCATAATCGGCTTCCTTCCTATATTTATAAGCCCAAAATACCCCAGAGCAAAAAGTAAAAATAGAGAAGAGTCCCCGCTCCGCGGGCACTAGGTAATTGCCGCTTTGTAGCAATCCCATAATTTAGATTATATATTTAAACGTTTGCTTTCTTCGTACCAAAGCGGCATTTTACCTACCGACCAGCTCATAGTCAATCACGTTTCCTCTTTTACATTTTATATGTGCTGTTTATCTGCGTTAAGTCCAGCTAATTGCTTGCTTTGCCAAAGCTTTTATGCCGACAGCATAGAACTGAGAATCGTTGTTCTCAGGAAGTTTTGGAAGGCATTTAGTGCAGTTCCGCACCAATTTAGAGGTAAATACAATGCTTAAATAGCTTCGAGCGGCATATTTTCTCTTTGCTATCTATCGACAAGTCTTCATTAGCGGCATATCATTTTATTCAAGGTAACGGCACTGTCCGCAATTTATAAAGACTTACTCGCCTCCGGCGTGCCGCCGAAAGCACCCATGTTGATGCGGTCACCGTTGGAAGCCGGCTCATCGCTGATGGAGCTTCCCGGATCCCCGGCGTCAATACAGGGGCTGGTAATCTCGTCAAATACCCAGTTGTTGCTCACCGGGTCCCATCGCCCGGCTTCAGAGACAAGATGGTAATCCCTGTTCTCGGAATCTGCAAACAACGGGTCGACGTCGATATTGCCGTCTCCTTCCCAGCTGCCCTGAATGTCGTTAAAGCGAATGTCATACTCTTCGGGCGGGACATCCTCCTCCAGATATATTTCGTTCTGCCAGATGATGTTGTTAGAAACATTCAGTCCGTACTCCGGTTCCCATGGATAGAACGGCGTTACATCAAGGTGCAGCCCGCTGGGCCTGTTCTGAACGATTGTATTATTGATGATCGAAGGATATCCCATCAAGTTCATGATGCCCCCGCCGACGACGCCTGAAGAGTTGTGGGCAATGATATTATTAGCGATCATACCTCCACCGTAGTAGTAGATGAATATACCGGCGCCTAAGATGTCGGCTGAATTATCCACAATGCGGTTATTAATGATCACCGCCTCCGAATCATCCGTTAACATTATCCCGCCGCCGTATTCAGCATGATTGTTAGCGATTAAACAATGGTCAATCGTTGGGCTGGAAGGAACGAGGTATTCCGATAAGGTTTCCCATGAACTGCGGCAGAGAATTGCTCCGCCCATAATGCTCTCATAACCGGCTCCTCCTCCGGAGCGTGGTTTCTTTGAGTATTCGATCGTGCAATATTCCAGCGTGTCTTCGATGCCGCTACTGACGAAACGCAGGCCGAACCATCCCTCGTCAGTATCTATCGATGTAAATACTATGTTTTTCTCTTCTGTACCGAGTGCACTTAAAGTCGCCCTGTAGCCTACCGTAAATTTGAAATGACCGGCGAATTTGACAACCGCTCCCGGCTCGATGGTCAATCTTCGCCATTTGGCAACTTCGATATCTCCCGTGACTGTATAGGGACTCCCGGCTTTCGTCCAGGTGCCGCTGACCTCGCCTTCGGAAATGATCGTTCCCGTGACTCCGACGCCACGTAGAGCAACAGATTTAACCGGGGCATTGCTGCAGCTCGAATGAATCTCGAGAGTATCGGTATATATCTTCTCCTCTACGGGATTGAATCCAATTTCTAAAGTTACCGAATCGCCCGGTGCCAGCAGATGGTCGTCAATGGGAGTAACAATCGAAAAGACACTGTTCACATCCGGAATACTCAGGCTTTCTATGTTGAAGTCCATCATGCCGGTGTTGACAATATCGAAGGAGATGCTCGAATCTGCATCAAGAAGTACGAAACCCGCATCGCCCGTGACTGAAGGAGCGATTGTAATCAGAGGCAGATCCGACTGATTCTCGTAAGCGCCGATATCGATGATGTCGCTGTAAATCCTCGTATTGCCCGCCAGGTCCGTTTCAGCAAGGCTTATTTGTTTTCCTGAGTTTATGCACGGCGAGCAACTTTGCAGCATCCAATTGGCCGCCAGTCCATCATACTGAGTCCCGAGACCCATGCTCGGATCAAAAAAGCAGGGATCGGCGTCTATATTGCCCTGGCCGTCATAGCCGTCCTGGATGTCACAAAACGATACCGTCGCTATTGACTCTACCGTTTGTATCTGGTACCTCTCATTGCCCCATACTATCGTGTTTGTTACGTCTACACCTTCCCCTGATTGTGTGAAAATGCCGCCGGGCGAATTGTTTACTATGGTGCAGTTCAGTATTTCAAGCTCGCCCCAATCTCCTATGCATATCCCACCGCACTGAGGATCTCCCCCCAGCGAAGCATTGTTCACTATCAAGGTATTGCTGATTACCGGATAGCTTTCGTCGCAGTAGATTGCTCCGCCTTTGTCTCCTGTATTATTGGTGATTTTACAATTCGTAATGGTCAGATCCGTGTAATAGCAGTATATCGCGCCTCCACAACTGCTCTCATCGGAGGAGGAATCATAGTCTGTTATGAAACCGGCGTCTTTCTTCGAGAAACTAATGGAGCAATGACTCAGAATGTCGTCGCTGCCCGAATCTATAAATCGCAATCCGGTCCAGCCCACATCTTTGTTCCATGCCGTAAATTCTATCGGGCTGTTCTCGGTTCCTTCGGCCGTTAACCGGGCGTTTTCACCGGCGGTTCTCGTAATACAAAGCCCCGACAATTGAACAATCAAAAAAGAAAACAGGGCTGCAATCATCTGCTCACAGCCCTGTTTAACACGTGAATCTGATTTTATATTGTACCAGTCTTATGCTGGGCTCTCACGCAAATTTACGCAATTTCACTCCAGCTAAACTCAAGCCGAGCATGCCAAGCAGAACAGCACCGGGAACAGGAACTACGTTAATTTGCCCAGAGAGTCTCTCCTCAAACGTGTCCCATAAGCCTACCCAAATCGGGCCACTTACGCCTTGATAAAACCCGGGGCGATAACCTGTGTCGCCACCGCTTGTATGGTGTATTGGTCCTTCTCCATATACTGTTTTGTAAGGCATCGTCCCGCCTAACGTGTAGTATTCGGCTGTAAGACCACTAACCCACTGGCCTTGTGCATCTAAGGATCGAAGATCTTCAAGTGGCACAATTCCCGTATTGACACCTTGATCGAAAGTGAAAAGCCCTACAGTCGATGATCCCCAACGATTCTTGATGAGAATTTCTATGTCATGCCAGCCGGGACTGAGATCAAGCACATCCGTCGAGTCGCTCCCCTGTGGGTGGGCATCGTAGTGCGCTTCGAGTACGCCGTCAATCCACAAATCGCCGTAGTCGTCGACACTCAAGGAATACTGCATTAACTCTGCATTGACTGGCGCTACGATAAGGGTAATTAATATTGGCATTAAAATTAATGTCATCTTGTTCATCGTTCTATCCTCCAAAAAATTGTGAATATTAATATTTAGCGCCAAAAAGCTTTTTAACCAGATTGTTGTTTCGCAAGCGACCTAATTAACCTCCTTTCCGTGCACCCTCCAACTCTGGGCTTGTACTGAAAAAAAACAAGTTATCTTGGGGGTAAAAGCTTGAAAAGACAAATAAGACAATCTTACTCACCCTCATCCTTTCACCACAACATCAGGTCCTTTATTCTTGTTAATCGTCCAATACGACTACTCTTCTGGCGGACTGCGATAATATGAGCCGGACAGCGCGAACTCCTCTTCCGCTCCGAGCAACAACTCGGCTTGTTGAAGGGCTGCCAGCAAGTTGTCCTGCACCGACAGCTCCGGTACCCTGGCGACCTGCATCGTGCCGTTAACATGCCATTCCCATGGGCTCACTTGTCTGATGTCTGCGAGACTACCGGTCGCCTCTGTAACCGTTATCAGGCCGTCCGGACCTTCCTCGACAGATGCCCCGAACGCAACGGTAATCGTGCCTTCCGCTTCATTTATTGTAGCCCTCTGAGCGTTCATGTCAGCAACAAACATCGCAATAACGTCACAAGTTATTTGGCCGATCACCTCATCAGGGTTGCCTGCTGCATGTTCGGTCATGATCTGTTGACCTGCCAGCGGTATATGCAAAATCAAGTCCTCGCTGATATTCGGTAGTCCTGTAACTTGCGTTGTCAGGTTACCTGTTACGTTCTCATTCAGGAATTGGGCATTCGTTTCAGCCGTGCAAGTGAGCCAATCCCAGGGACCAAGTCCCCACTGCTGATTCCATCCGCCACCGTCGGGAGCCAGCTTCTCAGTGGATCCCGTGCCGTATTGACAGAAGTCTATAGGCAGTTTGGCCTGATTTGGAGTGTACAAACCAGAAAGCGTAAACTCACAAATGCCGCCTATGAGTGCCACGTTTCCACCAAGAGCTGTGAAGATGTTGTCCTGGAGTTCAAGTCCGGGAATCAGAGGGATTGCATACGAGCCAGCCAGGGACAAGTCCCAGGGTTCAACTTGGGTAATGTGCCCGAACACTCCGGTCGCTTCTTCCAGAGCCAGTGTGACCTTGGGACTTGGTGGGTGGAATGGAGCCAGGAACATGCCGGAACCCTCATCAACAATGACGCGTGACGCATTTATGTCGATCACATTTATACCCGCGCCGCTCAGGACCATCGTGCCAGTAGTCACATCAGGAAAATGCTCATCGTGGGCAGTCAAAGTCAGCGTACCTGCGATCGGCAGCGTTGCAACGAGATCGGCACTGACATCCGCCGCCGCAGTGGTAAGGAGATCCAAGACAGCAGAAACATTCGAATCCAGCAGGGGTTCACCGGTAATGGTCGACCACGTCCAGGGCCCTTGTCCCCAGTTGAGCTGCCACACAGCCCCGCCGGCGAATAACTTAGTAGTTGTTCCTGATCCATGATCAGAAAAAGGAATCGGCTCGGTCGCATTGACAATGGTTGCCATGGGTCCAACAATAAGCGCGACAGTTGCAAAAATGCAAAATAGTCTCGCCTCTCTGTAATGTTTGTTAGTTTTCATTGGTCCTATTCTCCTTTCAAGATACATATTTTGTGCTGGCTGGCTTACATATCCAGCCGAATTTCTGGTTTGTACCTGCCCAAGTGCAAATTAACCTCCTTTCCGATAGCAGTACTTCTATTCTTTTAACAGCCGAGTCCGATTGATGATTGGTCTCAGGGAATAACCTTTGAGACCAGCCATACTATGAACCATCGCTGAGAGACTTACTTGCTTCAGATGTTCCACCGTAAGCTCCCATATTCACGATAGCGCCATTGGGTAATGGCTCTAAACCAATCGGGCTCGTTGGATCTCCTGCATCAATGCACAGGCTTGTGACATCATCAACAATCCACGTTTGGGTGTGTGGATCATATCTGCCAGCTTGCGATTTCAAATGATAGTCCCCGTTCTCCGGATCTGCGAATAGAGGATCAACGTCCATGTTACCTTCCCCGACAAAGCCACCTTGAATATCACTGTAAGCTACCACTACTTGGTCACTGTGTATTTCCTCTGGCGTATTACCCCAGAGGATGCAATTGGTCAGTGTAGGGCTGCTGTTTTCGCCATATATACCACCTCCATAGTCTACGGCTGAGTTGTCATTAAAGGTGCAGTTGATCATTCTGGGATTGCTATACTGGCAATATATTCCGCCCCCATGATTTCTTGCTGAGTTACCGTTGAAGGTACAGTTGGTGATTGCGGGATTGCTGCCCTGACAAAAAATACCGCCGCCGTAACCGATTTGTCTTCTTGGCATCTGATAAATCGCTGAATTGCCTGTGAATACGCAGTTTGAAATTGTAGGACTACTACCATATCCGCAATAGATGCCTGCTCCCTCTGCAGCAGTGCCATTGGTGATTGTGAAGCCAGCCAGTATTGATAACTCAGTCTCGCCATTACGGAACTCGAATCCTCTGTGCGGCTCACCGATTGTGCCATTACAGTCTATTACTGTCCCGGCCACGACTCTGGAGTCGTCCGGGCTTGTGCTTCTAACTGTGATAGCTTTGTCTTTAAAGTCCAAGTCACGGTTACCATCACCTATGTATGTCCCAGTCAAAACAATCACAGTCTCTCCGTCGTTGGCATAGTCGATGGCTTCCTGTATGGTGTCGAAGGGATGTTCAGGCGAGCCATCCTCATGGGGGTCGCTTATAGTAGGATCAACACTGGCCGGGTCGTTGACAGCATCATCATCGACAAGTACGGGTGCTGGAGGAGTTAGTGCTATAGCCTTCACATCCAAAGGTGTAACAGCATATTCGTAGTACATGATCGCTGTATCTACAGTTTGGTCCGGCGATTCATAGTAGTCGGTTTTATAGAAGGCAAGGCTGTTATAATAGCTCGGATAGAGTACAGGATCTGTGAAAGGTATCGGGTCAAAGGCCAATCCACTAGTACCATACTGATATTGATCTCCAGTGCATTGGATCAAATCTGGATCTGCATCATCACCGTAGAAAGAAGACGTTTTAAAGTTGGGAATATCGGTTTCTAAGAAATGGCACATAACGATCGTCCCCTGTACTCCGGTAACCATTTCCCAGTTAATATGTCCATGATTCATTTCTTCTGGGATTCCGTCAATCCAAACACCATTTAGATTCAAGTCATTAAAGTAGAGCATACCATTGGCATCGGGAGTGTAATCATATAAATCCCGAATACCCCCAACAGTGTCATGAGCTCGAATATAGGTGCCAATCTTTTGTTGTTGTTCGTAGAATATATGTTCGCGTTGTATATAACGAGCGCTGTTAAAGCCCATATAGGAACGAATAGCTCGGATGCAGCCATCTTTGTTGGTCACAAATGCCCCTCTCCCTTCGCTGGCCGTGTTCTCATTCCGACTGCAATCCCCAGGATCCCTCCCTATCTTGTGCCTGTCCAGAATATCTTCACCGGTAGCGGATCCTGTTAATATCTGTAATTCATCTCTGATCCAACGATCAGAAAAATGTGTACGATAAGCATTTGTATTGATTTCAGAGTCTTCTGGATTGTAACCGTTTCCTTTATTATAATAGGGGATATATGAACCTCTTGACAGTCTAAGGTCGTAGGTAACGTAGTCTTTACCTGCAGCTTGAGCCAGCGAACCATCGCTTTCAAATAAATAAACATAACCAACGGTACCATCCAAAGGATCGTTAATTTTTACCTCAATGCAATTTTCTTCCAATACTCCAACAGGAAAATCCCCAGTCAATGGAGCAAGATTGCCGGCATCCTTTGCCATAAACACAAGTTCATCATCCGCGTCAAGACCAGGATGAGTATCCGGCCCAACATGTGTATTTGGATCAGTATAGACCATGATAACTTGGCCCACAGGTGGATTATCGTAAATTACTCCGAGGTCTTCATATTTTCGCTCATCGATCTGAATCGGTATTTGCTCCCAACCATCATGGTAGCGAAATCCCACTATATTGTCAATCTGAGCCTTATTTAGAGTACGAAGTCTGTTGCCCGTGATGACAACTGGATCACTGTCCCGGTTAAGAGAATTGTTATAGATGGACTCTGCATTTGCCAATCTGCCGTATCCGACGAGAAGGCTGCATACAAGTCCAGTTAAAATCGCTTTGACTCTGAATGTTTTGTACAGTTCCATTTTCTGATCCTCTCAAAAACTGTTCTGTTTTTCACATTTTTTTCGTTTGCCTACTGAAATCATCTTTTCAGATGCTTCTGGCATCCACTTCACATATAACTACACAGAAAAGAGGCAAATCTTGGCGAGCGATCAAAATATAATTGCCAATTCAACTTCTTTTTTCTAAGATGATATATAGAACAGGAGGTTGGAACTCGGATCTAATTCGAAGGGCTAACGAAACCGAGGGCCAAAAAGCTTGATTCTGTGGAGCGAAAGCATGACGAATTTCAACGGTCATACCTCTATGGGAGGAAAGAACTATCAGTTTCCAGCTACCGAATGGACGAAAATTCTGAGTCCTCTGCGGCGAGAAAATGTTTATTCTGAATTGTACGAAAAGTATTGGAAGCCGCTCTATGCCTATCTCAGGGGAAGAGGATTCGGCAATGAAGAGGCCAAGGATCTGGTCCAGGGATTCTTTACGGACAAGGTTCTCGGTCAGGAACTCATTCAAAAAGCGGACAGGACACGTGGCAGACTCCGAAATTTCCTCCTTACAGCAGTGAGGAACTATGCCATTATCATCCATAGAGGAAGGAGATCACAACAAGGACTGGATGAAAAAATTGAAAAGCCAACAAAGAGTGGTGATCCGGAGACTGAATTTAACCGTGCCTGGGCGGATGAATTGCTGCAGGAAGTCCTGAAGGAGCTGGAAGCCGAATGCCATCGTAAAGGAAAAATCGTACATTGGAGGTTGTTCCATGAATGGCTCCTGGAGCCGGATGTAGAGGCCGACAACATCCGACTGGCTGATATAGGCGTCAAGTATGGGATCGAGGATTCTTCAAAGGCTTATAACATGATATCCAATATCAAAGAACGCTTTCGTGCAATTTTGCGGAATCACTTGATTCCACTCGTAGACTCGGATGAACAAGTCGATGGGGAAATTGCTGATTTCATAAATATTTTTTCCCAGCCGTCGCCAAGATCTTAAGAATATATGTGTATATATTTATAGATGAACTCTCGATCCAGCAAAATATTCTCAGGGAGACTCGGTATTATAGCTGGGCATTTGCCTGAGGAGCAGATGGGCGCATGGATAATGAATCGCAAAAATTAGATTTGAGTCAGAACCAGAAGTCGCGGCTGTTGAGCCTTGGTCTTGGCTCTAAGCCACGTGAGCTGAGTACTGACAAAGTTGAGCAGAAAGCAGACATGCTCTATGATGTTCTCACTCGCACATTGCCCGTAGATCCATCAGTTGTCAATTCGCTGCCAGACGTCATGAGAGGTTTATCTTCCGGACTGCAGTCATTAGCGGGACTACCTATAGGGGATTTGCTCCGGGATCCCACGACCGACATCGCTACAATCAAAAAAATCAAGCAGTACGCTAAAGATTCAGGAACGTCCACGTCTTCTGAAACTGAAAGCGATGTTTTTCTGGTTGTCTATTACGCCGCCATTGCGAGTGCACTAGTCTTTCACAATGAGAAGATCACACAACACTCCTATAAGGATATTAAGCAATTCTTCTCGTCATTCATAGAGAAAGGCTGGGTTCTTGAAGAGATCAAAGGCCTTTTTCATGAGGCACAAAAACATTGCATAAGAATAGCGAAGGTGGCCGACAGTCCGGGCGAATAGACTTGCTTCGCTTAGCAGCATTTCACAGAATGATTATCTCCTACAAGTTGGACACATATTCGTTCAACACGTGTTGATGCTATTCTGCGAGTTTTCTGGTGTCTTCTCCCAACCTGGATCTGGCAATCTGGAGCCCGAACTTGCGTATAGACACATCAAGTGACGTGTCGGCCTCAAGCTTTTCCAAGACCTCTTTGTAAGACCCGCATTCTTTGTGCAGCCGCTCTACAAGTTTCCGGGCGGATTCGGCATTGATGCGTGGTTCGTAACCATCCTTCGGTGCTTCAGATTCCAGGAGGACGATGCTGCTATTCAGACTACCCATGGCAATTTTTTTACCACTTGTGCTTACGGCCACCGAACTGACGGCTCCCACAGGTAATGGCAGTACAAGATTTTCTTCTCCAGTAATTGCATCCAATAGTATCAAACTATCCCAATTTGCTGCCAATATCCGCTTGCCATAAGGGGTACACACAACAGAATATACGTTGGATGCCGCTTCATATGTCACGACCTCTTCTTCTCTGGACACATTCCAGATGCTTATATGTTTACCCTTGAGATTCTTCCCTCCGTGATAGCTCTCTCCTGTAACAATATGTTGGCCATCCAGTAAGAACAATACAGACGAGATGGCCGCCTCACATGCGTGGATTGAAGCCAACTCTGCACCGCTGACACTATCCCATATCTTGGCCTGTCCATCCAGTCCACCAGAGACAATACGATCACCAGCAGGGCTAAAAGCAACTGATAAAATGCTGTCTGAATGTCCAATCAGGTTCATGAGCAATGCTCCAGTTACAGCATCCCAGATCTTGGCGGACTTGTCCTTGCTTCCCGAGATTACTCTCTTGCCGTCCGGACTGAAAGCCACGCAATATACACTGCCGACATGCCCTAAAAGCGTTAGCACTTCGCTGCCAGTGATAGCATCCCACAACTTCATCTGGTGGTCGGCACTTGCAGAGACTATTCTTGTGCCATCTGGGCTAAACGAAACGCCATATACAGCGTCTTCATGTCCGTATAGTGTCATTGTTTCGCATGCACTTGCAGTATCCCATATCTTGATCAGGCCATCCTTGCTGCCTGACACAAGCCTCTTTCCATTTGGACTAAATGAAACTGATGTTATCTCTCCGGTGTGTCCGTAGAGGATAGTATATTCTCGGTTGACAGTCGGATTCCACACTTTGAGCGACCTATCATTACTGCCTGAAATGATACGTCTCCCATCCGGGCTAAAGACTACTGACGTGACACTCCCTTTATGCCCGACAAGCGTCTCTATCTCTAGTCCCCGTACGGCATCCCAGACCTTGATAATCCTATCACTTCCAGAAGCTATTATCTTACCATCCGGACTGAAGGCGACAGATAATACCGGACCTGCGTGCCCCTGTAGAATCTCCAGTTTATCGCCTGTTGTGCTGTCCCAAATCCTGACAGTCTTGTCCTTACTTCCAGAGACTATTCTTGTATTGTCGGGACTAAAGGCGGCAGACTGAATCCCATCCGTATGTCCTCTAAGAGTCATTAGTTCATCACCGGTTGCCGCATCCCAGACCTTGACTGTCGTGTCCTCACTGGCGGATAGTATTCGACTTCCGTCTGTACTATAGGCAACCTCCCTAAGCGGACCTTTATGTCCCCGGAGAGTCATAATAGCAGTCCCGGTTGTAGCATCCCAGATTCTTACATTACTATCAGTACCTCCAGAGACGATACGTTTGCCGTCTGGATTGAAAACAGCAGAGTAGACGCTTCTCGAATAATCATCGAAAGCCGGCCAAGGCCCGACTCCTTTTGACAGTGTGATCAATCGCTCTCCGGTCGTAACGTCCCAAAGCTGAATGGTCCCACCTGTTGTTGTCATGACGAGTCTCTTCCCTTCTGGATCTAATGCCACTGAAGAAATCCAATCCTCATATTGGAAGGTCATAACAGAGTTATCATTCATATCCCAGGCTATGAATCTGCCACTGCCACCTGCGTACACTCGCCTGCCATCTGGGCTCACGCAAACAGAGGAGGTGTTCCCTGGAACGGCTTTGGGCCGAGGTTTAAATGTCGTCTCTGCTTCATCCGAAATATATGAAAGCCAATCCCATTCCCAACCCCGAAGGTCCTCTGGGCATAAAGCCAATAGTTGATCGACTCGAGTTTTCTGACCAATGCGATTGGCGGCTTCGGCAAGTGCGATGCTGTTTCCATAGTTGGAGCGGCGCAGTGATTCAGCGCGTTCGGATGCAATTTTCCTGGCTTGCTCAGCCTGCACATACAGGGTTGTACTTACAATGAAACCTACGATCAACAACACTACAATTGCTGTGGCTGCCGCGACCGTCCCTGAATGCCTTCGCACGAATTTCCTGGCTTTGTACATCGCTGATTCAGGTCCGGCGATTAATGGATTACCATTGAGGTAGTTCTGAATGTCATCAGCAAGTTCGGAGACAGACCGATAGCGTCGTACACGATCTTTACACATCGCTTTCATTGGAATCCATTCGAGCTCCTTATGCAGACAGTTGGCTAATGTTCCAGCCCCTGTGCGGCGTTTTGCGGCAATCTGTATCGCCTTTTCACCTAAATGTGAGAGACGCGTGCTCGGCGTCTTAGGTTCCTCCTCTCGGATTATCTGCCGTAAGCGATCAATTCCTGCTTCACGAAGCTTCTCAGGATCGAACGGCAGCACGCCGGTTAACAGCTCGTAAAGCACTACGCCGAGTGAGTAAACATCCGAGCGGGTATCTATGTCTTGAGTTGTCATTTCAGCCTGCTCAGGACTCATGTACTCGGGTGTGCCTATAAGTTGGCCTTGCTCAGTGTATAGTGTTCGTTCAGTCAAGGGTCGGCTGATGGCCTTAGCTACTCCAAAATCAATGACTTTAAGCACTGCTCCCTTGCTATCAATGGACACAAGAATGTTCGATGGTTTAATGTCGCGGTGGATGATACCTTTTTGGTGAGCGTATTGAATAGCATCGCAGATGTCTAAAAACAACTTGAGTCGCTCCTCGATACCTGACTTTTCCTGGTCACAATGCTCGGTTACGGGCATGCCTTTGACATGCTCCATCACAAAGTATGGGCGTCCTGTCTTAGTCGTTCCGGCCTCGTAAACATGGGCGATATTCGGGTGGTCGAAAAGAGCCAGAGCCTGGCGTTCGGCCTCGAAGCGGGCGATCACTTGCTTCGTGTCCATGCCCGGCTTGATGATTTTAAGCGCCACTCGTCGCCTAATCGGCTCGTGCTGCTCGGCCAAATATACAATGCCGTAGCCACCTTCACCCAGGATGCCAAGCAGCTTGTATGGGCCGATCTGGCCGCCCAGCATCTCTCCGGAACAGCCATACGATTCGGTTACGTCTTCAGATGATGCAGAGAAGAATGGTTTCTTCTTATCTGATTGATCATCAATTTTATCCTGATCATCAGCCATCTGTTTTAATCCATTAAACGAAGCAATCTGATAACGCTATATTAGGTATAGATATATTATACAGGATTGAAGGCAAAAAAACCACAACAAGAAATGCAACCGGTCTTTCCGGATAAAACCCAGGATACGCAGTAAAGACGCCGTGTATCGGAGATTTATTTGAAATTTGCCCGCCTTTATGTGTTACGGTTCGTATAATGTGTAACAGAATGAATGGAGAATACAGGAGACAGAATTCAGAATCACGCAGTCCTCGGGACTCCGCCGTAAGGTGTCCTGTGGACTTACGGAGAACGCAGTACGAAACAATAAAGTTTTGCCCGTACCACTGGTGCCGGGTCGAAAAAAGGCAAAATAATGAAAAAAACAGGTGAAAAAGAGTAGAAAACGACGAAAAATTGAGCTTAAGTTGAAAAAACAAAGCCAATTTACGAATGGCCGAAATGAGCGTAAGTATCTATATGAAAGGTGATTATGGAGAATTCCATGCTTTGGGTCGGCGAAAAAACAAAGCCAATTCAAAGCCAAACAAGCTTGTCCTGAGCAGCGTCGAATGGAGCCAATCTTATTTAGCCCCCAGATTTATCTGGGGGTTGAAGACGGGTTTGAAAAAACAAAGCCAATTTGTTCCGGCACGAAATGACACTAAGCCAATAATGACAAGGGTTTATGGAGATTTTGGCGGATGATGCCAGCGAAAAAACAAAGCCAAACAAAGCCAATTTTGATTGTTCGCTGCGGTCAACGACGATTTCGGAGAGCGAACAGTTGTTTAGTTAATCAGAGATTGGTGATTAGGAGCGGAAGTTGCGGGGCAATAAAAACTCTTTGGATTGGAATTTTTCGTTACTTCCGACAAACTGCCTGCCTTTTTATGAGTGAGGATAGTGTATATGAATGAGGACAACGAAAATATCCAACAGTTACTTTCCGAGGCTCGCTCGGGCAGCCGGTCCAGCATGGGACGACTGGCCGGCATCGTTCGGGAGCGGCTATATCCGTTCGTATTCCGCACTACACTCAATCATGATCTGACCGAGGATGTGCTGCAGGAAACGCTGCTGACCATGGTCGGACAAGTCGCCTGCCTGCGGGAGAAGCGGAGATTCTGGCCGTGGGTGTTTCG
>CAZSOR010000021.1:0-28434 GCA_964608395.1 uncultured Pirellulales bacterium
AACTGGAAAAAACCGAGGTCAAGTCCGTTCAATATACCCAGTTCGCAGAGCGTTTCGGGCCATGGACATTGACAGCACTGCTTGTATTAGCCGCCGAGATGCTGGCAAGCTGTACGGTATTTCGTAAGATACCATAAAAGAAGGAGCACAGGTAAATAATAGAATAATACGGTCTGTCATTCCTGTGAAAACAGGAATCCAAAATTGTGGCAATTGTATGGATTCCCGCCTCCGCGGGAATGACAATGAATCGGTCTGTTTGAGTAAGATTATCTATGAATCTTGGAAATGACAAAGCGTTGTGGTTTTTATTCGCCGTGCCGGCGGTTTTGCTGCCGGTGTACATCTGGTGTTTCTGGCAGAAGGCCCGAACGCTGAGAATTCTGGCGAGCAGTGAGATGCTCAAGAAAATCAATAACGCAGTCAGCCTGAGAAAGCAGATGTTCAAAGCGCTGCTGCTGCTGGCGGCATTTGTCAGCATTGTCGTGGCCCTGACCGAGCCCAAATGGAATCCACAGGCCCAGAAGATAAAACGCCGGGGCCGGGACATCTGTATCCTGCTGGACACATCCCGCTCGATGCTGGCAGAGGACATCAAACCTAGCAGGCTGGAACGCTCGAAAATCGCCATCGCGGACCTGCTGGAAACGCTGGCCGGCGACCGGGTCGCAATCGTTACATTCGCAGGCAACAGCGTAGTAAAATGTCCCCTGACACAGGACTACGCGTTTGTGAGAATGGCATTGGCCGACATATCCGCGGAAAGCACCAGCAGGGGCGGCACAATGATCGGCGATGCGATCCGCAAAGCGGCAGAGGAGGTTTTTGACAAGCAGAGCCGGGAATTCAAGGATATCATATTGATTACGGACGGCGAAGAGCATGAAGGCTCTGAGAGCTTTCCGATTCAGGCGGCAGAAAAGGCCGCGGCCGAAGGTATAAGAATCATCGCAATCGGCCTGGGCGATGAGAACGAAGGCTCGCGTATTCCGATTACCGGCCCGGACGGCGAGAAAAGCTTTCTGAAATACAAGGGCGAGGAAATCTGGTCGAGGCTCGGCGGGGATTTGCTGAGGAACATTGTTTACGTCACCGACGGCGGAAAATATCTGTCCGTCGAGCCGGGGACCACCCTGGACCTGGGCCAGATATATGAGAGCCTGATAGCGTCGGCGGAAAAACGCGAGCTTGAATCGACGACAATGCTCAAGTACGATGAGAAATTTCAGATATTCGTGGCTTTAGGGTTGGTATTGCTTATTTGTGAGGCATTTATCAGTGAACGCAGGAAAATATAAAACGGTTTTTCATTTATTGCTGGTTCTGGTAATTGCGCAAGCGGCGTTTGCCGATTCTGCCAGAGTATCCACATCGCAGGGCAATAAGCTGTACAAGCAGGGGAATTTCAACGAGGCGATCAACAGTTACGATCAGGCCCTTTTAGAGACGCCGGGCGCTTTGGAGCCGAAATTCAACCAGGCGAACAGCTATTACAGGCTCGACGACCTCGGCAAGGCAATGGACTTATACAGGCAAGTTGCAGCCGAGAGCAAAGATATGAAATATGTGGCCAGGGCCAAATACAACCTCGGCAATTCTTACTTCCAGCAGGGTTCCAAACAAAAAGACTCGAACCTTCAGAAGGCGATCGACGATCTTAAAACCGCAATCGGAAGCTGGAGAGGCGTACTGGATATCGAGCCGGAAAACAAAAAGGCCGCAAAGAACATAGAAGTGGCCCGGCTGCTCATCAAGGACCTCCTCGACCAGCTTAACAAACAGCAACAGCAGCAGGATCCCAATCAGCCGCAGGATCCTAACCAGCAACAGCAGCAGAATCAGCAGCAACAAAACTCGCAGCAAGATCCGAATCAACCGCAGGACCAACAGCAGCAACAGCAAGACGCCGGGCAGGACCCGAACCAGCCGCAAGACCCTAATCAATCACAGGATCAGCAGCAGAAACAACAGCAAGAGGAACAGAAGAAGCAGCAGCAACAGGCCGCTCCCGATACGAGGGCACAGGAAATTCTGGATAAAGAACAGCGACAGCGAAAAGAAAGGCAGATTCTACAAAGAGGCCCCTGGCAAAAAGTCGAAAAAGACTGGTAGCAAGAGCCAATAATGTTTATTTATGATTGAGTATTTCGAAAAAACAAAATGGAACACGCAAAACATATAATACTGGTTTTTGCTGTAATGGCTGTTCTGGCGGCAAGCGCTTCGGGGCAGGTGCAGGTTTCCGCACAGGTCGATTCCGGAAAAGATATCTACGTCGGCGAGGGTTTTACTTTCTATATCGTTATTCAGGGATCCGATAATGCCGGTCAGGTCGATTTGGAACCGTTGCGGCAGTATAATCCGCAAAGCATGGGTAGCAGAAAACATAGTTCTACAAATATCATAAACAACAAAAGGACCCAGCGCATCACGACAATCATGACCTATACCCTGACCGCGAGCCAGGCCGGGCAGACCCAGCTACCATCGCTGACTGTCGAGCATGAGGGGAAAACGTATAAGACAAATCCGGTGGCCGTAAATATCATTAAGCCCGGCACTACCGACCAACTGGACCTTGAGGTGACATTGTCGCAGCAGCAGTGCTACGTCGGCCAGCCGGTTATTATGACAGTGAAGTTTTACATCTCGGCCAACATTGGAGACTTTCAATTCAACATCCCGGCTTTCAGCAATGATGCCTTTTATATCGAAGAGCCCGATGTTTCGAATCCGCAGGCAAAACTTTACCGCCTCAATACCGGAATAACCGTCATGGTCAGCCAATACAGACTCGTTCATAAGGACAAAGATTCGATCCTGCTTTCTTTCAGCAAGGTTCTGATACCGAAACGTTCCGGTAAAATAGCAATGCAGCCGGCTTCGGTTTCCGTCGCTGTTGCCGTCGGGCGCACCCGCTCGCGGGATCCATTCGACAGTTTCTTCGGCTCGCAGGTCAACTACAGGCGGTTCATGGTGGCCTCGGAGCCGCTCGAACTGGAAGTCCTGCCTTTGCCCCGGCAGGACAAGCCGGCACAATTTTACGGCCTCGTCGGACAATACACAATTTCCGCTTCGGCGACGCCGACTACAGTCAACGTCGGCGACCCGATTACACTCACCGTGAAAATCGGCGGCAGCAAATACCTCAAACCGATCCAATGGCCGGCGCTCGAACAGGTGCCGGCCCTGGCTGCCAATTTCAAGATCCCTTCTCAGAAAGCTTCACCTACTATTGACAATGAATTCAAGGTCTTTACACAGACGATACGGGCGAATAACGATCAGGTGACAGAGATACCGCCGATTCCGCTGGCATATTTCGATGCCGAACAGGGCAGGTACGTGACAGCCAAAACCGAGCCGATCAAACTCGAAGTGGCGCCGACGAAAATACTGACAAACGCGGACCTGGAGGGTTCCGATTTCACTCCGATTAACAGGGAAATCGAGGCCATCAGGAAAGGCCTCTCTGCCAATTACGAAGCTCTTGAGACGCTGGATGACATGAGTTTTTCGCCGCTGGCGGCTATAGGCAGTCCCGGCTATGCGGTTCTCTGGGCCGTTCCTTTGCTCGGGCTTGTATCGAGTTTCCTTGTCAAATTCTTCTCACATACAAGCCCTGAGAAAGCGGCAGCCAGACGACACCGGCAGGCCTGCGGCAAAGCTCTCGGGCAATTAAAAATATTGGCCTCGACCGACACAATCCAGCAAAACGAACAGCTTGTGTCGATTATGAAAAACTATATCGGCGAGAAGTTCGACAAAACGGCCGGCTCGCTTACACCCGATGACTGTTACGATGCGATTATTGCCGCAACGCAAGATTCACAAAGCGCCGACAAATACAAATCGATCATAGCCGGCTTCGAAGCCGGGCGCTACGCACCGATGGAGATAAAAACCGACTCCGATAAGATCAGGCAAGTAAGCGAGCTTGTTCGCAATATCGAAAAGAATTGTAGAATATGACTGACAGGAAATTTACCGTAGGATTGATTGGTTTGCTTTTGTTCTCCTATGGAGTCCTTACGGACTGCCTGGCTGCTCCAGTACGCAGCGCCTTGCCTAAGGAGCAAGTCTATTCACTTTTCAACCAGGCCAATCAATTCTTCAGAGAAGCGAACACAACCGCCAACGACCCGGACCAGGCCCAAAAGCTATACGAAAAAGCGATACTGAATTACGAAAAGATAATCAGTGACGGCCGGATAAAAAACTCGAAACTTTATTATAATCTCGGCAACGCCTATATCCTCAAAGACGACCTCGGCAGAGCGATTCTGAATTATCGCCGGGCTCAAAGGCTCGACAAAGCCGACACGAACATTCAAAAAAACCTCGCCTTCGCACGCAGCAGAAGAATTGACACCGTAGAAATCAAAACGGAAGAACGTATCCTTGAGACGCTGTTTTTCTGGCACTATGATTTTTCTATCAAGACGAAATTCCTGGTCACGTGCATCTGTTTCGCTATTGTCTGCATCAGCGCCACCTTGATGCTGTGGCGCGGCAAATCCGCTCCCTGGGTCGCCACGGCAGCGATTTGCGGCCTTCTGACGGTGAGTTTTCTTGCATCGGTCGTTCTGGAAACCCGGTCTCGGGCCAATACAATCTGCGGTGTTATTACGGCTCAGCAGATTGTTGCCCGCCAGGGTGACGGCCCGAATTATCGGGAGAGCTTCAAGGGTCCGCTTCATGACGGAACTGAGTTTGATCTGCTCGAACGCCGGAGCGGCTGGTTCCACGTAAGACTCTCCGACGACAGCGACGGCTGGATCCCCGACAACGCCGCGGAATTAATTTGACATCCCTACCGAGAACAACCGACGTAGGGGCGGCCCTATGTGGCCGCCCTCCATAAGACGCCCAACGGCGGAGCACAGATAATGAACCAGGGCAACCACACAGGGTTGCCCCTACGTTAAACGACGCAACAACCGTTAGACTTTGAAAAGACCCTTGCGTTTTTCGCCTACTATCGTAAACTCTGTGGAAGTCTGATTCGTGTATAGAAAGGATGATGCTATGCCGGCAAACATAACACATATGCTCATAGCCCATAAGGCGCTTCAAACGCTCAAGGCAAAAGGGATTGACGAATATACGCAATTTGCAGAAAAGCTCGACGACGCTTCCAGGAGCAAGAATTATAAGGCGTACATAAATCTCGGAAGCCTCGGCCCCGACCTCTATTACTATAACAGGCTATCCAGCTCTATCAAAGACATGCTGAAAGAAGGTTTCGTCCAAGCCAAGGGAGTCACTCGGTGGTCGTACCATTTGCACTCGCACCGGCCTAACGAGTTTCCTCTGAAGCTGGTCGAGATTATTTTCAGCGATGTCATCAGAGAAAATGGTCAGGTCAATCTGTACGACGATGATATGCGGAAGCTCGCCTACATTGCCGGGCACCTAACGCACATCGCCGCCGACCAGATTATCCACCCCGTCGTCAACAGCGTTGCCGGGCCTTACTATCGCGAGGGTAAGAATCGCAAAAAACACCGTGAGTGCGAAGTTTTTCAGGATTATTTCCTGTATGAAGAAGTCTATCGCCTGGAGGAAAAGACCGGCGAGAAATACAACTTTTTCAAGCAGGATTTCCGAAGCTGGACGGACTGTGTCAGGGGAATCACCACAAGAAACACCGAGGAATGGTTCCGCTACTTTTTGCAGCGGGGATTTGTGGAAACCTACAGCTCGTGCCCATCCGAGCAGGAAATCGAAAATTCTGTCGATAACCTCCTGCTGACGCTACGGGCATGCCGGCAAATGGGGCCGTATAAAAAAGCGGACAAAGAATACCGCAGGGATAAAGAAAACTCCAAGATGTATCTGGAATATATCAAGGACGTGGACTACATCAAGTATTACCGGCTGGCCGTGGAACTGGCGGTGGTTTATCTTATCGCTTTGTATGAGGTATATTTTATGCTCAAACAGGGAAACGATTTTACCGACCGGCACAAAAAACGCTTCCTGAGTATCGTCAGCGACGCAGATTTGTCCTGTCCCTTGAAGCAGAAGATATTCGAGAAGGCATGTGCCGCATTGAGAAACAAAAGCAACATGGCGGCGACAATTAAAACGCACGCTTCCGGCCTTTTGACAAAAACGAAATTCGTCACGTCGACCCGCATTTTCAAAACCGAAAGCGACAGAGATCTGTTAAAAGCGTAGCCCGGACAGCTTAATGATTCGAATAAAGATGGATTACACTATGAAAACGCGGCTCTGTAGGATATAATTCCTTGATGGATTTGTCTATCGTTATACCGGCATTCGAGGAAAGTAAAAAGATCGCTCGGGATATAAAGGAAGCTGTGGCGTTTTTAGAAGCCCACAACTTTTCGGGCCAGATTATCGTCGTCGACGACGGCAGCACGGACAACACCTCCGAGGCGGCGAAAAATATCGCAGTTCCACCCAATATTCAATTCAATGTCATTCGCTATGAAACACATCGCGGCAAAGGTTACGCTGTCCGTACAGGTATAAAACATTCAAGCGGTAAATATGTCATGTTTGCCGATAGCGGCTCCTGCGTGCCCTACGAAGATACGCTGCGGGGGCTGGAGCTGCTGAAAAGCGATGCGTGCGATATAGCACACGGCTCAAGGAAAATGCGAGAATGCCATATCGAAAAAACGCAGAGCCTGTACCGGCGTATCTGCTCGAAGATATTCCACTGGTTCGTCATCCACGATATGAAAATCCCCGCCGAGTTCACCGATACACAATGCGGCTTTAAGATGTACAAAGGCAACGTCGCACGGCACCTGTACGGCGAGGCCATCACTGACGGATTTTCATTCGATATTGAAATCATCATGCGGGCGCAAAAAGAAGGCTACAGGATCAGGGAGTTTCCCATCGACTGGACATGCGACCGTGACAGCCGGCTGTCGCCTACCCGCAGTTCATGGCACGTCCTCTCTGAACTGCTGAAAATCAGGCGGACGCTGAAATATTGATTATTGTCTATTGACTATTGACTAATAAAAGGCATGCTCGATAGCAAAACCGACGCCCGATACCCAAATAGTCAATAGTCATTAGCCAATTAGGCTTTCCCATGCCCCGAAGCGTAGAATTGTCTCTTCGGGCGTGTTTTCATCCTGCTTATCAAGAATTACCATCGCCAGGGTATTCGGATGCAAGCTGCAATATTTTTTGATTTCATCAAGGCCCATAATCATAAAGGCCGTCGAGAGTGCATCGGCGGTTGCGGCGTCGGGAGCCGACGACCAGGCGGCACGTCTGCCTTCAACGGCTTGGGCAGTGCGCGGATCAATTATATGCCCGCCCTTCTGCACTCCGGAGCCGCTCAGAGCTCCATTGTGTAAAAAAGGGCGGGCCAGTATCTCTTTTTGTCCGGCCGGATTGGTTAGCGTCAGGGGCCAGCCCTTTTTCCCGGGCGGCGCATCAAGGGCCAGGACCGAGCTGTAACCACCGGAGATCAGAGCAACATCAATGCTCCAGTCGCGCAACAGCTCTGCTACACGGTCGACGGCGTAGCCCTTGCCGATGCCGCCGAGATCGATTTGTACGCCACTGGCCGACAGCCTAACCGTATGTTCGGCCTCGTCCAGTTGCAGGAGATTCGTGCCGGTATGCAATCGGGCAAGATCAATCTCCTTCGGCGAAGGCCTCAGCGGAGTTCCATCGTCGTTACGCCAACATTTAAGCAGAGAGCCGATTGTGATATCGAAAGCTCCGTTAGTTTCAGCATAAATTCGCTCGGCGATCTTCAGGCATTCGAACGTGTCCAGACCAATCTGCAAAGGTTGATTGGCGCCCATGCTGTTGATTCGGGCGATATCACTATTCTCTATGAACCGGCTCAGCTCGCGTTCGAGTCGATCCACCTCATCAAAAGCCGCTACCGCAGCCTGACTGGCATAACGCTCATCCTCGTGCACAATGATGACCTCGAAAGTGGTCGCCATCGCCTCGTGCGAAAAACGCTTCATCCCGTCAATCGTGCTGCAATTGTTGTTGACAAAACAAGTTTCTTGTGGAGGCTCAGTCATTTTGCTTTTTCCAGGGTTCCCATTTTGCTATCTGTTTGCAAAATGGGGTCCCCTATCGATGCCTGTGCCTGCTGCTGGTGGAAGTAGTTCCACACATCCGTTCTTACGAAGCCAAGTAATTTTATCTTCGGACGCAGCCACATATAATAGGGTTTATCAAATAAAAACAAGTACATTTGACGATCTTCAAGAGGTGTCAAATTATAGAGCTTGTTCGTCAGCGAAGCCTCGACCTCCGGCGATGCAATAATCAGCGGCGCAGAAGGAGTATTTGGATCAACCTGGTCCCACCAACCGATAATGTCTTTCTCGAATCGCCGGAAGTACCAGGGCAGCGGCCAATAATCTTTACCGGGACAAATCACCTGAATATGCATCTTCACCTTGTCCGGGTTTTCCCGATTCATCTTTTCCATTGCCCCGGCCATTTCTTCGACCCGCTGCACGACAGTAAACACTTCCATCGTCGGATGAGCATAAACATAGGGATTTCGACTATCGGCATAATAACTGTAATTGCACAGATAGGCCTGCCAGGATAGGTGGACCGAAGCATCAAATAACAGGCAGAGAATAATTAAACGCGGCAAAACATTGGGCAGAAGCCTGACAAGAACTACCGCCCCGACGCCCGCCAACAGAATCATGCCGTGCAGGAATCCTAAAACGCACCAGGGCGTTTTATACGGGATCGCCGAATAAATGACGGTCAAAATGAGCGTATAAAAGGCGATGAATCTGAGCAGTTGAATATTGACAGAGGATGGGCCTTTTCTCAACATTGCAGCGATAAAACCAACCGCGGCTAAAAAGACGATGAGCCCCTCGGTCCAGATGGGCCCGCCGCTGTATCGAGAATAAATAAGCATTTTGAGGTAGTAATGCCATGGGTGAAAATGCAGATTGCTGCCCCCCGCTCGATTGAAATAAGTCGTATAAGTGCGTATCGAATCGAGAATGCCGCCGGGATTTGACAAAAACGATGAAAAAAACAGTGCCGATACAATTGCACCGGCTGCAAGACCGGCGATAAGATGCAACGGTTTTACTGCTTTGGCGGCATCAGCAAGAGAACCTTTCGGACGCCCCGTTACGAGTGTCAGCAGGAGGGCCAAAAACATGGAGCCAAAAACAATGATGCATGTTTCCTTGGTGGCGTGCGTAAGCCCAAGGAACGCCCCTGTCAACAAAGCCCAGGCGATGTTTTTGCTCTGAGTATATCTATAGCCGGATACGATTGCGCCAAAAGTGAAACAGACCAGGAGCATTTCCTGTATATAATACCGGCTGTAAAAAACCATCGCCGCTGAGATCGCGGTCAATACCGCGGCGTAAACCGCTGCTGCTGTTCCCAGGCCGTCTATCACCAACAATAGCAACAGTACCAGACACACCCCAAAAAAAACGGGCACGATGCGCAGAGTAAACTCGCTGACCTGCACCAGTTTTTTGGTGCCGGTAAGTCCGGCAGGGATTAATGTCAGGTAGTTAAGCGTCGGGCCATGGTATTCGTCCGGATCGTATGCATAGAAACCCTGCTCAAGCAAATCTCCGAACTTGATGGCGTGAACCGCCTCGTCACCGTGCATCGGACGCTGCTGGAGCCGCGGCAAGCGTAACGCAAGCGCAACAATTGTCGCGGCCAAAATAAGGACGCAACCCTTTTTAGCCATGTTATTGTACCGGCTTGCCGTAAACCTCAACCTCAATATAATGGTTCAGGTCGTTACTGGTGTTGCCGTTGCTGTAGAAGCGGACATAACGAGCCTTGATGCCCTGGGCAAGCACATCGAAAAGTTTGCCCTCGTTAGTTTCCGTGTAGTGCATATTTTTGCCGACGCCTAATCCGGCAGAGTTGTCAATGTCATTATTGAAAACGGTCTTGACGTTAGTGATAAAATCAGCGTCATCAGCAACCTGCACGACTACATCAAAATAAACGCGGGCCTGCTTATGATAATGCCACGCCACAATGGCATAAATCTCGTGCATCGCTTCTAGGTCAATCGTAACGTGCTGCACAAACGGGCCTAACTCAACATAACTGCCGTCGGCTGCTTCCTTATCACCATCGGTGATCATTTCAATCTCGCCGATTATCGGCTCTTCATCGCTGCTGGCAATAGGCTTGCCTAAGGCGACATTTTTTGTTCCCTCAGGAGCCAGGAACGGCGGACGTGCCTTGCCTATCGGTTTTTCGAGATTAGGTACTTTCGTATCCTGAGGCGTGCCGACGAACATCGGCTTGGGCAGTTTAATATCAATCGGAACCAAGCCTGCAGTATCGGCAGCAGGGGCGGCCGGTGCTTCTGCCTCGACCGCAGCCGGTGTCTCGGCAACAGCTTCCGTCACGGCTTCGGCAGGCTTCTCGGGCTTTTCTGCAACCGGCTTAGTCGTACTCGGGGCAGGAGCTTCCGGAGAAGTTGTCGTAAGGGACTGTTGACTGGAGCCCTCGGTAGCGGGTTCCTCTGGGGATTTCTTGCAGGAAGGGATAAGGCATAAAGACATCGCAAACAACACACAGACACAGATTTTCAAAATTGTACCAAATTTTTTCGTCATCATTTCCTTTTACCTCAAAAGTCTAAATTCTTTACTACCGATGAAACCACTCATCGTCAGAAAACTGCCGGGTATCCAAAAACCGGAACGATAATGCTATCCTATTTGTATGACGTTGTCAAGCCGCTCAAAAGTATATTTTTTTTCTTTTATTTGTATGCCACAGCAGATACCACTCCTAAAAAACCACAGACAAGTATTTGTTAATAATACGCTTAGCCTCAAACCCAAATTTCCATAAAAACACGGCAGGAATCCAGAGTATTTCCGAATCCCTGCCGAACTAATCAATTTCTTCAAGCAGTGAGAATATTTATAAATTCTCTAAATATTACTCACTCTTTTCTTCGCCCTGAGTTTTTTCCGCCGGTGCGGCAGCCATTTCAAGGACTTTCGATTCCATCCCCGCCTTGGCCAGAATGAAGTAAAGCACGGCACCGACAATAAATGCCATCAGCGGCGCCGCCGGGATGTTCACACTGCTCACGAGCGGTAATATGCCCACTATAAAGCCAACAACCCAGGAAATCCAGCCGGCCATGTTCCAACCGGCCCGAGGACCGGCCCATTTCTTGCCGGCCATTATGTAGTCGACCATCATCGCACCGCAAACAGGACCAAACGATGCCCCGATTACGGTAAAGACGGCGCCAGCCTGGCCGGCCCAACCTGTTACTGCAAGGATGATACTGACCGCAGCGCCAATGCTCACTGATATGAACGGATTGACTTTCGGCAGTGTCGTCTTGAAGCTATTGGCGGCAATGAAAGACGAGAAACAAGCGGGTGGGAAAGCGGCGATTGCCAAGAGCAGACCCATTGTCTTGCCGGCCCCCGGAGAACCCATTATCCCTCCCATAAAACCGGGGTCGGCCGGGTTCATAGCATACGTCCCGGACGTGCCAAAAGCCCCCGCAGCTATCAGAATTGCAGCTCCAGCAGCAACGATAGTGGCCAGAGCGATTCCGATCAGGCCACCCATCTGGACGTCTTTTTCGTCTTTGCTGTTCGTTCCGAAATCGACGCCAGCAGCACCTGCAGTGGCAAAGAAACCAACTACAAACGTTATGCTCAAAGCTATGACACCGATGAAGCTCAAACCGGCGGTAGCGCCACCCTCAACGGTACCGGCAGCAATCAGTGCATCGGCATCAAAATCTCCTATACCGCCGATAGTTTTAGAAAGCATAATAAGCAGGATCACCAAGGGAATCAAAGGAAGGAACGTAGCAATCTTTGCAACGTACTGAATACCTTTCAATCCGACGAATGCTGCGACAGCCGCCCATATCACGGCAATCACCTTCGCGGCAGCGGCGCTGCCGCCGAAGAGAGGTGCAAGGGCCTGTGATGCGAAATAGGCATTGACACCAAGCCAGCCGAACTGAAGGGCACCCATTAGAAATCCGGGCATCAAAAAGCCGCCCTGAACGCCATAGGTCGATGTGCCCACAACGTAGAGCGGAAGACCGGTCTTCAGACCAAGCAGGCCCGGAACCACGTAGAACAGAAAGTGGCACAGAAGCGCAGCTACGACCAAACCGAGAATCGCTACTCCGACACCCTGGCTTAGCACTCCGCCGGGACTGACTCCGCCGCCACTCGGTGCCTGGCTCCAGAACACGAACCACAAGAAGATACCCGCATAGGTAGGTGCCGTGTTCTTGTACCAGGGAGCCCTGTTCGAAGCCGGATTGGGCTTGGCCATACTTACATAGTCTGGCAGTGCTCCATTACTCATAATTTCTTCTCCTTAATAAACTACCTCGAATATATACCACCGGCACGCTACCGGATTATCCACGTTAAATATAACAGTTGCTCTTCGAGACAACCAGTTTTTTAACGGGTTTATGAGAAATTTGTCAGCGGCGCGAAAGCAACTAATCCGTCTGCGGAATTTGAATTCTCCTGCCGTCGTTCATCGCAGATTCATGGGCGCAGATTCCCGCCATAGTCCAGTTCGCCGCCGTGCCCGCATCGACGGCGGATTTCCTTTCTTCTACAATCGCACGAACAAACTCGTGCGTCAGATGCGGATGAGAGCCGCCGTGCCCGCTGCCCTGGATGAAAGACGTGTGCTCGTGCTCTTCGTCATAGACACCATGCCCCGTAAAGGGTGCGATTTCCTTCGGTAGCAGGTGTCCGAAATCGGGAATTTTTATTCTCTCGAAGTCCTCATAGCCGGAATAGATGACCGGGCCTTCGCCGGCGGTTTGCTCCCATTCGAACGAGAGTTCCGTGCCGTACACGTCGAAACTTTCCCTGTATTGCCTGATCGTATTAAACAGCGACCTGGTTGCCTCGCAGGCAAGGTTGGAGTCGGCGAGTTTGATAATGGCGGTTTCAGCGGCGAAAGGCGCATTATATCGCTTAATATAATCTTCCTGAATCCGGCCCGAGCCGTGACAGACGACAGACTCAGCCCGCTTTTTCGCAAGGCATAACAACGGGCTTACGGCATGAGTCGCATAGTGCATCGGCGGAAAACCGTACCAGTATTCCGGCCAGCCCGGCAGACCCATGTTCTGCTGATGTGAGCCGCGAAGGAACTGTATCTTGCCTAATTTGCCCGATTCTACCAGTTCTTTGGCGTATAGAAACTCCCTGCTGTATACGGCGGTTTCCATCATCATATAGACTTTGCCGGATTTCTCCCGCGCTTCGGCAATTGCAAGACAGTCCTCCTGGGTAGTAGCCATCGGGACGGTGCAGCAGGTGTGTTTGCCCGCTTTCAGGGATTCAAGCGACATCCAGGCGTGATCGGCAATAGGTGAGACAACGTGGATTGCATCCAACTCGTCAATACCCAAAAGGTCTTCGAACTTGGTAAATCGCCTTTCGATTCCGAACTGGTCGCCTATCTCATTGAGGTGCTCTTCGTTCCTCTGGCAAATGGCGTAACACTCAGCATCGGGGTGTCTTTGGTAAATTGGGATGAACTCGGCACCAAATCCAAGCCCTACAACAGCAACTTTTACCTTGGCCATCGGCTCTTTCTCCTTTCCGGCCCTTCTAAAAGAACCCCTTCGTGCGCAAGAAAACGCTATAAATAAACCGATGCCTCGTCTTCGCTCGGCATGAAGGAGTCTTACTTCTTCACTGTGAAGGATTCTTTATTCTTCACCCTGAGCGGAGTCGAAGGGTGCGTCTGTATACGGAACGGGCCACAAACGCAATATTTTGCGCCGGTGACCCCGACAAACATATGAAAGAACAATCTATCTGGATGTTATTCGTTCGTCTTACATCGGATTACCAGGTAAAGATGAACGATTGCCACCAAGAAAAACAACAAAGCAGTGTAACGGTGAATTTCTAAAAGGAGCTCTTGCCAATAAGTTCCGAAAATTGGGTACATACTTAAAACAATCGACAAAGCAAGCGGCAAAGCCAAAAAGATTATCAGCCAAAAAGATATCTTCTGCCCGAGGCCGGTGCTTTCGGGATGCGCTTCTTTGCCGGTGCTTTTAATCAGAGCAACACGTTTAACTAAGCGCTGAAACCATGGCCAGTCACTACCGGTGAAGCGGCTGTTACGTGCCCACATCACGGCCAGAACCGCCAGGCAGATTGCGAAAACCGGCGCGAACGTGGCGTGCACCATGACCAGATAACCCGAAATGTGCTCGCCTAAGACAAGCGTCGGATAAAAACCGGTCAATGCCAACACGATAAGACAAAGCAGGGCCAGCAGATAAACCAGTTTCCTTAAAACCCCCGCCGGACTCAGCTTCTGTTCGATAAAGAGCATCGTAAAAAGCTGTACCACTTTTCTCAGGGGATGCCGCCAGCATTCCCTGCAGGGAGAAATAATGCAATTCAGTGCCAGAGCACCGATGGTAACTAAAAATGCGACTATCGAAATCGTCTGATACATATCACTCACATTTTAAATCAAGAGCCACTAATTTTCACCGGCCAATGTTTTGACAACACAACCCAGGGCTTTGAGCCCGTATAATAACAAAACGAAGGCCATGACCGCACATGAAGCAATAACAACTACCTTCATCCAGGGACGGAACACGAATGAGAAGGCAAAGGCCCAGGCGTAGGACGGGGAGATATCCTGGAACTCAACCATTTTCTTAGTTCCACGGGCCGCAGCAACAGGAGTATCGACCGTAACGTCCCCGAAGAAGAAAGGCGCGTTGGTCCCATGACAATCCGTACAATAACGAATGCCCAGAGACTGTGCCGCCGGCCTGACATCATGACCGATGGGCCACAAGCAAGGCTTCGCTGCCGGGTGGTCTTTCTGTTCGCTCAACTGGCCCGAATCATCGAGGTTGTACAATCTGCCGCCGGCGACATACACAACCTTGCCCTCCGCTGAACCATCGGATGCAAGAGCGGTCAAACCTTTCGCAATATGATCTTCCGTCAAATCAGGCCAATCGCCTGAGAACGGAAATTCTTCCTTCGATAGCACATCTTCGATAACTTTTGTGACGGTTCCCAACTCAACCGGAACAACGCCATCGTCTTTTAGGACACCCCAAAACGCAGGCCAAACAAGCTTTTGAGGCGCGATTTTGCCGTCGGCCTGCTTTGCAAAAACAACAGAAGCAATGTGCGGCAGCATTTCGTGGGCCTTATTCACATTCGGAGTACCGATGCGATGGGCCCTCGAAGTCTTTGTCAAGTGTGTTTCATCGTCAGGCCAAGGGCCTGAGTGACAAGCCGTACAGGTCAGTTTTTCGAAATGAACCGGCGGGATGCCGAAGTGTTCGGGAACCGGCGCGCTCAGACGACCCGCGGTTGGCTCGGAAGCAGAATGTTCTCCGAGATGACAAGCTTCGCAGGAGAACGCCGCCACAAGCTCGTTGCCCGATTCATCTTCTTCGCCCTCATAGCCCCGGATGATGTTGTGATCCATCCCATTACGGTGACAATCAACACAGGTCAGCCCGGATTTCAGGTGAATATCCTCGTCCTCGGACCATTTTTCGCTCTCTTCGGAACCTATGTATAGATTCGAGTGGCAGAAGTAACACCGGTGCGAAGGAACTTCTCTTAGGATATCAAAGAACACGTTGTTATCGTGGTCAAATACGTTCTTGTGATATGTGATGGTCGGCGGTTTCCTGGTTCCGCTTTGGGCCGTTTCGACCGAAAACGGATCAAATGGATCGTACATGACATCCATATCATCCGCAGAACCGGTTACCGTCGCCAGGCCGGAAGATGCCGCCGCAGCCCAGCGGAAATTGCCGCGACTTACCTGAACGGCGTAACCGGTTGTTCCGCCCTGGTCATGGCGAGGGTCGCCGTTGTGGCAAGCCAAGCAGTTGACTTCCAGCTTGCCGGATACGTACTGCCGCATGACATCGTCCCGGTCGTCGGTTTCTCCCGGCCCGCCGCCCGGCATCTGCCGGCCGAAAATCTTGGTAAACTCGCGTTCGCTCAGGCCAAACTGCTCCGGCTTAAACGTGCCCGGCCAGGAACGATAAGAAAGTGGTATCTGCGTGCCGGTTCGGACATCGACATATATCCAGGGCTGGCCCGGCCGACCGGCTTCGGCATTCGGATCTACAGAGTTAAAATGCCAGCCTTTGTTGATGATCCCGTAGCTGTGACATTCACCACACGTCAGGCGTGTGGAAAAAGGCAAGAGAACTTCTTCGGCGGTGTCGATATTCGGATCAATCTTGATAGGTTCGGCGCCATCCTCGCTCGGTTCGGCGAGCAACTCAATACGATGAATTGGAAGTGCACGGCTACCGTCACTTTCATCACCGAGAAGCTTCTGCCCGGTTTCAGCAGCGGCGGCGGGAAGACACAAGGCCAGCACACACAGTACCAGAATTTCGATTTTAAATCGAAAATCGAAAATCGAAAATCGGCAATGGTTAATTAATCCTTTTCTCAATGTAAGCTCAATCCTTCTCTCTCAATGCATTAATATTTATCTTACAGAGCGGCTACCGTAACCGAACGTTTAGGCCTCGAAGTCTTCCGGCTTAAACTCCAGCTTCCTGCCTGCTGCCACTGCGTCATTCACTTTCAATACTGTCACTGCCGTTTCGTATCCGGCCTCGCCCGGGCAATTCAGTTTGGCCTTACCGCGAATCGAATCGAAGAAGTTCTCAAGGTGCGGCTGATGATACGGTTTGCCTTCCATTGTAACCGGGATGTCATAGCTCGGCGGTATTGGTGATTCACGCACATCCAGCACGGCGTCGCCGGCGGATTTTTCCTCTTCCGGCTCAACCGGCTCCTTGATGAAGCCCATCTTGACCCACTTTTCCCAGTTCTCCGCAGGTACCCAGGCTTCGCGGTAAACTATGCCGCGTCCGGCGGCTTCCGAGATAACCAGCGAGCCTTCATCGCCCATGAAGGTCTCAAAGTATCCTTGGCTGCTGTTGGTCGTAATTGTCTGGTAAAACGCCCTGACGGTCCGATCGCCAACCTCATACTCATAAATGGCCATGACATTGTCGTACCAGTCGTGTCCTTTCCAGTAGTCGATGCCGCCGCTTGCCATTACGGACTTGGGATTGGTGCCGAGATACCAGCTATAAATGTCGATCTGATGCGAACCCAAATCGACGATTGGGCCGCCGCCGAGTCCTTTGTACCAACGCCAGTTTCTAAACTGCTGCATCGAGTTGAAACCATACTTTTCCAGGGTGGCCTGATCCATCGCAGCGTTTCTGGGCGAACCCAAATCCTCGCAAGCCGTCTTGCTGCGATTCCACTGGCCGTTGATAGTGGTTATCTTACCCAGCAGCTTGGCTCCGGTTATCAGCTTGTCGTAGACATGCCTGTAGCGAGGATTGCTGCGGCGCTGATGGCCGATCTGCAGCAGCTTACCCGATTTCCTCACCGCTTCCACCATCTTCTTGGCGCCTTCGAGCGTATTGGACATCTCTTTTTCGCAATAGACGTTCAATCCGGCCTCAAGGCAGGCCACTGTGTGCGGCGAATGCCAGAAGTCAGGTGTGGCGACGATGACCGCGTCAAGGTCTTTTTCCTTATCGAGCATTTCCTTATAGTCTACATACGTATTGTGCTCATGGCGATAGGCTTTGAGCATACGTGAGACGCGTTTCTGGTTATAAGCTGTCCAGATATCGCAGACCGCCTTGAAACGAATGCCGGGAATATTACGACAGGCGTTCATCAGGACCTGGCCCTGGGCTCCGGCTCCGAGCAAAGCTACATTAATTGTATCAGCACTTGCTGCTTTTGCCTGTCCTATAATCGGCGAAAACGCCAAACCGGCTCCCATCGCCGCTGTCGAACGCAGAAAACTACGCCTGTTTATTTCTTTAACAGTTTTTTGATTATCCATTGTTTAACAACTCCACAAATTTAACTAATCTTGAACTTTCAATGTTGCCGGGCAATATAGCACGGCTATACCTCAATGTCAAGCGTCCATCCGGCTATTTTTCCACCAGATGCCACTCAAAAGCATGGTGACTGAGCCGCTCGTTTACAACTGCTTCAGGTCCAGGAAACGCCATCCCGGTAGGGGCAGGCCCATGTGCCTGCCCTGGGCAACCACACAGGGTTGCCCCTACATTTACTTCGCCAGAGGTTTGACAATGATATTGCGATACGCCACGGGCCCGTGGTTGCCCTGAAACATCAGCGGTCCGTTCGGCCATTCTCTACCGGTAACGCCACCGGGCGTTTGTTTCTCCATTACAAGGTTTTCGTGCAGGACCTGACCGTTGAGCTCCACCCTAAGCAACCTGGCCTTGTCCGTCTTCTGCCCGGAAGAGTCGAACTTCGGCGCAAGGAAATCAATGACGTACTGCTGCCACTGTCCGGGCTTTTTGCTGGCGTTAACTCGCGGCGGACTGGCGCCGTAAACCGCGCCCATATCGCCGCCGCCCATTTTCCGCCGGCCCCAACTGTCCAGCACTTGTATTTCATATTCGCCCATAACGTAAATGCCGGAATTAGAGCCTTGCGGCACCATTACCTGCAACTCTATCCGGCAGTCGCCGAACTTCGCTTTCGAGTAAAAATCCCGGCTGGCACCGTGCTCGGGCGTCAGGTTGATCATCTCACCTTTGCCGTCTTTGGCAACCAGCATCTTAGGATTGGTCGGCGAGATACTCGCCTTTCCGACCACCCATTTGTCGCCTTTGCCCGAACCAGTCTTCGTGGTCCATTCATCGAGATTCTTTCCGTTGAATATCAATTGTGCATCGCCGTACTTCTCATCGAGATGCTTGACACGGATATCCTTGAACTCCACAACCATCGGCGGGCCGGCATGGATCTGAAGCGCCAGAATGCCTTCTCTGGCAGCACCATTGCGGTCCTTCGGATCGTTCGGATTGGTAACCCGGTCGTTGTCGATCAACTCCATCGTCGGGTAGCCGTTGAGATAATGTTTCAGGTGGTTGCCCTGCGCGATGATGTGATACTCGTTCCAGTCCTTGTCCTTGTAGTAGCCGGCCTTGATAAGCTCATCCACATCCGAAACGTTGCTGACGACTCCTTTGCCACCCTTCTGGTCGATAACCATAAGATCGCCGACATTGACGAGCCAGCCCCGGCCGGCCTCGTGATAGAGGAATCCGACCTTGCCCGGGTTGTTCTCGACCTCGGCCTGATAGCCGCCGACGACCCACTTATCAATTTCCTTGCTGCGATACTGGATGCCGGAGTTGCCGTTCTGGAGACGGAACTTGATTTTCAGCTCGAAGTCCTTCAGCTTGCCGTCCCGCCAGATAAGGAAAGTGTTGCCGCGAGCGGGATTTGCAGGGGTGGTCTGGCCCCGAATTACGCCGTCTTTAACCGACCATAGGCGCGAATCGCCATCCCAGCCGGTCAGGTCTTTGCCGTTGAATACCGAGACCCACCCTTTCGATGAATCCGAATCGCCCGCGAGTACGGACTGCTGGCTGCCGATCATGGACATTCCAAACAAATTGAAAGCCAGGATCGCGATTACCAGAACCGTCCCGCTGCAAACGATTGCGTTTTTGCTTCTGCTTTTCATAGGTATGTACCTCATTGTGATTAGTCTTTAGTCAAGTGATTTAATTTTAAGATTCCTGAACCAGATCATATTGCCGTGATACTGGAAGCCAATATGTCCTTCACGGGCCATATCCTTGTAGGCGTAGCGGAACTTATTCCTGGTTCCCGCGGCGACCGGAGGATCAGGATTCTTGCCGGCCTCGGTCCATAGGTTCAGGTCCATATCGATGATATCTTCACCGTTGAGATTGATATAAATCTTATTATCCAGACAGGTGATGATATAGTGGTTCCACTCGCCCGGCTTCTTTGTCGCATCCTTCGAGGGCGACAGACAGTCATAAACAGCGCCGCACTGGCCGTGCTTGGCTCCGTCGGTGGTAGCGTGAATCTGGATTTCAATTGTAGTGTGGATCCAGTTCTTCAAATCTGCGCCGCGGATAAAGACGCCGCTATTGCCCTTTTCGGGAACTTTGAAATCGAGTTCGAGTATGAAGTTGCCGTAGCGATCTTCGGTCCAGATGGTACCGTGACCCTTCGGTGTGGGTGAAAGAACGCCATCGGCGTCAAAAGCCCAGGAGCCGGCTTCCATTATGGCGTTCGAGAGGTTCTTCTTGAAAACTCTCTTGAACTTGACGTCGCTAAGCTCGGCTGCGGTTTTCCTGAAAAATGCCACACATTTGGATATCTCGGGCATCGAGTTGAGCCAGTTGTGCTCATATTCTATCGAGAATACGCCCTTGAATTTCTGCCGGTCCAGTTCGGTCAATATCGCCCTGACCTGGCCCTTACCCGTACCCCAGGGAACATCGTGCGCACCGGGATTACCGAACTCATTGAGGTCCTTGAAGTGGAAGCTGATGATGCGCTTAGCCGCGCCGAGCTTCTTGATGGCCTCGAGCGGATCGACGCCGGAACGCATCCAGTGGCCCGTATCGGCGCAGGCGCCGATCCGTTTGCTGTGCCCTTTGCAGACTTTCAGCACGGTATCAGGATTCCAATAATGCGAAGGTTTGGGATGATTATGGATCGCCACGTTAATTTTGTATTCTTCACAAAGCCTGTCGATTAAATCGAATGCATCTTCCGGCGGCTCGGAGACTATCGTCTCGATACCCATTTCCTTGGCAAAATCGAACACCTTCCGGCATTCGGCCTCGTTGTTAGGCAGGCCCACCACGCCGTAGTTCATCAGTTTGACGCCGGAGTCCTGAAGCTTTTGCAGCGCCAGCTTTCTATCGGCGGATGACATGTTATGGTCCATCTTTACACCAGGTTTTTCCTTGCTCAGCGTCTGGCCGGGATAGCACTCGATGTATTTCATTTCAAGCGCCTTGTTCTTATCCACCGCCTCGAAAAACGTGAAGCGATTGAAGCTGTACGCCTGCATACCCAGTTTCCAGCTTTCTTCGCCCGCCGCATTCGCTTTCGATAAGCAGCAAATACATAAAGCAAATCCCAGAATACCAACCATTACTTTCATTTTTCTGTTCATTTCTTTTTCTCCTAATAGTTAAGACGTTGTTAATATCGAAAATAGTATAACTATAATCTCCAACCCTCGCGATATTTGCGCCTCAGGTAGTTATTTGCCTCGGGCAGATTGGTTACTTTGAGGTTCGGGCCGTCCCAGTCCAGTTTCTCGCCGGCGAGGGCTGAAACGTTGCCGAAAAGAATAGTCTCGCTCAGAGGGCCGGAATAGTCAAAATTGGCCGACGGTTTCGGACCACCCTTGCACGCCCTAATCCATTCCTGGTAATGATTTACCCCCCTGCCCAAAAATGGATCCGGCATCTTGAAGCCTTTCATTTTCGTCTCGGGTATCAGCCGGGGATTGCCCATGTGCGGGGCGAGTAAAGTGCCCTTTTCGCCATAGTAAAGCCCACCCTGACCGGGCAGTTCGCGCCCGGGCTCAAGCTCCGGAGGTCTGGGTGGCCTGTTTGAGCCATCATACCAGGTAACGGTTACAGGCGGCAGCTCGCCCCGGGCCGGAAAATCCCACGTAACGACCGTCGCCGTCGGATAAGTTTCCTTATTGAATTCACCCGGACGGGCCTGCACGCTCGTGGGGTAACCCAAATCCAGGGCCCACCACACAGGGTCGATGATATGACAGCCCATGTCGCCTAACGTACCGGTTCCGAAATCCCACCAGCGGCGCCAGTTGCCGGGCAGATAAATCGAATGGTATGGTCGCCACGGGGCCGGACCCAGCCAGAGGTCCCAGTCGAGCGTTTTAGGGACGGGTTCAGCCTCTTTAGGTCGCGTGCCGCCGCCCCAGTTTTTATTGCTGAAAATATCCACCTTCCGCACCTTGCCGATCAGCCCGGATTTTATGATCTCAACCACGCGCTTGACGGCCTCCTCAGCGTGAATCTGGATACCCATCTGCGTCATCACCTTATACTTGCGAGCGGCTTCGGTAAGCCGGCGGACTTCATAGATATCGTGCGCCAGCGGCTTCTGGCAATAAACATGCTTGCCCATCTTGATGGCGGCCATCGCCGCGACGGCATGAATATTGTCCGGCGTCGAGACCGTGACCGCATCGATGTTATTGCCTTCTTTATCCAGCATTTTGCGGAAATCGCGGTATTTCTTCACGTTAGGATGCCGCTTAAACGTACCGGCCGCATGTTTCCAATCAACATCACAAAATGCAATGATATTTTCGTTGCTCATTTGGCCGACATCGCTGGCCCCCATGCCGCCGACGCCAATACAGGCTACATTGAGCTTTTCGCTCGGCGAAACCCTGCCGGGCCCGCCAAGAACATGACGCGGAACAATAGTAAATGCTGCCGTGGCTGCAACACCACTTAGAAAATCACGACGAGTTATCTTTTGACTTTTCACGATAGATTTCCTTAAACTTAGTTTTATGGTGGGGCAAGCCCCACCCTACACCTATAAACTCCAGCCCTGGCGGTATTCCTTGGTTAGGTATTGATTCGCTTCGGGCATATTGGTGAACTTGAACTGCTCGGCGTCCCAGAGCAACTTCGTCGACAGCATTTTATCCTTCAATTCCGGACGAAGGGCTATATTTCCCATCAGAACAACCTGGGCCAGCAGCCCGGCGTGGTCGGGGAAGTTCGAGCCTGCCGGTTTGCCGCCCTTACAGGCAATGACCCACTCGTTGTAGTGGCCGGGTGAACGCTCAAGCTTCTGCGGGGGCTTGCCGTATTCCTTCTGCCGGGATTCCGGCAGCAGACGGCCGCCGTACATCTTGCCCTTATCACCCACATAGAGCGCTCCGTTAGTATCCCACCTGCGCCCGTCGGCAAGCTCCGGCGGACGAGGCGGCTTCATCCCGCCGTCATACCAGTGCAGCGTTACCGGCGCCATATCGCCTCGGGCAGGGAACTCATACGTCACGCGGGAGGCTACAGGGTATGTCTCGTTGTTGACCAGCGTACAGCAGGCTTCCACACTCGTCGGATAGCCGAGCTTCAGTGCGCGGAACACCGGATCGATGCTGTGGCAGCCAATATCACCAAGTGCTCCGGTGCCAAAATCCCACCAGCCGCGCCAGACGAACGGATTGTAGGTCCGGTTGCCCACGTACGGACGCATCGGTGCCGGACCCACCCAAAGGTCCCAATCGAGCGTATCAGGAATTGGATCTTTCCCCTGGGGCCTATCAACACCCTGCGGCCAGTACCATTTATTAATTCCGTTGAGCGGCCGGTCGGTCCAGATATGGACCTCGCGAACCTGCCCGATGGCCCCGTCCCAGATCGTCTCGCAAGTCAGACGGGTCCCTTCCGAAGCCTGGCCCTGGTTGCCCATCTGTGTGGCTACCTCGTGCTCGCGAGCGGCATCCGCCAACATCTTAGCCTCAAGCACCGTGTGGGTAAGCGGTTTCTCACAGTAAACGTGTTTGTCCCGCTTGATGGCGGCCATGGAAACGATAGCGTGCAAATGGTCCGGCGTGGCGACCACTACCCCATCGATGTTCTTATCCTCCTTGTCCAGCAACTCGCGAAAATCCTTGTATTTCCTGGCATTGGGATAGCGTTTGAATGTCCTGCTTGCATGTCTGAAGTCCACATCGCACAGTGCAACAATGTTCTGACTGCTGAGCGAGTTAAGATCACTGCCGCCCTGTCCGCCAATGCCGATGCCGGCAATGTTGACCTTCTCGCTTGGTGGAATCTGACCCGGTCCTCCCAGAACGTGCCGTGGAACAATCGTGAACGCCGCTACGGTTGCCGCCGCTCCCATAAAATCTCGTCGCGATATTTTGCTTTTTTGCTTTTTGCCTGCTCTTTCGGTCTCTTTCATAAAATATTCCTCACGATCTTAAAATAAATATCAAAATTGCTGTCTCAGTTGTATAAGGTGGGACAAGCCCTGCTCTTCGCCTACAAGCTCCAACCCTCACGATATTCGCTGCGGATATATTTGTTCGCCTCGGGCAAATTCGTCACCTTCATATTCGGGCCGTCGTAATACAGTTTAAGACCCTTCTCATATAACTGCTGGCCCATGCGCAAGGCAACGTTGCCCAACAATACCACCTCTGTCAACGGTCCCGCGAGGTCGAAATTGGAGCCGGCCGGTTCGCCGCCTTTGCAGGCGTTAATCCATTCCTTGTGATGCCCGGGCGAACGAGGCAGGACTCTCGGCGGTTTGCCGTACTCCTTGCTCCTGGATTCCGGCAGCAGCCTGTGGCCCAGCATTTTTCCCTTGTCGCCGATATACAGGTTTTCATCGGCGTTGCCGAAACGCAAACCCTCTTCGAGTTCCTCCGGCCGGGCCGGCATCAACCCGCCGTCGTACCAGGTAAGCTTGACCGGCGGCATACCCTCGCGGGCGGGAAAATCATAGCGAATGATCGACGCCAGAGGCGCCGTTTCGGAATTTACGCCGCTGGAGCATGCTTCGACGCTCGTCGGGTATCCGAGCTTCAGAGCCCTAAAAATCGAAATGAACTGATGGCAACCGATATCGCCCAGCACACCCGTCCCGAAATCCCACCAGCCCCGCCACGAGAACGGCAGGTAGCACGGATGATAAGGCCGCTGGGGGGCCGGGCCGAGCCATAAGTCCCAATTCAGGGTCTCCGGCACGGGCGGAGTGTCCTTCGGCCGGTTGATTCCGCGAGGCGAAATTGGCCTGTTGCACCACGAATGGACCTCTCGAATCTGGCCAATAGCACCGTCCCGGATAAATTCGCTCACCAGACGCGTCCCTTCGGACGCCTGGCCCTGGTTGCCCAACTGGGTCGCGACGCCCGCCTGGCGCGCAGCCTCGGTCAGCTTGCGAACTTCGTAAATCGAATGGGCCAGCGGTTTTTCACAATAGACGTGCTTACCTCTTTTGATCGCGTTCATTGCAACAACAGCATGTGTATGATCCGGCGTGGCGATAACCACCGCGTCGATGTTCTTCTCTTTATCGAGCATCACGCGGAAGTCGTGATATTTTTTGGCATTGGGATAGCGTTTGAACACGTTCGCTGCATACCTGTCATCAACATCACAGAGAGCGACGATATTCTCGCTGCCGACCTCGTCGAGGTCGCCTGCGCCGCGGCCGCCGATTCCCACGCCGGCAATGTTGAGCTTCTCGCTGGGCGACACTCGCCTCGGCCCGCCAAGCACGTGGCTCGGCACAATCGTAAAAGCAGCAACGGCCCCCGCAGCGCCCATAAAGTCACGTCTCGTGATCTTCTTATCCCGCTCTTCGTCCGACTTCACCCAGCTTTTCATAAAGAGACCCCTTTCGCATTTCACACTTCCAGCATTGTAGGGCGGGCTTTTGCCCACCGATTCTCCATAGGGAGTCCCCAGGACAATCATGGTGGGGCAAGCTCTACCCTACGGCCTGCAATTTCTTACATTTCGAGCGACCAGCCATCGCGGTAATGCATTTGCACGAAATCGTTGGCTCCTTCATCGTTGGTGACGCGCATGTTCTCGCCGTCCCATAGAAACTTCTTGCCGACGTTCTCCGGGCGAATCGCCAGATTGCCCATCGTGACCATCTCGGTTAACGGTCCGGAATAGTCGAAGTTCGAGGTAGCTTTGCCGCCTGTCTTGCAGGCCTCGATCCAGTTGCCTTCATGGCTGGTCTTGATTCGCGTTAGCGTCTGCGCCGGTTTGTTCTTGGTGAATTCGCGCATGCGTTCGTACGGGAGCAGTTGCGGATTGTCGCCGTATTCGCCGCAGCGCAGCACGCCCTTGGAGCCCATAAACAGTACGTTGCTCGAAGCCTGATTCAGCTTTCGACCTATTTCCAGCACCTCGGGGCGTTCGGGCTTCATACCGCCGTCATACCAATGCACTTTCACCGCCGGCATGCCTTCGCGGGCCGGGAATTGATAATGAACTATCGAAGCCAGCGGGTATGTCTCTTTGTTGACCGGGGTACAGCTCGCTTCTACGCTCGTCGGGTACTTGAGCTTGAGCGCCCAGAAGACCGGATCCAGCACGTGGCAGGCCATATCAGCCAGGGCACCGCCGCCGAAATCCCACCAGCCTCGCCATGCAAACGGGGCATAGCACCTGTTGTAAGGACGCATGGGAGCCGGGCCAATCCAGAGGTCCCAGTCCATTGTACGGGGAATATCATGCACTTCTTTGGGCCTGTCGATGCCCTGCGGCCAGACCGGCCTGTTGGTCCAGGCGTGAACTTCCTCGACTTCGCCGATCACGCCGGCCCAGATCCATTCGCAAATGTCGCGAACGCCGTTTCCGGAGTGCCCCTGATTACCCATTTGCGAAACGACCTTGTACTTGCGGGCCGCTTCGGTCAAAGCACGGGCCTCCGACACGAGACGGGTCAGCGGTTTCTGCACATAGACGTGCTTGCGCCGCCTCATCGCCGCCATAGCAGCGACAGTATGAAAGTGGTCGGGCGTCGCGACAATCACAGCTTCAATGCTCTTCTCAGTATCCAGCATCTTGCGAAAGTCTTTGTATTTTTTAGCCTTGGGGAATCTCTTGAAGGACTCATCCGCTTTTGCCCAGTCCACATCGCACAGCGCGACAATATTCGCACCGGCAGAAGCGGCGGCCCTGGTATTTCCTGCGCCCATACCCCCGGCACCGATAGCAGCAACGTTGAGTTTTTCGCTCGGCGGCTGGGCCAGAACGTGGCTTGGTACTATCGTAAATGCCATCGCCGCCGCAGCGCCGCCCATGAACTCACGCCGAGAGATGTTCTTCTTTTCAGTCATTTTCTTGTCGTTCATAATTGTTATCCCTTAATAAATAAGCGTTGTTTCAAACGGTTCAAAACCAAAATCAATCACAATTATTCCAAAATATTATATTTAAAACCGGCATCTGTTTTCAGTTTTCGTTTTCCTGCCGGCCTGCATCACCCTGCTCGATATTATTTATTAATTCCTGAGCCTGCTGGCGTAGCGAATCACTTTTTGTCGTTTTTATTATCCGTTTCAGCATATCGGTCGCCTGTCCGGGATAATCGGCATAAATGTCGCCGGCGATATTAACTACCGCAGCCCCCGCCTCAACGGACAAAACCTCATTATCGAGATAACCGGCCGCCATCTGCAGCGCCACGAGAGATTTCGTATTGGACAGCCCCGACAGCACTTTTTTCTTTTCACCCGCATCCGGCGCCAAACTCATGGCCTTTTTGTACATCTCAATCGTCTCGCCGGCCGGCCGCTCGCTCGCAAGCCCAAGCAGACAAACAAATCCGCGAAGAGCCAGAATCCGGTGCACTTTATTGCCGGAACTCTCAGCGACTTTCAGCAGCTCGGCCGCCGGCTCCGGCGTCGGCCAGTCCGCCAGCGCGCGAATCGCCGCGGTCTGAATATCGACGTTCTCATCCTTAATCGCGGCAGTAAGTACCGGCAAAGCACTGTTATCGCCTATCCTACCGAGCACATTCAACAAAGAGCATCGAGCGACGGTTTCTTTCACCGATGGCAGCACGGCTAAAACGCTTTCAGCCTGGCGGTTCTTGTCGGCGATTCTGTGAGCGACAGCGGCGATTGTCTTGACGGCCTCGGTGCGGTCGGATGAGCTTTTGGCCTTAATCAGAAGCTCTACCAACGCCGGCAAATTTTCAGGGCCAGCGACAACCTTCAAAGTCCTCAGCGAGCCGGTTCGGACTTTACGGTCCGAATCCTTCGCCGTTTCCAACAAAGCAGCAACTCCCGCCGTGATATTGCGCTGGCCAACACTGCTGATCAATTCCACTTTTGTTTTGGGCTCGGACTTTGGGATAGCTGCGAGAATTACCTTATCGACGTTCGGGCCGCGAAGGCGATACAAGCTGTCGCGGGCGGCTTTCTGTTCGGCGCCCTTAGCGCCGGCTGCCGCCTGAGCCAATAACTCAACGCTCGAATCGTCGCCCAACTGTCCTAATGCTCTCAAAGCGGCGATTCGAACAGACTGGTCCTCAGACTTCATAGCGAAAACAACCGCAGGCCGGGCGACAATGTCGCCACGGTCGCCGAGGGCCGATAAAAGCTGCACCTGACTTTTCGACGAAAGCTTCGGCAGTTCTTTGGTCAGGGCCTCGGTTACCTCAGTGCCGGGCATCTCCTTAACCATCGCTATCGCGGCGGCCTGCATCTCCTGGTCGTCGCTCCGGAGAATATCCAGAACGATACCAACAGCCGAATCGCCCTCGACACCACCCAAACAAACAGCAAAAGAGCACAAAAGCACAAAAGCTAATGAGCTGCAAATCGTACGTCTAATTTTCATGTTTTATTCTTACTTTTTGGCAGCGTTAATCATGCCCGTCAAAGCAGCGGTGCGAATCGGCTTGGGCATACCTTCTTTCTGAAGCTCTTTATAGATAGCCAGAGCCTTAATCTTATTACCATCGGCCACAAGCTGGTCGGCACACTTTAAATAGGCATCCAACACCACCGATAGTAACTTACCTTCGGCTTTAT
>CAZSOR010000022.1:0-3639 GCA_964608395.1 uncultured Pirellulales bacterium
CGGTTGTACCTCGCTACTAAAAGTGGCAAAGTGCTTTGTTTTGACAAACAATAGCGAATCGGGTATCGTATTGAAGTAAGAAGTTCTGATAATTGAAATCCTGCTTAGGTACGACAGAAATGAAACAATACCGGCGTTTCGCGTTTTTCATTTTGATTTCTGCATGTTTGGCCCGGCCTGTATTCGGTTGCGCGGTTCCTGTTTTTCGCTACGCTCTGGAGCGTTGGGCGCCGGATGCTTATGATGCCGTCATAATCCACCGCGGCCCGCTTGCCGATGATGATCCTGCCTCTTCGCTGTTAAAAGCCGAAGAAGCGGAGTTTCTGAATATTCAAATCTCGACGATGGATTTGGAGACATCGGCGGAAAATGAGGTAACAAGTCTTTTGGGCGGGGCGATTCCGGAAACTCTGCCGGCCCTGGCGATCTGGTACCCCCTGCAAAAAGGCCGGGCGGTACCGTTCTGGACCGGCGAATTTACGCCGGCGGCGGTTAAGGCTCTAATTCAGTCGCCGAAGCGGCTGCAGTTGGCCCAGCGTCTGACGGATGGCCAAACGGCCGTGTGGATTGTTGTCGAATCAGGCAACGCCGCCAAAGACAAGGCGGCCATGCAGATACTTGACCAGCAACTTGCCACAGCGACAAAAGAGCTCAAGGAAATGGCGACGCAGCTTGCTGAGGAACTGGAGACGCCCGGGCTGTCATACGAATTCTCTACGCTGACAATCTCTCGCTCCGATCCAAAGGAACAAATGCTGCTTGAGATGCTGTTGAAGAGCGAGTCGGACCTTGGCGACTATGCGGACGAGGCGATTGTGTTTCCGGTATTCGGACGAGGCCGGACGCTCTATGCTCTTGCCTCGGAAGGGATCAACGCCGATACGATTCGGGAGACGATCGCTTTTATTACGGGCCCGTGCGGCTGCGAATTAAAAATGCTCAACCCCGGTGTCGATTTGCTGATGTCCGTTAACTGGGACGCCGCCGCGATGCAGTTCTACCAGGAGTTCTACGAAATGGCCGAAGAGCCGCTGCCGGAGCTTACCGGTGTGTTCCCGGAAGAGGCGGCCGATACAGGCCTCAATGCGCAGGGCCAACTCGTTGCCGCGGCGATTAGTGAATCGCCCCAACCGCTCTCTGCACCAATCATCGAAACACCGGATCGGAAGGTTCGCGGCTTCGGCGTTATGGGAACGACTGCTGTTTCCCTGACCGCCATCCTGGTGGTTGCTGCTTTAGGGACCTTTGCTATGAGCCGTTTCAGAAAGGGACATCCATGATTGTCCGGAAGCCGGTAACAACCGGAGGTATTAGAGTTGCAATAATAGCGAATGTGAAAGTAAAGGATGCTTTGGGCAAATAGTAGTTCTTATGACAATTTCACGTTTGATAATTAGAGAGATTCTACATCGCAAGCTCAATTTCGCATTAGGATTACTATCTGTTGCGGTGGCTGTAGGATGCCTTGCTGGTTCGCTTACACTGGTGAGATTACATGATGCTCGGACGCAATCAATTCTCGTACAAAAAAGAATCGAGACTCAGGAAAAGATGCGTGTTCTGGAAGATGACGTTAGGAGAGCGATGCAAAAACTCGGATTCAACATTGTTATTCTTCCCAAAGACCAAAACCTCAGCGACTGGTATGCAGATGATTATGGAGATAAGTATATGCCGGAGAAGTACCTTTCTCGGCTTCAGGAGTCCGGGATTGTTACTATTGAACACCTTGTGCCAAGACTGCGTCAGAAGGTGAAGTGGCCCGAAACAAAATGGGCGGTTATCCTTGTAGGTACATCGGATAAAAAAGCTGTTAATCCTGTTCTGTATTCCCATGAGTTGAGTATCGAGGCAGTTCCGCGAGGAAAGATTGTATTGGGTTACGAAGTTCAACAGGGACTTGGATTGAATGTTGGTGACAGGATTCGATTTATGGGCAATGAATTTGTTGTACACAGGTGCAATGGAGAGTTGGGCACAGAGGATGATATGACAGTATGGATAAATCTGCAGGAAGCACAGGAACTACTTAATAAAAAGGGATTTATAAACGAGATTCTCGCTTTTGAATGTCGCAGCGCCTGGGCGGACCTGCCAAAAGTCAGGGCCGAAATTACACGGATACTCCCGGGCACACAGGTGATTGAAAAGGCATCAAATGTGCTTGCAAAAGTACATGCCTATACTAAAGTGGAGGATGAAGGAAAGGCTGCTATTGAAAGGGAGAGAGAACATATGGCTCAATTGAGAGTAACCAGGACACGTTTTGTCAGAATTCTGGTTTCATTGGTAATGGTTATATGCCTCGTGTGGATTGCATTGTTGGCAGTGGGGAATGTACGAGGACGACGAACGGAGATAGGTATACTGCGCACATTGGGTTTTCGCTCCCGACAGATACTTTACATTTTTTTGTCAAGGGCTATCGTGATCGGCCTTTTCGGCGGGATTCTGGGATTCTTGGCTGGAAGCTTTCTCGGCAGCAATTGGTCGGAGCCGGTCGGTGAAAGCAGGTATGAGTGGATGTTAAATTTCGAGCTGCTCGGGCTTGCGGTATGTGTGGCGATGGTAATCGCGGTGGCCGCCAGTTGGATTCCAGCAATGCTTGCTGCCAGGCAGGACCCGGCTGTCGCTTTGCGGCAGGAGTAACAGACCTAATTGGAAATTGGTTATGCTTTTTGGAAGAATTCAATTGTGAAAATTTGGCACATACTGGCAAGGGAAATACTGCACCGCTGGCTTAGTTTTACATTAGGAACTTTTGCTGTTATCGTTGCCGTTGGTTCGCTGACAGGGGCGGTGACGTTGCTGAAGTTACATGACCTTCAAACTCAGAAGATATTGAACGAGAAAGAAGAAGAAACCGAGAAGAAGATGGCGGTTTTGAAAGATGAAATGCGAAAGGCAACATTGAAACTGAAATTTAACCTTTTGATTCTTCCAAAACAACAGAATATTCGAGATTTGCACATGAAAGGTTATCCTTCGGAATATATGCCGGAGGAATATGTTACGCGTTTGGCGAATTCGGGAATTATTGTCGTTCGTCATTTTTTACCGAGCCTGCAGCAAAGAATAAAATGGCCGGAGAAAAATCGCACGATTACGCTGGTCGGGGCGCGAGGTGAAGTCCCGAACCTCCACAAAGATCCGAGGAAGCCCCTTGTTCAACCGGTACCCCTGGGAACTATAGTGCTCGGATACGGATTGCACCAAAGTCTCGGACTGGAAGTTGGTGACAAGGTCAAGCTTCTTGGCAAAGAATTCACCGTTCACAAGTGCTACGAAGAACGTGGCAGCAAAGATGATTTTACAGCGTGGATTCATCTAAGCCAGGCACAGGAGCTTCTCGACAAAGAAGGGCTTATTAATGCGATTTTGGCTCTCGAATGCATTTGCCAGGGAGCGGAAGGCCTGCTGGAGAAGGTTCGAGAAGAAATAAGGCAGATTCTTCCGGGAACGCAGGTTATCGAGATGGGGACCAAGGCTATTGCCAGAGCCGAGGCCAGAGCAAAAGTGGGCCAGGAAGCAAAGGCGTCAGTTGAGAGAGAGAGGCGGCACAGAACTCAGATGCGCTCTGAACGTGAATTTTTTGCGGCTGTGCTGGTCCCCTTAGTTATGGTGGCTTGCGCTGTATGG
>CAZSOR010000022.1:3739-28242 GCA_964608395.1 uncultured Pirellulales bacterium
TGAATTTTTTGCGGCTGTGCTGGTCCCCTTAGTTATGGTGGCTTGCGCTGTATGGGTCGGGTTACTTGCATTTAACAATGTTCGTGACCGTAAGGCTGAAATTGGAATACAAAGAGCGATAGGTTTTCGAGCAAGGCAAATTATGTTTTTGTTTCTTTCAAAGTTCTTTATAATGGGATTGCTTGGAGCTTTTTTGGGGATCTTTGCCGGTCTCGGTTTAGGCAGGTGGCTCGGGCTTGTGCTGGAGGATGATATGGAAGGAATTGCCACTGCTGGGGAACTGTTCATTCCTGGTCTGTTTTTGCTGGCCCTGATTATAGCGCCGGTGTTAACTGTCATATCCGGCTGGCTTCCAACCATGGTCGCAATTCGACAGGACCCGGCAGATGTGTTGAGAGAAGAGTAAATCTCTACAGAAGAAGATGCCATTCAAAAAGCGACAATGGTAAATCGAACTACCGCTTTGTGCTTTGGATTTCTAATTACGATTTTTTTAGGTTAACAAGATGGTTGAGTTCAAAAATGTTACTAAGATTTATGACGGCCCGGAAGGCAAGGTAGCGGCTCTCGATAAGGTCTCGTTATCTGTCCAGCCGGGGGAATTCTTAGCAGTATGTGGTCCGAGCGGCTGTGGAAAGACTACACTACTGTTGACCGCCGGCGGTCTTCTGCGACCAAGTGACGGACAGATGAGTCTCGATGGACAGGACCCCTACGTACTGAGTCCAGAGATGCGAAGCAGACTGCGGGCCCGCATGATAGGATTCGTCTTTCAGCAGTTCCACCTGATTCCCTACTTGACGGTATGGCAGAACATTTTAGCTCCGTCGCTGGCCTTTCCGACAAAAGAGGCTGATCAAAGAGCGCAAGAACTCGTCAGTCGTTTCGGTCTGGATGAACGCGCCGGCCATGTGCCGGCCCAGATTAGCACCGGCCAGAGGCAGCGTACGGCCCTGGCGCGAGCTCTCTTGAATAAACCGAAAATTATATTAGCTGACGAACCTACCGGAAATCTGGACGAGGGTAATGCAAATACTGTGTTAGGCTACCTCAGTCAATATGTCGCCGAGGGTGGATGTGTGCTGCTTGTTACCCACGATGTCCGGACAGCCACACACGCCACACGCAGCTTACAGATGAGCCGGGGAAAGTTGGTTGAGTAAATCGATATTCCCGGCGAATATTTTGAAAGGGAGAAAAATGAGAACGATAACTATTGCTCTGCTCATCGTAGCAACCGGAATTCTTCTCAGTCAGCCCAATGTAGGTTTGGCAAACCAGATCCAACCACTCATCGATCAAATCGGTGTCACTCGCGGAATCTGCATAGTGCTCGGTGATGCCGGGTGTCAGCGTGCTCTGCAGCTCGCCGGCAACAGCGAACTGTTGATTTATCTCCAACTGCCGCGAGCCGAGGATGTACAAGCTGCATGCGAAATCGCCGACGAGGCCGGTCTCTACGGCAATCGTATCTTTATCGAGAAAGGCGCCACATCAAAATTGCATCTGGCGGATAACTTGGCCGATGCCCTGATAGCCGTCGGGCGGCAAACCGGTGTTTCCGAAGCCGAGGTGCTCAGAGTCCTGCGACCGGGCGGCAAAGCCCTGCTGGGACGCAAGGTTCTGATCAAGCCCTCTCTTAATGGCGTCGATGATTGGAGTCACCCGTATCATGGCCCGGACAATAATCCGCAATCAGAAGACAGAGTCGTTCGAGCACCCTATCTGACACAGTTTCTGGCTGAGCCGCGTTATGCGCCGATGCCTCAGGTGGCGGTGGCTTCGGCCGGTCGTACGTTCAAGGCGTTCGGACACGTGGCCTTCAAAACACGGGAAGAACCCCTGCTCAATAAGCTCGTGGCGTTCGACGGCTATAATGGCACGATGCTCTGGCAACGGGACCTAACTGAGGGCGTGATGATACATCGCAATACAATGATTGCAACACCGACGACATTGTATGTCGGTGACGATAAGTCCTGTAAGCTAATTGATACAGCTACCGGCAAATTGAAGGATGAAATTATCCCACCGGTGGAAAAAGCCGGCGGGACATTCTGGAAATGGATGGCTCTGGAGGACGGTGTTCTCTATGCACTTATGGGAGAGCAGGAACAAAGAGACCCGACAATGCGATGGCGCCGGGAGTTGCACGGCTGGCCTTGGAACCCGATATCAAAGGGCTTTAATCAACCTGACGGTATCAGGGACGGCGAGAAGGCGTACGTAGCCCATCCGTGGGGCTTCGGTCGAAATGTACTGGCCATTGACCCAAAAACGAAACATGTCCTGTGGAGCTATCGAGAAGATGAGCCGGTTGACAGCCGGGCAATGTGTATGAAAAACGGTCGAATCTTCATCTTTCGATTTGGAGCGTATCTGACCTGTCTGAATGCGAAAACCGGTGAGGTCTTATGGCGAAAGACGCCGGAGAATGCCCCCGAATTATTTAAGTCGCTTGGAACTTTTCTGAACCGCCAGGACTGGCGCACCAACTGGCGAACTACAGGTTATCTTCAGTGCAGCGATAAGGCCTTGTATTTTGCCGGCCCTCCAATCGGTAAGCTTCTTGCCGTTTCAACCGAAGACGGGCGCATACTCTGGGAGAACTCCTACAATAACTTTCAGTTAATCCTGCGGGAAGATGGTCTATATGGTATCAGCGGTCAAATTGATGAAGGCAATCTCAGCAAGAAGTTTGATCCGCTCACTGGAGCAGTATTGGCGGAGTTTAAGACAGCTCGTCGGGCATGTACTCGGCCAACGGGATCTGTCGATGCCATATTCTACCGGGCCGGAGGTGGGACGACGCGATTGGACTTGGCCAGCGGGCGTCCGGACTGGATTTCACCTATGCGTCCCCCATGTCACGATGGTGTAACCATTGCCAATGGTCTATTATACTTCTGGCCGTCGGTCTGTGATTGCCAGCTTACGCTCTACGGCATCACCTGCCTCGGACCGGCAGGGGACTTCGAGTTTAGCCCACATGCAACCCAGGCAGAACGTCTTGAGAAGAGCGCCAACGATTTGACAAAAGTCGCAAACTTTTCCGAATCCCCGGCCGACTGGCCCGCATTTCGCGCCGACAATACCGGCAGCGCCACCTCCGCAGCAATCATCCCCAATAAAGTCAAATTGCTCTGGCGATTCGAACCGAAAGCGAAATTCCTCTCGGCGGCACCTCTGCCGACCGCTCCGGTCGCCGCCGGTGGGCTTGTGTTTACCGGCGGGCCCGATGGTATCGTCCGGGCCTTCGACGCTGCCAGCGGCGATTTGCGATGGAAAGCATATACAGGCGGGGCAATCCGAATTCCACCGACAATCTGGAAGGGGCGTGCCCTGGTCGGCTCCGGCGACGGATGGGTATATGCCTTCGAAGCACAGACAGGCCGGCTTCTCTGGCGGTTTCGTGCAGCTCCGGTAGAGCGGGCGATTCCCGTTTACGGTTCGCTGATGTCCACCTGGCCCGCCGCCAGCGGAGTGCTGGTTAATGACGGTATTGCCTACGTAGCGGCGGGTATCGCCAACTACGACGGTACTTATGTCTATGCACTCGACGCCGCGACGGCTTCAATAAAATGGCAGAACAACACATCGGGACATCTGGACCGGCAGGCACGTACCGGAGTGAGCGTGCAGGGCCATCAACTACTTCACGACGGCAAGCTCTACTTAGCCAGCGGCACCTCTATCTCGCCGGCTGTTTATGACATTACTGATGGAAAATGCCTTAACAACCCTGCTTTGCTCCGACACTTTAGACAAAATAATATCATTACGTCGCAAAGCCCCCGCGGGTGGGAACTGTCACTGCTCGGCGAGAAGGTGGTGGCATGCGGCAAGCCTTTCTACGGGCACCCGAAATACGAAGTCTTCGACAATACCGTCTTCGGCAAGGTCTTTCTCGCTTCGGCCGGCGGTCGCGATATCGCCTGGGTAAGCAACCAGCAGAACAAAAAGATTATGTGCTTCGATAAGATCGACAGAAACATGCTGAGGAAACGGATGGCCGCGCCGAGTAATCGTTTCAACCTTGACTTCAACAGACTCGGTATTAAGGATAAGCCGTTGTGGAATTACAACTGTAAGGACAGTGTCGCTCTGGCGGTTTGCAGGAACGCCGTCGTGGCGGCCTGCAAATCGGAGATTGTTGCCCTGGACCTTCAGGACGGCAAGGTCCTCTGGTCGCAACCGGTTCCGGCGGCCCCGGTCCCCTGGGGTCTGGCCATAGACCGTAACGGCCGTGCAGTAGTCACCCTCGAAGATGGAAAGGTTCTATGTCTGGGCAGCGGCGGCGAAAAACAACGGGTCGCCCGTGATTCGAAAACCCGGATAAAGTAGTCGATGGAGATTAGTCTTATAATGGAACTTTTACGTCGTTTTTATTTATTTGCCCTGGTATTGCTATTATGCGTCGCCGGTTGTGTCACTGTTAAACACGCGACCTCTTCTCACGACGAGAAATATACCGAACAAAATGCGATTGGCATGATAAGGGCCAGCCGGGGGACACTCGCGCCCGTTTACGCTCCCCTGGCCGAGCAGATTGCGATGGATTTCAACCTGCGCGAGAAAGAAGGTATCGGTATAGACCTCGGCAGCGGCCCGGGGACGCTCATTCTCGAACTATGCAGACATACCCGGCTGCATTGGATTAATGCCGACATCAATCCGCATTTCTTTCCGCATTTTTATAAGCAGGCGCAGCAGCGAGGTTATGGTCACCGTGTCAGCGCCGTATTCGCCGACGCCGGCGCCCTGCCTTTTCGCGATAACTATGCGGACATCATCGTCAGCAGGGGTTCTTTTCCTTTCTGGCATGACAAGAGACGAGCGTTCGGTGAGATATATCGTGTTCTGAAACCCGGAGCGGTCGCTTACATCGGTCGCGGATTTTCGGAAAACCTGCCCGTTGCGACGGCGAAAAAGATTCGCGGCAAACAAGGCGGAAAAATGAGATATGACCTGGGCAAGGCGGCAGACGAACTGCGGCAAATTATGAAATTGCTACAAATCAAAGAATGGGAAATTCACAGGCCGAATCCTTCGGGCAACGATAACATCAATTATGGCATTTGGATTGAATTTCATAAGCCCAAGAGCTAAAAAGGAAAAAAGACATGGAATACGATACAGAAAAGCGATGCCTCGTCTTCGCTCGGCATGAAGGCCCGCTTCTTCATCCTGAGCGGAGTCGAAGGGCCGGATTCACGCTCATCGAATTATTAGTGGTAATCGCGATTATCGCCCTGCTGATGGCCATACTTTTGCCGGCCCTCGGCGGTGCCCGGAAGCTTGCCCGCAGGACCGTGTGTATGGCCAACGTGCGTCGTCTGGCCATCTCAATGAAACTATACATCGATAACAACGACGACAAATTTCCGCCGGACCGGCTTAGAAAAGCGACAGAATACATCGAGGTCGGCCCGTACAGGCGCTACAGGCCGAGATGGATATGGTTTCTCAATGAGGGAATGGGATATGTCATAAATCCTTATGAGTACGAAACGGAGGAAGAGTTCAACGCGGCCCTGGAAATGGACAACGATTATTACATGTGTCCGTCACTAAAGCATTACGCATACGCGCGAAACATACGCAACGGTGCTTATGGCTACAATTATCAGTACCTTGGCAACACGCGCCCGCATCCCTCCGGCACGGGCTGTGCCAACTATCCGGCCTGGTTTTCAAAAATCAAATCTCCCGCCCGGACCGTTGTCTTCTGCGACAGCCGGGGCTGCAATATCCCGCACGGTGAGCATGCTTATCTCGTAGATCCGCCGAAAATGGCAGTCAGCAAGGGGGCCATTGATTTTTCACCGAAAAGCGCTGCGCTCGGTCCGCTGAAATATTCGCCGGCGGATGCAAGGCATTTCGGCATGGCTAACGTTGCGTTTCTTGACGGCCACGCCGAAGCGAAAAAGTACGAGGATTTGGGATACGAAGTCGACCCGGTCACAAAGCGTCCCGTGGAGAAAGGGCTCAATGACGTTGGAGGTCCCGGCAACAATCGGCTTTGGACCGGGACGGGCAGGGATGAACCTCCTATTTAATTAAGCCTGAAAACATGCTTGTTCGATCCGGCTTTCGATATGACAGCGAAGGCGGAAATCCATATACCAATAGATTTCCGTAGAGTCATGGTTTTGTCCTATTGAGGTATTCTTCCAAGTTCGTGTAACCGTCGGCATCCCCGTCCGTGTTTCCATCGGCGGGATTATCGGGTTTGAAACCGTGCTGTTTTTCCCAGTCATCGGGCATGCCGTCTTTGTCGGAATCTTTGGGCGGTACGGCGGATTTCAGCTCGGGCCAGCCGCCGACCTGCTGCTCATCATTAATGATTTTTCCCGTGCCGTTTCTTACCTCGCTGACAATTCGTATGTCCACAGCGTCCCGTTTGGCAAGCACGGCTCCGGCACCCGCCAGAACACGCTCGTACGCGGTCATCGCATCATCCGTTTGAACTGCCGGGACCGGTATCGAGTTTGACTGCTTATAAGCTTTTATGTCTTCGTCTGAAAATTTGCTGAAGCTCACAAGCGACCACGGGTCACCGGGATAGCTGCCGTTCATGCAGTTGCCGCTGAACCAGGCCCTGGCGGAAGTAGTGCTTTCCGAAAAAGCGAGGCTGCCCGTTGAGTTTATGCCGGCTTTATAATAGTTGTCGGCGAAGTTTATTTTCGTGATGCTGTTCGTGCCGTTTGAGCCGTCGGCGTTATAGCCTGCGGCACGGCCCGACCAGTTGTAAATCACGTTGTTTCTAAAATCGAGAATGAATCCTTCCGGGTCACTGCTGCGGTCGATGTAATTGCCGGGACGGGGAAGCCGGGCATGATGATGGGCGTATAGATTATGATGGTAGGTGTACCCGTTGCCGAAACTTCCGCGTATGAGCGAGCCGTAGCCGTGCGGGCCCTTGTGATGAATCGAATCGTGCAGGCTTTCGGAAATGATGCACCACTGAACAGTGACATTGCCGAGCCGGCCCCTTGAGGAAGCCGACAGCGTTTCATCCACGGACCAGCTCGCCGAGCAATGATCGACTATAATATCACGACCTGACGAGACCGACAGAGAATCGCTCTCGGCTTTCGCATTGTCTCCGGGCCGGCACCGGATATGCCGGACAATGACATGGTCGGCTGCAATCACAAGGGCGTGATTCTTCAAACAGATGCCGTCGCCGGGAGCGGTTTGGCCCGCGATGGTGATGTATGGTTTGGTAATGGCTATTGCCGATTTCAAAGCCACAGTGCCGGATATGCGGAAAATTACCGTTCTGGGGCCGTCGGCCTTCACTGCTTCTCGCAGACTGCCGGGCCCGCTGTCATCGAGGTTTGTAACGAAGAGCACCTTGCCGCCCCGGCCTCCGATTGATTGGGCACCAAAGCCCTCGGCCCCGGGAAAAGCAGGCACGGATACCGCCGTTTCAGGAATCAACAGAGTTGCACATACGGCAAGAAATATAACCAAAGAGCGATACATCATATACTTTTTCAGCCAATTTAAATTTAGGATTTTTCAATAACCGAAACACATTGCTCCGTTTTATGCCGGACTAAGATAACGTATTTTGAAGTGAAATGCAAATAACAGCGGCTGGTAAAATTGCCGGCCCCGCACCAATTTAGCTTATGCTTATGCCAAATCGATGCGGGGCCGAACAAAGAAATTTATTCTGTTCGCAGCGTTTTCTTTCAGGTCACTCCAGGCTGTTTGTCTCCGAAGGCGGCGAGTTAGATTCGTTATCCCCGGTTTCCATCGAACTGTTACGCTCGATTTCCTCTCTCAATTGCTCGATGGCCGCGGGCAGCTCGCTGCTCATGGTCTCAGCACTATTTTTCACATCTTGAATCTGGCTTTGCAATTTTTCCTGGCTTAGCTTGACGGCACTCATGGAATTATCAAATGCCAGGAGGTCTTTTTGAATCTTATCCTGGAATTTAAGCTGTTCCTGGTCGCTCAGATCCATCGCACTGACCAATTCCCGGATGTTGCTTTGAAGAACTTCCTGCAGCTTCAACAGATCATCTGCAAGGGTAGTTATTCTGGTTGTCACCGCCTGGAAATTTTGCCGGAGCTCTTCGACCTTACCTTGCGATTGCTGCTGGTTCTGCTCAATCACAGCCACTGTGTTGGTAAATTCACTGCTATTGCTCTGCACCGTCTCGTAAAGCCTTGTCTGCTCATCTTTGACAACAGTTATATCAGCGGCCATATCCGCAGCTACATTCTTAGAGTTGTCCCGTACATCTTCAATTCCGGTCTGCAGCTCGGTCTGATTCTGCTCAAGCAGGGCTATTTTATCGGTCGTCTGCCTGTCACTATTTTGCACGGTCTTTTGCAGCCTGGCCTGCTCTTTGCTGACAGCCGCAGTATTGTCAGCTACGTTCCGGATATTGTTCTGCACCTGTTCAATTCCGGCCTGCAGCTCGTGCTGGTTCTTTTCGATACGCGCCCCTAAAGCGGCTATATGTCGAGCATTAGTCTCAACCATTGCCTGCAAATCGAGCTGCTTGTTTTCAATTTTCGCCATTTCCTCATTACATCCGGCTAAACCAAAGCCGATTGCGATTATAACCAAAACCAAAATGGTTCTTATGAAAGGGCTTTTCACATTAAATCCTTTTGTCAATTCCATACTCGATTCCTTTCTTTTTTAAACTCATCCCATATCAGTTAAATTAGACCTACCATTCATTAAGACTATCGGCACAATCAGTCTGAAATCATTAGTTTTTATGGGACGGACCGAAAAATCTACCGATGGCAAAAAAATCGGGCAACTTTCTTGGCAGCGCGACTATTCATTCATCATCTCTTCCAGTATTTCAACGGCGTCCCCCACCAGTTTGGGGCAAACGGAAACGAATAAGCCGTTTTCTTTTGCGGCTGCGGCCCCTGCCGGCCTACTTATGTCGCAGCCAAGCAATTCTCTGCAAACAATAGAACCATTGCAATTTTCGAACCGGCGGGCAAATTCTCTAACCATTCCGTAAATTTTCTCTCTTACCTCTTTGTCATGTATATCGGCGTTTCCATATTTCAGGCCAAGAACCATAAACGAGCCGGTTACCGCCCCGCAAGTCTGGGCCATTCGCCCCATTCCACCGCCGAATCCTCGGGCAATCTTCAGCGCATTCTCCCGAGAAAGACCAAAATCTTCGGCGTAAACTGAAATTACCGCCTGCGAGCAGTTGGAACCTTCCTTGAAAATATTCACCGCCTGTTCAGGTTTCGCACTCATAATATTGACTCCCTGTATTTTCGATTTACATTCAGAGTTTTCTCTTTGAGATTATGCTGGACATGCTTTCCAAAATCAAATGCGATTGTAAAAGATATGCAACAAATTTTTGTTCGACAGAACACCCCCATAATCTTCTGACAACTCTTCCGGCCTGACAGCCCCGGATGAGGTTGCGACAGCAATTATTTACGGGCGGTAAATCACTTGAATCGGTGCTTTAACTGTGCCCGCCAAGGCTCGCACTCGAGAAAGGGTGCGTCGCAAATCCGGACTAATAACGACCCCGGCCACCACCCGCTCCCTCCATCATCTGCTGCTCATACATCATTTCGTCATACATCTCCATGCCTTCATACGCGCCGCCTTGCCCGGAACGACTACCTCTACGCCTGGTTGCGCTAAAGTCCTTGAAAGGCTCCTGCGTCTCTCTCTCCAATTTTGCAATGTAGTTAAACATTGTCTGCATATCTTTGGACCAGTACGTAGTACCGACAGGCATGTGCTCGATGTTGATCCCGTCAAAACTGTAGAGCATATCGTAATAATGTCTGGTCCGACGAGTACTGTCACCCCACCAATCATTTATCGACATGGCATCCACCATTACAGCACCGGTACTATAATCAATAAACTCCGGCACATTTGTCTTCTCCTCGGGCCTGGCAAGACCGGCATACCGATCTCCTAAATAATCTGAGCCGCGCCCGCCTGCGCCGCGCCCGCCTAAGCTGCGTCCGCGTTGGGGTTTTGGCTTTTCGATCTCGGTTTCAATAACATCCCCTATGGCTTCTCCCTTGCTTATCTTGAAATCCTCGCTGTACCAATGGCCCAATACATACTGGCTGACTGTAACGGTGATTGTCTTGGCAGCCTCCTGTATATCTCGTGCAAAGAAGTACGACCTTCCGGAAATCTCTACCGGCTTGGTGACATCGGAAAAATCGCTCCATAAAATGACTTTATCCTTTTGTGATATGTCCTGCTCACTTAGTTTATTCGTCCCTGCCACGGGATTGAAAACACCTAACCGGATTCTGTATCTGTAGGTCTTCTTCGGCTCAAGAGTGTCATCATGGGCCCAGAACATCATAGGTTCTCGTAATTTTGAGAAATCCGTCAGCCTGTTAAATGAAACCTCATCGAAGTCATAATAAACATCATTTATCGTCGGTCCCCTTCTTAGAGGTCCTCCTCGACCGTCTCCGAGGCGTTCATTTCCGTAGAGTCCGAGCGAGTCCATCATCGGGCCAGTTGTTCCTGCTCGGTTTCTCGAAGAACGCTTTCTATCGCCTGTACGTCCTCCTTCGCCCATGTACCCGGAGGTGGTGGTTTGGCGATCCCTGCTCCGATCTCTGCTCCGCGAGTTAGTACCTCCACTTCCGTACATATCTCCCATACCACCGGATGAAATACCCGAACCGGTGCGGGATGTTCGTCCCATGGTGCCTGTCCTTGAGTCGGCGCGCCTGCTGCGTTTATCCTCAAGCTCCTTCTCACGTTTCTCTTTTTCTGCTTCTCTGGCATCCCGCCTCTCTACCAACGTTTCTTTTCTTTGCAAATCCAAAAATTTCCGGTGCAGAACTGGAGGAAACCACTCTTCTTTAGCGGACGCGATCTGATAAGCCTGAGGCTGCAGCAAATCTATCTGCACCTGTTTATTATCAAATTGGAGCATCTGCACCTTTAAACCGCCCGGCGGTAAGTCTTCAATATCTTCAACAATTCGAAACATCTTTTGATAATGATCAGTCTTTGTTCGAGGAACATCCTGCCAATCACCCCAGGTACCATCGCTGTTCAATTCCTGTCTTTGTAAGTTTACGGCGGCAAAAATCGGCTTGGCAAGGCATGGGTCAGCCCATTGTTCTTCGACGTCTTCTACAAAATTTTCATTGAACTTATCGTATAATTGCTCGATATCAAACTTCGCCTCCACAGTTACAAGATCGATATCATTCGGCTCGTTTCCGGCTTTGTCATAAGAATTCTCCGGGGTTACTTCATTGATCGGCACATAAGCCACCGCTCTAATATGCTCGACTGCCACATCGTTAACTTCACCAATAAGAGGAAGGCTATAGATACCTGCAACGCTTGCGTCGTCTCCAAGCTCATAAGGTGCTACCGGCCACAGCGTCGTGTCTACATTATTGATCGACGAATCCAGCTTAGCGAGGAAGTCATCGACTCTTGGCTTATAGGGATCCAGTTTATCGGGCGGTTCGTTCAGCTTTTGCCTCAGAAGCTGAGCTTGCTCATACACGTAATTATCTATCGAGCTGGGGCTGAAGTTCCGGTCATCCCAGGATACCATATTGGGGCTCAAAATCACACGCGTGATCAGAAGCCAGGCGCAAACAAGGCCCACAATCACCAGAATGATCTTCTCAACATGTTCTTCGAAAAAACTGCCTATACTGCTTAACTTAATCATATCTAATATCCTACTTTGCCTTTGTTCCCGACCAGCTCACTATTTTTATTCTTCATCTATTCCGGCAAGGGTGTTCAAAACCGGTTCCGGTATCAGTTTGTCGTAGCCTTTTACATCGAAGATATATTCGCAGATCAAATCCAACGAAACCACGTTTTCGTCCCCATAGCAGTAATATCTGTGCGTTTGATCGTTCGGATTGATCGAGCCCAGTTTACTTTCCAGGATCGTGATCTGATTATGTTTAAAAGTCTGGACCGGCTGAAAAGTCTGGTCCGGCTGGTTTGGGTCCGGATATCCCCGGAATTGATGCTCCTTGGAGCTGCAGAGTTCCTTCATAAACGGCAAGACCGACTTCGCGCTGACTATAATACTGAAATTAAAGTGCGTGACATCAATGTCATCGCTAGTATCTTCGTCATCCCCGCTGCAGTATCTTCCCGTACACGTTTCAGACAGCCCGTCTTTTTCGTTGCGAACATAAGCGGGCCTGTCGGCATCCTCGCTCTGTGTCTTCGTTCTCGATCTCCTGAATCCCCTGGATACGCCGCCGCCGCCGCTTCTCGCTCTCTTGAGGCCCATTGTGAAAGAAATACCCATAAACCGCTTGGCCGGCGCCGTCAAAACATTGTCATGACCTGTGTTTATTTTATCAATCGTCTGGAAAATATCTTCGACAATCCAGTATGCCAACTGGTGATACCAGCAATCTTCAATGGCATCTTCCTGCTTGACATCGTACTTGTAATCCGTCCAATATTCATACCCACTAACATCAGCCGGATTAACATAGACGGAAATAATCTTTGCTCTGTCCTTGCACATTTCATCAACGATCATCCGATCAATGCTGCCGTACCTCTGCGAGCCTCCATAGAGACTCATTCCTGAGTAGCCTCTCGCAGACGACATCCTCGAAGACGACATCATTGAACCCCCTCTGCCTCTCGAACGGCTGCGAGATGATGAATTCTCCAGACCTCTTTGGATTTCGGCATCTGTCGGGCAGTCTCGTCCATTGACATTCAAGATCAGCTTATCGATGCCACTGCGAAAATTCTGGCCGAATTGCTGGAAGATCAAACCGGAGAAACCATTCGGTTCAGGCGCAGGAAAAATATCATAGCTGAGAAGCTCTCGCTGAGTACTTTGTATGGCCAGTTTTGCTATCTCGTTGGCGTCTATTGCATGAGCCTTCTGACGCTCTGCCTCCATCTCGTATTGCTGACGTGAAACAGCACTTTTTTCCAGACTCTTAATTTTCCTGCCGCCATTATTGATGCTTTCCTGTTCCACGTCCTTCTTGAGCCTACTGCTCATCAGTTGCGTGGGTATGAAAAGAAGCACACTCACCAGAACGATGATCACCGGCACCAACAGCGATAAGTTATTCTTGAAAACGCTTAATTTCTGCAGGATATCTTTAAAGTTAGGCATATTCATTTTTAGCTCACATATCTATAAGTCGTCAGGTAAACTTTTATCGGAAGATCCGGAACTCGATGAGGATGGACTCGTAGTTGGCCGCTGTGGTGACATCGATCCGTACCGGGAAGTTACAGGCGGCTCGGGCGGCTCCGGTGCGTCTCGCCAGATAAATTTGGCATTTAGTACAAACCAATGATCATTGACCTTGTAAACCGGCTTGCCCTGGTAGAGCCTCGGTTTCCCGTCCTCGTTCAGCACGCTTTCCTTACTGATGATCTCCCTGGTCATCGGGTCAATCAAAATCCAATTACGTGTTGTAGCGACCGAACGGGGTCCGGTCTGGGTTGTTTCGTCTATCAGCTCTTCCCATATGCCTATCCCCTCAGGCATCTCACCATCCAGGGTGACTTCCTTTATCTCCAGACTAAACTGCTCGGTATCTTCTTTTTTATACAGCTCGAAAGGACTATCGGCATCTCCAGCAATATCATCAAGATGCGCCAACCGCGTAATAAATCCCCATTCATCCGGCGTCTGCTCAACGTTGGGAGGATCTATTATTTTGCCCAATTCAGTCACTGTCCGGCCATAGGGACTATAGCAGAGGATCTGGATCACAAATCCGGAATACTTCTCCTCCCCCCCGGTGCCTCCCAAGGAACCCATAGGACCATATTCATACATTCCTCTGCCCCCCATCTGAGCCTCCATCATCATGGCGTACTCATATTCCGCTTCCGCTCCTCCGCCTTCCATTCCGGGTTCGCCTCCTCGCGACCTTCTCCAGACATCGGCTCCGCCAAACTTCGCCCCGGCCAGATCATTTGTGAAGTAAATAGTCATCCCCGTGATAAAGATCTGCTTGCGCTGCTTTCTGGGAATCTCCTTAATCGTTTTCACATCGCCGGCGGTAAAAGCCTTGTACAACTCGGCCTGTTCCGGATTGTGACGCTCATTTGGAAGGGCTGAGATAATCGTCTCGTGCAAGAGCGGAATGACTTCTCGATATGCGAAGGGTTCAAACTCCTCGTTTATTATTTTATCAGATTTGGTGCCTTTCTCCTGTTCCTTATCGAACATCACTTTGGCATCATTGACACTTTTGAGAGCCATCGCAATTTTTTGCCTGACCTGAGAGTTCTTCGTGTAATTCATTTTGTCCAGGCCGGTTCGCGCAAAGCATAGAAGTGAGACGGCAAGCAATATACACGCCGCGGCAATAAAGTACTTGTCCTTACTCGCCCAGGCCATTGAACGGGCGATATTGCGGGGCAGCAGATTACTCTCTATCCTGGCCAGGCCCAGACCCTGCAGTGCAAGACCGTAAACAATACCGAAGTCGCTGACATTTTCGTGGAACTTCGCCGGCGAAACTCCCGGGCCCATCCCGAGTCTTTTGAACGAATCCGGCCTCTCAACAGGTATCTGCAGCGTTTGATGCAAATACTTGAGCAAGCCCCGCAGCTTTGTTCCGCCTCCAAGAGCAACGATTCTGACTATTTTTGTATTGGGATTGGAACTGTTGTAAAAGCCCAGTGACCGCTGGACTTCGGAGGCCAGATCCGTAAAAACGGGTCTCATTGCCTGGAGTATCTGCCGGGCGTATTTACTCACTGGAGCCGTGCGTTTTAGTTTTTCGGCCTTTTCAAAGTTAAGCCTGAATGTGTCTGCTATCGCTTTGGTAAAAGCGTTGCCCCCGATAAGAATACATCTTTGCCAGACGGCTGATTTTGTGCAGACAACCAAATCGGTATTTTCCGCACCAATGTTGAGAACGACGGTTGCCTGACTGTCGGATGTCACCAGGTCGGGACGGTCGTTCAGCAGGTAGTTGTAAAGAGCCATCGGCGCCATCTGCACGTAGCTGACCTGTACATCTTCCCTGTTAAAGTGCTCCAGTACCGAGTTGACAACTTCATTTTTAATCGCAAAAATACCAACCTTGATTTCAGGGCTGTTCGGCTCTGTCATCAACTGCCAGTCCCACTGGACATCGTTGATGCCGAAAGGAATTTGCTGAACCGCTTCGAACTTCACCATTTCGGGAATGCGCTTCTCCTCGACGGGAGGCAGATTCACGAACCGTGCAAAGCTATTCTGGCTCGGCACAGAAACTGCTATCTCGTCCAGGCTCAAGTCGTATTTATTGACGAACTGGCGCAAACTTAATGCGATTAGCTCTTCTTTCTCCGCCTCCGTCACGTTACTTCCGCTGAGTATTTTGCCGTGCCGGATATTATCGAAGCCCATTACTTCTACAACCCCGCGCTCTGTACTCAGGTACAATGCTTTAAGGGAACTATTTCCTATGTCGATTGCCCAGACTGTGCCGGTTTCCGCAGCCATAACACTCCTCTCGCATAGTTTTCAATTAGCCTTGTAAATCCATTCAAACAAATATACATTATATCATACTATGAAGACTTTTTCCATAAATTCTCTTGGCTGCAAAGTCAATCAATATGAAAGCCAGCAAATTCGAGAATTACTCGAAAATTTCGGGCTCCATAAAGTCGAACCGTCTAACAAGCCCGACCTGGTCGTTATTAATTCCTGCTGCGTAACACATACAGCATCGGCCAAGAGCCGGCAATGCATTCGAAAAACCCAAAAGCAAAGTCCAAACGCCGTTATCATCGTCTCCGGATGCCTGCCGACCGTACAAATCGGCGAATTGAACTCTATGGCTGAAGATGTTCATCTGATCAGAAATCGAAGCGATCTTGCTGATACGCTAAGCTGCATAATCAACAACAAAGCTGCCACCCTAACTTCCCAAAGAACTCAATCCTGTCCGGACACTACCATTAAAGCAAAAAAGAGCTACAAAATCAAGTATAAAAACGAGTTAAACAATAACATGAATTTGCCGCCGCTAACGTCGTTCGAGGGCCAAACCAGAGCCTTTCTAAAGATTCAAGATGGCTGCGATGGATACTGCACATATTGTATTGTACCGAAAACCCGGCCTTTTGTTCGCAGCAAACCGGCCGATGAGGTTCTGAACGAGGCGCAAGCGCTTGTAGAATCCGGACATAGAGAAATCGTCGTAACTGGAATATTTCTCGGGGCTTACGGCCGGGAAACTGTCAGGCGAAAAAATTGGCTTGATCAGCAAAACAATCATCTCGCCGACCTGCTCGATAAGATGGCGGAAATCCCCAATCTTGCAAGGATAAGATTAAGCTCGCTGGAGCCCGCCGATCTTACGCCGCGACTGCTCGATACGCTCTGCCAACACCCTAACATTATGCCCCATCTACACTTGTCGCTGCAATCGGGCTCGGATAATATCCTGAGAAAAATGTGCCGGCAATACAGAATCGAAGAATTCAGAGAAAAAGTCGATTCCGCCAAATCCCGGCTCGACAGGCCCGCCATAACGACCGATATCATCGTTGGTTTCCCCGGCGAAACGGACGCCGACTTTGAGCAGACTGTTAATATGGCTAAGATTGTTGGTTTTGCAAAGATGCACGTTTTCACTTTCTCGCCGCGCAAGGGCACAGCCGCTGCCGATATGCAAGACTCTATCGATAATAAAGTTATAAAACAAAGGTCAAAAATATTGCGCGACCTGAATATTGAGCTCGGGCTAAAATATCGCCGGCAATTTATTGGCGAAACTGCCGAAATTCTGATCGAAAAAGATAACGGACAATGCTCCGGACGAAGCGAAAGATACTTTACAGTCTATCTCAATAAAACAGAGAAAAAGCAAAAAAGAAATAGCATTGTGGGAGTAAAACTTATTGAAAATAGAGAAAATGGGATGGCTGGGACAATTTCCCACCCAAAGATTCAATAAATTCATACTCCGTGAATATTACAGCTTGCGAGAGTTATTTCGAATGAATGAAAACTCAACTTTCGCTTTTACCGGCTTGCCGCCGATCTCCAACACCGGGTAGGCAAGGAAATTGATCGGCTCTGAAGCGGCAACATTGAAGATTGTGATTTTTTGATTTATGCCGAAAGTTTTGCGATGTTACATGGAAACTCAGTTATACGGAAAACATATAGACAGCAGTGATGTGTAGTTTACAATAGGATCAGTTTAAAATAGAGTTTATAATAGGGTCTGTCCCTATTATCCTGGCTTTACAGTTAGATGTTATTTGTCTTTGGGGCAAAAAGAGGGGAAAATGAGAATTTAGCCATCACGCGGGGTTCTTAATTCACTTGTAATTGTCCGTTGATTTTGCTAGAATATTGCCATTACATAAGTTATAATAGCATCAAAATGGTGGTTAAAATCAATCGTCTTATAATATTGCTTATGAGATAGGGTGTGGGTGAAAAATGTCAAAAACAAGTGCTTCTCAGAGTTTGCTTCTTTGGTTATTTAGTTTTTGTGTTGTATGTAGTGTAACTCCGCTTCTCTACGCTGATTTAGAGGCCTATGATGAGATCATTCAGAGTGATCTTGCCTTGGGATTAACGCCCACAGCGCGGCTGATGGAGGCGGAGGTTTTTCCCGGAGGTAGGCGTGCTGCGTTTGATTTTGGCGAGACCTCTGGGGATGTGACCATTGAGTTCATTCTAGAGGGAGATCCGGGGAGTGGAGATAACAGCAAGTATTTGGCTGTGGGCACTAATACCAGAAGTAATCTTCGCTTTGAACAGTGGAACAACACGGGCCAGTTGGGACTTACTCAGTTAGGAGTGAAGGACTATCTGTTTTCTCCAGCGGTTCCTACTCCCACGACGCCCACGCACATTGCTTTTGTCTGGAAGGCAGCAACCTCAACCATGACGCTTTACCACAATGGTTCCGTGGGCGGCTCTGTCTCCGGTGTAACAGCGGATTTTGCTATGCCCACGGGCCGGGGCTACCTGGGTGCCAATCCCGGTAGCAGTGAGAGTATGATTGGTACGATTTATCGGCTGACCGTGTATAACGAAATCATTCCCGGTGATATCCTGCAACAACATGCCGATGCCTATAACGGCATAGTGCGTTTGCCGGTAATACGGTCCTTTGTCTCTGATCCGGAAACCGTTTTTTCACCGGAATCCGTTACATTACAGTGGCAGGTGCAAGGTGCAACAGATCTGTCAATCGATGGCGAGGATGTTACGGGGATGCCTGCTTTAACAGTGGTACCGAATAGTACAACCACTTACACCTTAACGGCTGGTAATGAGGCTGGTGAGGTGACTGCGCAAACCACGGTTATCGTGGATCCGTTACCGGTCGTTGATACCTTCAATACCGACCGAGTCTTCATTGACGCAGACGACACGGTCACCCTCTCCTGGAATGTCCGCTATGGGGAGACATTTTTTATTGAACCAGGAGGATTGGACGTTACCGGTTACACCACCGATGGTTCCGGTAGTATTGAAGTATCGTCGGCCAATTCAACGGTCTATCGTCTAACGGTTGCCAATGCTTTCGGCACAACCTCGTCGGAGCTTATTGTGGATGTCGTGCAACCTGCCAGCCATCTGGTGATCTCTGAGTTTCTGGCTGATGATGAATCGATCCGGTCTGACGAGGATGGGGATTTCAGTGGCTGGATTGAAGTTTTTAATCCCACAGACCAGCCTATCAGCCTGGAGGGACATTTTCTCACGGATAAAGAGGATAATCCCAACAAGTGGGCCTTTCCTGCTTGGGAGATTCCCGCAGGCAGCCGTCTGCTGGTCTTTGCCTCGGGCAAGGACCGAGCCGATCCCACGTATTTCCCGCATACGAATTTTCGCTTGAAAAATGAAGGGGAGTACCTGGCCCTGGTAGGACCGGATTTTGTTCATGCTTTTGCGCCAATCTTTCCTCCTCAGCGTCCGGACATTTCCTATGGTATTCTGGGTGGAGATATGTCCTTGGAATGCTATTTTGGGATTCCCACCCCTTGGCTACCCAATAACGATACACCTCCTCCTCCATTACCCGTCCTGTTTTCGCAGGCCAGCGGGATGTTTTCTGAGGCCTTTGAGCTGGTTCTGAATACTGAGCCACCGGGCCTGGAAATCCGTTATTCCCTGGACGGCGCTGTGCCGGGATCGGAGCAAGGGCAGATCTATACCGGACCTATCACCGTGACCGGTTCAACCCAGGTACAGGCCGTGGCCATTGAAGGCGATCAGATAAGTCGGGTGACAGGCGAGAGCTATGTGCAACTGGCTTCCGACCTGACAGAGTATACGTCCACTCTTCCCATCCTGATTATTGAGAACTTCGGGGCTGGCACCATCCCGCAGAAAGGCTGGAGCGGTACCGGTTCCGGCATTCGACAACTGCCTCGACAGCACGCTGTTTGGGCCACCTTTGCCCGCGACAACGGTATCAGTGCTCTGGCGGATTCCCCGCAGATGTTCAGTCGTATCGGTATTCGCGGCCGCGGTGCCTATTCAACCAGTTGGCGACAGAAACCCTATAGTGTCGAAGCCTGGGATGCCCTGGGCGAAGAAGAAGACGTTTCGCCTTTAGACATGCCCGAGCATTCCGATTGGCTCCTTTACTTTCCTGATCCGGACAACAACAAGGATCCGTCGCTGCTGTTCAATACCTTTGCCTACGAGTTGAGTCAAGACATTGGTCGCTATACGGTTCGGTTCCGCTGGGTGGAAGTTTTTGTTAATGAAGACGGCGGTGATCTGGCCCTGAAGGATCGACGCGGTGTTTATGCCCTGATGGAAAAGGTGTCACGGGGTAAGGATCGGCTCGACTTTGAAAAGCTCTCCGGGGACGGTACCCAGGGCGGCTGGCTGCTCAATATAAACCGAATGGACGCTGAATACGAAGGCGGCTGGCCCGCACCCAACGGGGCCACTCAGCCCCAGTTTTTCCATACGGCCGGTCCCAACCGTGATCTGCAAACTCCGCCTAATACCCCCAGTCGTGGAGATGACATTCCCCGGCAAAGCAATGGCTTTTTGAATTTCGATAATCCCAATGGCTACAAAATCAACACGGCCCAGCGGGCTGCCATTGAAAACTGGTTTGTTGGTTTTGAGGATGTACTCTATGACAATGGCCTCTGGCGTGACCCGGTGAATGGTTATCGCCAGTACCTCGACGATCAGGATTTCGTCGACTACTTTATTCTCAATGTGCTCACACGCAATGGAGATGGCCTGCTCATCAGTTTGTTCCCCTGGAAGGGTGACGACGGCAAACTCCGCATGGGACCGGCCTGGGATTACAACTGGAGTGCCTATTACGTATCCGGCGGGGCCACGGGTTCTTCCATGCACCGTGCCGACCGGCTTTGGTATGGTCGACTCTTTCAGGATCCCGACTTCGAACAGCTCTATAAGGCCCGCTGGCATGAACTGCGTCAGGGACCCATGAGCAATCAGGCCATTGAAGCCATTATCGACGGACAGGCTGCGGATATCAGCCCGGAGAAGGCCCTGCTCAACGGTCTCTCCAGCGAAGCCGAATGGACAAGCCGCCTGGACCGCATGAAGTCCTGGCTTACAGACCGTGCCGACTGGCTCGACACGCGGTACTAACGCCAATACGTCACGGAGTTGTTACGAGGTTGCCTGCTGTTTTTTTCATTTTTTGGTTGCAGTAACCTTACAGGTAGCTACCCTACAACGGATATCTGTGCTGATTCGAACTAGTATATGATTAATCTGTGATCAAGGGAGCTGTCTATGTCAGAACCATCCTCTCACGAGACTTGGTCTTCGCCACGGGGGTTTTTACTGGTTTGTATCGGAGCGGCGGTTGGACTGGGGAATATTTGGCTTTTTCCGTACCTGGCCGGTAAGAATGGTGGCGGGGCCTTTGTGCTGCTTTATCTCCTGTTTGTGTTGTGTATTAGTATGCCGATCATGATGGCGGAAATTGCTGTGGGACGTTATGGCCGGCAAAGTGCGGTTCGCTCGATTGCGCGGATTGCCCGGGAAGAGGGGGGCAGTAAATACTGGCGTTTTTTCCCCTGGCTGAGTATTTCCATGAACCTATTGGCCCTGACTTTTTACGCGGTGGTGGCCTGCTTGTCGTTGGCCTATGTATTTAAGATTGCTAATGTGCTTAGGGGCGGTGATGTTGCCGCAGCAACGAACGCGACCTACGATCAGTTGGTCGGCAATCCCTGGGAATTGATGGGCTGGTATTCACTCTTGATGTTCTTGACGATGTTGATTGTAGCCAGGGGCATTCGCAAGGGCATTGAACGGGCGGCCAATTGGATGTTGCCGGCCTTGTTTGTGATGCTCGTAATACAAGTGATCTTTGCCATGATCTGGGGCGATTTTAGGCAGGGATTGGCCTTTCTCTTTGTACCGGATTTTTCCAAGATCACTCCCGATGTTGCCTTGAAAGCCTTGGGGCAGGCCTTCTTCTCGGTGGGAGTAGGAGGTGTGGGTACGGCTACTTTTGCCGCCTATTTGCCTAAAAAGATTTCCATTCCTAAATACGCACTGGCGACAGGCGCGGCAGATGTTTTGGTTTCCCTATTGGCTGGCTTGGCGATTTTCCCCTTTGTCTTTAAATTCAATTTGCCTGGGGAGAATTAAAGGTGTACGGTACATTTTTCGATGAGTTTTGCTTGATTAAAGTATGAAGAACAAGTAGTTTTATTGTAAGATTGTTCTCTAAAAAACAGGGAATGTAGGATGGGCAGGTCTCCGCCGTAAGGCGTCCTGGTGACTGCCCATGCGGTTTGGATTACGTTACATTATCAGCATGGGCAAAAATTTGCCCATCCTACTTACTTTGTGCTGGTTTAGGTGTTTTTTCTTATGCCCGTGGCCTGGCCACAAGTTGTGTGTAAGGGTAAGACCCCGCAGGCTGAGAAGGTATTGTCCTACCTGGGGGGGGAATTAAAGGTGTACGCCTGCCCCATAGGGAGTACATTTTTCGATGAGTTGTGCTTGATAATGATGGGCTTTGACAGTCTGTAGAATGGGCAGTGGAAAAAAATTAATGTCAAAAAATCCGCTTCCCTATAGGGGGGCCTCCCAAAGGGGCTTACGCCACAAGAAGGATGTTACTAAAGAACGGTAGAGATAACTGTCGTCAGAGAGAATGTATAATTGACGTTAGTCACCATAAACTTCAACAGGTAAACATGGGCTGTTAAAATAGCCGATGCTCTTCCTTTCAGGCTCAGGGGGATAAAGGAAATGCACCCGGAAAACGGACATCCTGTTTCTCCCGGCCGAGAATCACCCGGATTTCGGCCGGAAGTTCAGATGCTGTGCCAGAGCCCGGGAATGCCTTTAATAATTCGTAATTTCCAAGTTCGGCACTTTTAAATAATGGGCCGTCATAATTTGCGAAATTCCGACTATGAGCCGAAAATTCCGGATGTAATTTATGTAAACCGTCCGGCGATTTTAATTGCACGCTGTGATTGCCGGCAGGGACCGGGCTCCAGACAATCACCGGCTGCGAATCAGGATTCTTCGAACGTACATATACATTGTAATCGAGCTGTCTGAACTGCGGCTTTTTGAGTCGTTCATACATATTTGCCGGCTGGCGAACCTGCAGAAGCGGCCTGCGAAATTGTTCATTCGCTGTCAGTAGATTATTGACAAAAACGTGTCCGTCCCGCTCTTCGACGTCCGGGCCGGTGCTGGGGTGCCAGCCGAAGTGGTCGCCCACAGCGCTTCTGGCCGTACGTTCGAACGTGACTCCGCTGTTGATCATGGTGTTCTGATAAACCCGGGCATCACAACTATTCAGCACTTTAATGCCGGTCGGACAATTGACAAAGACGTTTCCGGCACAAATAACTCCTTTCGAAATTTCAAGGAAAAAGCCGTTATCCGTCCCATCAATCCAGTTGTTGATAAAGACCCCGTCAACGTTGCCGACGTCATACCAGATACCGTTCGAATTGGGATGGTCAAGGACAAGGTTGTCCCGGCAGGTCACGCGATAACATTGATTGAAGATTTTCACCGCTGCTGGAAAGTATCCCTGAATATTCTCGATATTGTTGCGCCTGAAGATATTCTTTTCCAAAAGAACATCGGACGAGCTCAGGATGAAGATCCCTTCCGTACTGGTATCGCTCACCAAACAATGCCGGATGGTTAAATGGTCGCCCCTGAAGTAGCCGCCCACACGGGAACAATAGGTCAGGGCGCAATGCTCCAAAGTCATGCCTGTCATGTCCTTTCCGTGGCTGGACTCATCGGACAATCCCTCCGGGTTTTTGCCCTCGATTTCGAACGCACGGAAAGCATACTGGGTGAAGGTGATTCCACGAATCACCGGACCTTTGCCGTCGGAACTTTTGCCGTGGCAGTCTCCGGTTGTTCGTGTTATTGCACTATCGAAGGCGGTGATTTCGACAAGTTTGCCTGCCGGATCGGTGCCGATATAAACTTGTCCTGCATCGTAATCGATGAAATATGAGCTCTCGTTAACGTCTTCTACGGCACCGGCCGGATTCAATAATTCGCCATTGATAAATACCATGTCATTATTAAAAAGGTAAAGCGGCGTTGACCTCCGTGGTCGCCACCATTCCGCAGGTTTGGAAGGGAACAAACGGGACCAGGATGTTTTCCACAATCCGTCCTTAGGATGCTCCCATTGGGTTGCGACCATGGTTCCTTTAAGGACAGGATGTTCGTCCGCATAGGGTTGAATGGTGATCCCCTGGTTCAAAAGCAGACCTCCAGTCCGATAGACTCCGCCGCGCAGAATAATCGCATCGCCGGTCTTGACTCGCCCTATTGCCGCCGATAGAGTTGCCGGCTTCTCAAGTGTCGTTCCCTGTTCATCGGCCCGTCCATCGGGCGCGACATAATAAATCCGGCCCTCCACTTGTGGTAAATTGTATTGTTGCCAAATCGGGCCATACGGGCCGGCGGAAGGCTGGGCGATTGCAGGCAATGAGCTAAAGATCAAGGAAGCGAGAACCCGGAAAATCAACTTCTTCTGTAATTGAGGGTAATGTTGATTCATATTTGAGGATTGTTCAGCCTGGTTTGACTTCATTTGTATCCCTTCCCGAGTAAAGGTTAACAAAGCATAAAGTTGTCCAAGTCATACAGAGGCGATTATACCACTCAGAAATATATGATTCAAGAGACAAAAATCTCGCGATCACCCATTTGAATATTAAGATCTTATCCCCTGGTTTCGCCTAAACCAGCTTTTCGATCGGAGCCAGATCCATCTCCACGACTTCGTGATCCAGACTTCCTCCGCTATTGACGTTTACTGTTTCCGGCTTGTTTGATATTATTATCCTGATATAAGAAATGTCAGCTCAAGGTTTACGCCGGCCTTAACGCAGGCGGCAGCCTATAAGAAAGGATTCTGATGCGAAAGAAAATCCTGTGCTTGGTTTTCATTGCGGCAACGCTGGGCACCGTGGCCGTTCTGTATATAACATTGCAGCCAAACACATTCCGCGTTGAAGACATACTTGCCGTCTATCAGCAGCACGCAGATTACGGTGA
>CAZSOR010000023.1:0-22979 GCA_964608395.1 uncultured Pirellulales bacterium
GGGTGATCCAATGGGATCAGTAACTAAAATCATTAACTTAACTATATGAGGAAATGCTATGAGAATGAAACTAAATGCAATGTTGTTATTAATCTTGTCAATTTTACTTTCTTGTGGAGCTGGGTGTACGGATAGCGGATGTACGGATTGCGGTAAATTTGCCCTTTTGGCAAAAAGCAGTACGCTGGGACTCGGCGGGGAATTTACCACGGCAGTAGCTCCGAAAGTTAACGCCCGGGTCGGCATAAATACGTTCAGCTATGATTATGACGGAGAATTAGAAGATGTTGATTACGAACTTGGATTCGATTTTTTCTCTATAACAGGACTGGTCGACTGGTATGTCTTTGACGGTTCTTTTCGTCTAAGCGGCGGTGTTCTGTCAATGGACCATAAAGTCAATCTTGACGCGATGCCGACTGAAGAGCAAGAGATTGGAAATACAACCTACACACCCGCTGAAATAGGTACTATGTCCGGCTGTTTAGAAATAGATCAGATAGCACCTTATGTAGGAATCGGCTGGGGCAATCCGCTAACTCATAGCAGGAGGTGGGGATTTACCTGTGATTTTGGCGTTGCTTTCATAAGCACTCCTGATGTTAGTCTCTCGGCAACCGGGCCGGTAGCCAGCCTGGCGGGGGATCTGGCAAAGGAAACTGCCGAAATAGAAGACGAACTGGATCCATTTAAGTTCTATCCCGTCATTGCCGTCAGCTTTTTCTATAGATTCTAAAAATAGGAGGACTGGTTAAGACTGTATTTCGGCCCCCATAGGCAATTTTGGGGAAAGCGTGCTGAAGTTACGACGTTGTTGAAAGGCCTGAATCGGGAGCAGGTTCTTCGGGAGACTGGCCGCCTTGTTCGGCATTATCCTGCGGCTGCTTGTCTTCCGTGGATTGTCGCCGCGGCTGTTTTGTCTCGGAAGCAGGTTCCCGTTCAATCCCCTGCGGAGGACTTAACAATACCCTCTCGCCGACTTGCAGACCGCTGACGATCTCGACAAAGGTGTTGTTAAACGCCCCAGTTACGACTTCACGTTCCTGCGGGCCCGAGTCAGTTGCGACATAACAGAATTTCTTGCCGGTACGATTTTCAACAACCTGAACCGGCACGATTTTGACGCCATGCAACTGTTCAACGAGAATCTCGACTTTTGCCGACATTCCCGGCTTGAGAACCTCGTGTGAGCCTTCGATCGTGACATATGTCGTATAGAGCTTCACGCCGGGATCGAGCCAGCCTTGCTGAGGATCCGGTAATGGGGCGACCTTAACTACTTTACCGTGAAAGGCCATGTCAGGATGAGCTTCTACTGTAATTGTCACATCCAGCCCCGGCAGAACTTTATTTACCGACGACTCGTGGACTCTCAGTTCAACGCCCATAACATTGGAGTTGGGAATGGTAAAAATCTTCTGGCCCCGGCGAACCATGTCACCGACCTCGATCGGGTCCTCTCGCCTCTGGTGCCAGTCCGCACTGGTGCCGTAGACGATGATGCCCGGGCTGGGTGCACGAATAATGCACGCAGCAATTTGCCGCTCAAGCTTGGCAACGTGACTTTTCTGGAGATTAAACGAGGCTTCGGTACTTTCAAGTCTCGCCTGGGCCTGGGCCAGCTCGGATCGAGTGCTAGCCACGGTCCTGTCCAATTCACGCTTGGCTTCGTGATAGTCACTCAGATACTGCTTTGTTTGTTTTGGAAAATTATAGAGCTTATACAATCTGAGCGCCTCAGTGGCACTCTCTGTTTGAATCCGAAACCGGTTCACGTCTAGTTGGGCGCTCTTCAAATCAAGGTCCGATGCATAGTTCGCATCATGAAGCTTTTGTGTACCCGTTAAAACGTCTGTCGCTTTTTCGAGCTGTCCCTCGGCAAGAAGAATATCATTTTGATATTGCTTCAACATCTGTGAAGCCTCGCCGCCTAAGTCATTCGGGTCGTCAAGAAGTCCCAGCAATGTTGCCATTTCGATCACTACGTTCGGGTCCCGGCTCTCCTCGTCGACGAGTTCCTGCGATGCTTTTTCGCCCAGGTAGTTTTGCAGGTCCATAAGGCCGAACTCAACCGCCAATTGTGCCGCGGCAATGTCGGATTCATTCTGCTTCTTCTGGATCAGGTGAGACTCCTGGGCCCCCAAATAATTCGCTTTGTCAGTCGAAAATTCGATCAATTCGCGATTATATCTGTCTTGGAGCTCAGCCGCGTTTAATTGGCAGAGAATTTTCCCCTTTGCAACATCTTCAGGAGTAATCAGCGTACCCTCGGGAACGATACTGGCAATTTCGACGCCCCGGCCCTCAACCTCACACATAATATCCGTGGACTCCTGAGCTTTGATATTGCCGCTCTCTGTCACCGTAATGACCAGGTCATCCTCGCGCACTGTGAATGTGCTACTCGCGCCTTCGGCATCGGTTGACAACGGCGTTCTCATCCATCCCGAAAGCACAATCGCGGTACCGCCAATTATCAGCAGGAAAATTATGATCCAAAGCCGCTTACCCTTGCGTTTCCCAGTAGCACCCTGCCGCCCATTTTTGCTGCCTGTTTGTTTGTTCTTGTGATTTACCACTATCCTCGCTCACATTTTTCAAATATACATTATTAAACATTCCATTTATAGCGCTGCTTTTATTAGATTACACGATATAGCATCGTTTTTCAACTAATTTCTGCTTCTCGTGCAGATTTTGGAGAATCTATTTCAGTACAAATATCTCATACGAGCCTTCTCCCTGCCGATATACCCATAGCATTCCCGTAAGAACTCCACGTTCAGCAGATGGCTGCCCCTGGCACATTGAGACATACCATGATTTATACCTGCTGACTTGCACCAGGTTCGCTTAGTGCACGGTTTATTTCTTAAAAGTAAGCATAAAAGTCGCTTTGAGGTTGTATTTAAAGGAAAAATCGTTTGCAAAGAGGCCAAAATTCGTTTCGGGGCGTACCAGCAGGAGCAGATTTGGGGCTATGGAACTCCATATGATTTTTTTCTTCTTCCCGGATCGCGTAGCAACCTGCCCATTAACCGGAAGAGCCAAATATATTAGCTTTTTCCCAAGACAGCCCTGCCGGGGACATAAGAAATGGCAGTATCGCATCTAACGGCATATTTGACCGGCATGGAAAAATCGTTTCAAATCTTTCTTAAACAGTTTTTTCAGTTAAAATAAGAAGCAAGTTCAATAAACTAACTGAAACAAATTCACATAATGCAGGAAAAAGCGTTCGAGCAGCAAAAAAAAGTCAAAGCACAACTGCCATCGCATTTTCGTAAGCATTTGTATACGAATGAATTAACCACTCCAGGCATCCGTCCTATAATAAAATTTTGCAAAAACCCCAAAAAAAATGTTCGCAAATATTGACAAAGTGGTAGAAAGTGGTATATTCTCCCATATTGAATAGGCCAAGTGGGACGATTGCCATGCTATTATTAACAGGCGAATATCAGCACGTTGTCGATAACAAAAGCAGAGTCCTGATTTCTAACAAGTTAAGAAACCAGATTGATGTCGATGAGCACGGCAGCAATTTCTATCTCGTCCTCGGCGCCAACGGCATACTTTGTTTGTACCCTGAGAAGTATTTCGAGCAAATAGCCCTTGCGGTTACGCCCGGGACCACGGCACCTGATGAGGCTGTTGTATTCGAGCGAATAAGCTTTGCCATGTCAAGCAAGGTGGAATTAGACGGCCAGGGCAGATTGCTTCTGAATGAAATATTACGAAAGAGAGCCGGATTAAAAGACCAGATTACGCTTATCGGCGTTAGAGACCATATCGAGCTGTGGAACACCGAAAGCTGGGAACAGTACGTTTCAGACCATATGGCTCAATATCAGAAACAGATGTCTCAGGCAAGGCAGGTTGTCCTGCTAAAACAAAACGAAGAACTTTGACTTTTGGAGTGGAGACAAGACAAAATGATTGGAACGGATTCGAACCATTGCAGGATTGTAGCTGAAAGTCTCGCCGGCAAAAGAAAGGTTGACGAACACACTTTCGCCTCGCTGGCAATTCTCGATGAAAGGCTGGAGCAGTTGAGAAGTCTCGGCGAGACTTTTTCAGGCGTTGCATTTTCGCCCGATGCAGCAAAACTTTTAAGTCAGAAGAATGCGGTAGCTGTCGGCTGAATTTCAGTTTCTTATGAGGGTTGAGTATCGAGTGAGCCCCCGATCCACGGGGACACGACAGTAAATACGGCATATATTATATGACATACGAAACAAGTGGATGGTTCGACAATAGAGCATACTCCGGTTCTTGCCGGTACGTTAGCTGAGCAGATAAAGCTGCCCTCGGATGGCGTGATGGTCGATACGACCATAGGACAGGGAGGTCACAGCCTTCTGCTCGGTAAAACCTTGGGCCCTGAGGCAGTCATCGTCGGTCTGGATGTCGATATAAATGCTGTCCGAAAGGCCCAATTTAATTTAAAGGAGCTTGCCTGTAAGGTTATTCTGCTGAATTCGAACTTTTCTCGAATCGACGAGCAGCTTGCCGGTAAGGGCATCAAAAAGGTTGACTTCATACTCGCAGATTTGGGTGTCAGCTCGGTACAGTTGGCCGATGCCGAATTTGGCCTGAGTTTCCAGACAAATATGCCTCTTGATATGAGAATTGACAAAAGATTAAAACGCACCGCAGCCGATATAGTTAATAAATCGGATGAAAAATCCCTGGCTGATTTGATTTACAACTTCGGTCAGGACAGGGCCTCGCGACGGATCGCGCGTTTTATTGTCCGGCAACGTGAAATTGAGCCGATAAAAACAACAGGCCAACTGGCGCAGATAGTCTGCAAAGCATTTGCCAAAGCAAAGCGAGGCCGAAGAAGCAGAATACATCCGGCAACAAGAACCTTTCAGGCGTTGAGAATTGCAGTCAACGATGAGTTGGAGAATTTGAAGAAGCTGCTCGCTTCAGCACCGGATCTGCTGAAAATAAATGGTTATATAGCAGTTATCAGTTTTCATAGCCTGGAAGACAGATTGGTCAAAAGCGATTTCAGGCAAAATGGAAAGTCAGGTATTTACAGTATCGTCACGAAAAAGCCGATTGTGCCAACCCGAGAGGAAATCAAAGAAAATCGGCGTGCAAGAAGTGCAAAATTGAGGATCGCACAAAAACAATAACCTCATTATGCGATCCCCGGAAATAAATGGAGTTTTGTTATGACTTCGGACGCGAAAATTGGATTGCTGTTAGGCTTGGTATTTATTTCTATAATTGCGTTTGTCATCAATGGTCTGCCCCGCTTTCGCAGTGCTACAAACGGCAGTGAGATGACCACAAACATGGTCAGCTCACAGAATGATACGCAGCCAATCGGGAGCAGGGAACGCCAGGCTCCTGGACTTTTTGACTGGACCGAGCAAGCTAACGAACCGACATACGAAGAGACTCAGCCTCCCCTTGAGCAAAAGGAGGATGTTCGCTTTAAAATACAATTGCCGAATGACATTTCGGTCGCAAAAGACACTTCAATTATGGAAATTGCCGACGAAGTCGAGTCCACTATACCGGAACCAGTCGAGCCGGCTCCGCCGGTACAGATTTCTGAGGAAAAAATTGAAGAAAAAATTGAGGCCAAGACACCCAAGCCCGCCAGGCCGGCCCTGCCAAAAGTCTATGTGGTTAGCGAGGGCGATACTCTGGCCGATATCGCCAAGAAGTTCTATGGACCTGAGGAAGGCAACAAAAGAGCAAACATCGCGAAGATATTTGAAGCCAACCGCCAACTGCTGAAAACTGTTGACGATATCTACGTCGGCCAAAAACTTACGATACCGCCGCTCGTGGCTTCGCAGGCGGATAAGAAAGAAACAAAGAGTACCATTGCAGATTCAATATTTGAGAAGGTAAAATCAATTGGCATCAAGCACCTTTCGACTCGTCCCGACAAAGAAGAGCAGAGCGTACCATACATTGTGCAGGAAGACGACAATTTATGGCGTATTGCCGCCAGGCAGCTTGGAAATGGCAGCCGGTACCGAGAGATCAGCAAACTCAATGCCAGTGTCCTTAAGGACGAGAATGATCTAACTGTCGGGATGCTTCTGAGAATGCCGGTTCGATAAGGAACGGCAAATCCTTGAGCAGTCATCGGGCCGAATATTAGATATTAAGGATTGAACCCCGAACGAATAACGATATACGTTTACAATGTCCCAGTTCCGTTTTGTTTTTGTTGTATTTTGTTTTACGGCTGTTCTGATATTTGCCGTTAATCTGCGTAGTGCCAATGATCGTATTTTCTATGAGCGTTGTGCATACAACGCCGATATGAGCCGATTGAAACAAGAGCTTGGCACCAAGCAGTTATTGCTGGAAGGCTTGATCAATCCTGCCGCGATTTCACAGCGTGTTGATAAATCAAATACTGACAAATAAAAATTGAGAAGCGTTCGAATAACCATTTTTTTTTCTTTGTTTCTAATGGTGTCATTTCTGGCACTGGGGGGGCGGTGTTTCTATCTACAGTTTTGCAGGAATCAACATTATAGCGAAGCCTGCCTGGGACAGCGGCGGTCATACAGGAACCTGCGGCCTCAGCGTGGTGTAATACTGGATTGTCGGGGCAGAGTGCTTGCCGCAAGCAATAAAGTCCAAACCATTTTTGCAGAGCCGCGAGTGATACAAGACGCGAAAGCCACATCCTCAGAACTTGCCCCGATTGTGGATATGGGCGCACATATTATTTGCCAACTGATATTGGAAAGCCGCAATCCGGGCTTCACAAGAATCAAGACAACCACAGATTACAATCAATGCAGCGCCTCAACCAAGATTTACGGTATCGGGGTTCAGTCCGACTGGCAGAGACATTATCCAATGGGAAACCTTGCGGCAAACGTTGTCGGCTTTACGAGTCTCGACAATCGCGGACTGGAAGGAATTGAGCTGAAATACGACAAAGAACTCAGTGGTTCAGCCGCACGGAATATTTTCTTTGCCGATGTCTATCGCCGGCCCATTCGGGCAAAACAGCAGGATGGCGTTTTAACCAATGGCAAAGGGATTATCTTAACTATTGACGCTACTATACAGCAGTTCACGCGAGACGAGCTCTTCAAGCAATACGAAAACTATGAAGCGGAATCGGCGGTGGCAATTGTGGCCGAACCGAAAACAGGGGCAATTTTAGCGATGGTCTCGCTGCCTGATTTTGATCCTGCCGATATCCGAACAACCGACCCGAATAATTTCCGAAGCCGGGCAATCACCGATTGGTATGAGCCGGGCAGTATTCTCAAACCGGTTGCGGTCGCGATCGCCCTTGAGGCCGGGGTGGTGAACAAGACAGAGAAGATATTCTGTGAAAACGGAAACTATTACGGCAAAGGATTATTTGGGCGGATCGGAGAATATCGACGGGGATTCGGAGATTTAACCGTACGGGAGATTCTGATAAACTCCAGTAATATCGGCATGGCCAAAATCGGACAAAGACTCGGCAAAGACAGGCTTCACGACGGGCTTAAGCTTTTTGGCTTTGGCAGAAAAACGGGTATTGAGCTTCCCGGAGAGATCGATGGGCTATTAAGGCCTGCGCATACGTGGGACGGTTATAGTGTCACCCGGATACCTTTCGGCCAGGAAATTTGTGTAACCAGCATGCAGTTACTCCGGGCTTTCTGCATACTTGCCAACGGCGGCCGGCTGGTTCGTCCATTCATGGTCAGAGCGATTGTCGATAACGAAGGAAATATCACCGAGCTGAAAAGACCGCCCCCGCCGGTTGGGTATATCGTCAAACCCGAGGTTGCTAAATGGGTTGTTGCCGAGGCTATGGCCAGCGTAGTCAATGAGGGAACGGGCAAGAGAGCAAAACTCGATAAGTGGCAGGTTTTCGGCAAAACCGGAACCGCAAATATCGCACTGAGCGACTCAAGAGGCTATTCGGATAGGGATTATGTTGCTTCCTTTGTCGCCGGTGCACCGGCAGAGGACCCTGCTATTGTAGTGCTGGTCTCGATACACAAGCCGAATCGGTCGCTCGGCAAAGGCTATACCGGCGGAGCTGTTTCATCACCGGTAGCGGCCAAAATAATTGAAAGAACGCTCACTTACCTTGGCGTTGAGTAGAGCCATGATTCATGCCTTTGGTCCCGGCTCCGGAGTCTGTAAAAAGTGGCCAGAATAATTTACGCCGTCGCGGGAGAAGGATTCGGGCACAGCAGCCGGTCCCACCTGATCGGGCAGAGATTCATCGATGCCGGTCACGATGTGATGTTCGTAGGCTCGCAGAAGTCACTTTTGTATCTAAAGCAATACTTCGGCCCGCGTGTCAAAGAGGTTTTCGGCCTGTCTTTCGCTTTCGAGGGCCAGCGCATCGACAAATCGGAAACACTCAAGAGGAACCTTCTCAAACTTCCCGAGGCCAACAGGCTAAACGATGAGCTTTTCAAGCAGCATTTTGAGCCGTTCGGGCCGGAACTAGTAATATCCGATTTCGAGCCCTTCAGTGCATGGTGGGCCTGGCGAAAGAACGTGCCGTTTATCAGTATCGACCACGAGCACATGCTGACGCTCTGCAAGCTCGACCACCCGGCGAAGAACTGGTTTTCCCGACTGACCGCCAGCGTGGTGACCGAGTGCCATTACATCGGAGCGGTTGCCTATATCATCCTGAATTTCTTCGAATCGCCGCTGCGGATCGATTCGGCGGTTTTAGCCCCGCCCATCGTAAGGCCCATAGTTTGTGAACTGAACGCAACATCGGGCGAGCATATCCTGCTGTATTCCACGACCGGCACCGAACAGGATCAGTTGCGGGCTCTCCTGCAAAAATTCGCCGCCCAGAAGTTTTATATATACGGCTTCGATGAGAATGCCGAATATGAAAACTGCATTTTCAAGAAGCGTTCCACCGAAGGATTCCTCGCGGACCTTGCCGGCACCCGGGGCGTTATCGCCTCAGCGGGTTTTTCGCTGATAAGCGAGTGCATGTATTTAAGGAAAAAGATGCTCCTGCTTCCCCTGGCCGGCCAGTACGAGCAGATCATCAACGCTCAATACATCCAGAAGCTCGGCCTGGGAATCTCAGCAGAAAATCTCGACGAGCCAATCATAGCCCGATTCCTCGAAGAACTCGACAAACCAATACCCAGCGACGAAAAAATCATCTGGCCCGACAACAACAAATTCTTCCGAATCCTCCAAAACGAGCTAAACAAGCTCGCCCCCCCTATCAGTATCGAGTGCCGATAGTGATCTTATCGCAATCCGGCTTCAATTCCGCCAGCCCAAAACCTCAGGATGGATCCGCAGCATTATATCGTCTTTCGTGTCAGCCTTGCCATCGGGACCGGGACTGAAAATCTTCTTGTTCTCAACGTCAATGATATATTCATCACTAAAAGCACAGGCTTTAAGATTTACTTCCTCACCGAGCCTCTTGTTCAAAACAATTTGCAGAAGGTCATCATGTATCTGTATGGCAGCCTTTCGTTTTAAAAAGCTTTCATGCGCAACAAACCTCATTCGCATAAGAATTGCGCCGACAGGATTGTAGCAGATATAAAGCAAAGGCAGCGACTTGGAGCCCTGGAATGAAACCGGACCCATGCGTTGATAGATAGACGGCCAGACCGGGAATTTCACAATATTGGGATCCTCGACACCTTCCATAGTGTTAATCCAGTCATCGCAGACGTTCCTGTATAACCTTAGCGTGGAATTTCTTTTGAGCAGTGGAATCTTCCCAACCTTACCTTGACCTATATTCCTGTTAATGAGATATTCAAACAGTACGCTATTTCGCAGTGACAGTTGTTCCTTCGTCAAGGGTGTGAAGTGCCCTGCTAACATTTCAACAGACTCCTGCGAAGCACGTGCATTGTTTGCAATCGAGTTCGCAGTTACCATGTCGGCAGTCATACAGGCATTACAGATCCATTTACCGATCAATGGCCGGGCGTTAAGGCTGAGTTTCCTGAATACAGAATCCAGTTCGATCAACTGCACAGTGACGGCGTGAATATCGTCTTGTTCGATCTGCAAATGTGAGTAGACTTCATAAAGATAGGGCAACTGTGCTAGATCCTGTAGTTGCATAATCTTGAAATCGATGCTCGGACTCGTCAGGTCGGCTATCTCAGGAAATTCATTGAGCCGCCGGATTACGTCTCTGGCTACTTTGTTATCTGCCCATATCTGTTTTATTTCTTCCGCAAAGTAGTCGAGCGCCTTGGAGATTTCCGAGATCGTTCCCGTTTTTATGATCCCCTTTACTTCAGCAATCATCCTACTGTCACTTTTTGTTATCTCAATAGCAGAGACACCAGAAGAATCAGTCTCCTCTCCTAACAATTTTTTGAGAACCTCAAAGCTCTCGGCATATTCCGACGGGGCTGAGCGTAAATCTGCAATTGTGTAATCATCTGGAATCGGCGGTGCATCAATGCTCCAAAGCAGGTAAAAGACAATCATTAAAAGGATTGAGATATTCATGCCCGCCAGCGCGATATACTTCCCCCTCAATGTGCCGGCGCTGCGACGGATTCTGAGGATGCTGATAACCCCGATTACTATCGCCGGTATCCCGGCCAGCACAAAGAAAAACAGACTGAAAATCCCCAACACCAGAGAGAGAATCGCCAGTTTGCTAAGTTTTTCCTCTGATTCTTCCATTGCATGTCAATTATGATTGGTGGGTGATAATTTTTCAATGGTTTCTTTGTACTGAAAGCATGTCATTTCGACCGGAGCGTCCCTTAGGGACGCGGAGCGGAGAAATCTATTGAAAGCAGATTCTTCGACTCGGCTATAGTCCATCGTGTACCAGCAGCGAATCCAGCTTATCTTGAGGCTCACTTACTCCAACTGTCGGAGTACTGCCTATTCTAATGTCTCCGCCGTCCCAGAAGGTGTAGATATTGTCATCGTTGACGCCGCAGAACGAGCGTTTTTCAAAGCCTACGTGAATATCCAGAAACAAGACGTTTTGTCCGTCCTCCTGGTGAGCGATGGCATTGCCGGCCCTTACAGCCTCTTTGCCGCCGTCAGGATCGAAGAGACCTATGTCTTTGGCGCTTGCACCGGGAGAATCCATCCACGGATTCCTGTCGGCAGCAACGGCTAATCCGGGTTCGCTCGATGTCGTTAGAGCGTACTGGCCAAATGGCATATGATAAGAGTAGCTGCAATGCTTTGACGGCTCTGTGCCGAAATCCCACAGGTCGATCAGTCTTACGTTGCCTGCACCCTCATCGAAGGGTCTAAATTCTGTAGCCCCGGCATCGCCTTTGCAGATAAACGACTTAGGCGTCACCTCGACATACTTGACCAGAAGATAAAAGCAGGATGAGATATTCGCCTGACCGCCGGTGCCATCGGCTTTCATGCCGTAGGCAGCATATCTATTACTCGCCTGCCAGTTGGGTATATTCTTACTCCAGGTGCTGTTTTTACCGCCGGCACGAGGCAACTCATCCTCGTAATCGTTGGCATAAATCAGCATTGCCTTGCCAATACCGGACAGATTCGCCGCGCAAACCATTCGGAATGCTAATTGTCTTGTCCTGGCCAAAGCCGGCATCATAATTCCCATCAGCAGTGCTATTAAAGGCAACGTAATAGCTGGAACGATGATTCCCGCGATAGCAAAACCCCTGCCGGTTAAGCTGCCGCCGCTTTTTTCAATTCTCACCAGGCTAACAATCCCGAGGATTATTGCCGGTATCGCTGTAAGGGCACAGGTAAAAATACTCAGTATCCCAAGAACCAGCGCAGCGATGGCCATGCCGCTGCTTTTAACGCCGATACCCGGATCTTGTGCTGAAGATGATATTAATACTGCGCCACAGGCGTGACATACCTGGGCGTCATTTGTATTTTCCGTCCCACATTTTGTACAGTACATTTTAATTCTCCTTTCGATTTTGTATATTGCCAACAGGAAGGCTTCTTTTCGCCTCAACTTGCTTTTCCTCTTGTTCGTCCATTTCGTGTCAATTATGATTGATGGATGGTTGATTTTCAATTATTTCTTTGGATTTAAATCATACTATTAGAAGTGTCACTATCGGGATTAGAAAATGGAACCAAAGTGGTTGAAGTGGACGAAGCAGTTGCAGGCGCTGTCTCAGAACGGATTGACTTATGCGCAAGATCCGTTTGACCGGGAACGATACGAGCAAATACGTCAGATTGCAGCCGAGATGCTGGCGGAGCAAGCCGGCGTGAAAATCGAGGATGTGCTGGATTTGTTCGTACGTGAGAAGGATTATGCGACGCCGAAGGTGGATGTGAGGGGCGCAGTATTTCAGAACAGTAAGATTCTTCTTGTAAAAGAGCGGTCGGACGGCAAGTGGTCGCTGCCGGGGGGATGGGCCGACGTCGGAGAGAGCCCCTCGGAGAGCGTGGAGCGGGAGGTGTGGGAGGAGTCGGGATTTCATGTCAGGCCGCTGCGTCTGGCAGCCGTATATGACCGGGGAAAACACCCGCACAAGCCTCTGATGCATTATCATATTTATAAGCTGTTCTTCATTTGTGAAATCACAGGAGGCCAGGCGACGACAAGCTCCGAGACCGAGCAGGTGGAGTTCTTCGAGGAGAGTGACCTACCGGAGCTGTCGATTACGAAGATTCTCCCGGAACAGATAGCGAAGATGTTTGAGTACTACCGGCGGGACAAACTGCCTGCTTATTTCGACTGACGAGGCATCGGCTGTGAGCAGCACCGTAAGACGTCCTGCGGAGTCCTATTTCGCTGTCAGGATGGATTTGCCGATGTACCCGGCTTCGATACAGAACTGGATTATGTTACGGGCCAGGGGTGCGGCATCGCTGGAGCCGTGCTGACCGCCTTCGACGACGACGGCGATTGCGATTTTGCGTGCCGTGCTGTCCTGGGCGAAGCCTCCGAACCAGGCGTGCTCGGGATCTTCCGTCGAGCCGGTCTTGCCGTAAACTTTTACGTCCTCGGCAGCAAGAGTCGCAAGGAAAGGTTTGAATTGAGTGTGAGCCGTGCCGCCAGCCTCGTTGATAACCGCACTCATTCCGTCATATACGACGGCCAAAGTTCCGAGCGAAATACCCAGGTCCTCACCCTCGGAATTTCGTGGCTCGTGCAACAATTTCGGTCGTTTGTAGATGCCGCCCCGGGCGATAGCGGCGATTGAATTTGCGACCTGCAGAGGCGTGACACGCAGGTCGCCCTGACCTATGCCAAAGAATCTTCTCTCCCGATTCCTCAGTGGGGGCACATCTTTGAAGCTTAGGATCTTGCCCCTGACAAAACCGCTTGATATTACGCCGGATAACTGATCAAAGTTTCTGCTTTGTTCGATATGTGCCACCTTGGTAACGTAAGCAGACAAAGAAAGAACTTCTCGCCCATAACCGAACTTAAAGAGCCACTGCTGCAAAACCTCCGGCTCTATTCTGTCGGCGAGGTGTGAAAAATAGATATTGCAACTGCCCTTGATGGCATTGCGAGCGTTGTTGGTCCACCGGCTGCTGTGCCCGGCCCTGTATCTGCGATAGATCAAGCAGTTGGGCCACCCAAACGGGGCTGCTTGTGCGAGACATTCGATTTCGTCCTCGGCGGTTATCGCGCCGGTTTCGAGCCCGGCAACGAGAATCAGCGGCTTGACGACCGAGCCGGGTGGATATTGTTCATTAATCGCCCGATTGATAAGTGGTTTATCGCCATCGACAACAAAATCACTATAGTCGTACCGGGCGCGGTTCAAATCATAAACAGGCAGCGAGACCAGAGCGAGAACGTCAGACGTCCCGACCTCAATGACAACGACCGACATTCCGGGTCCGCAATTAGGATCGTGCGGGTAGCCGGTCAGGTAGTTTTCAATTCTCTGCTGCAGCTCGATGTCCAGCGTCAGCGTAACATCCTTGCCGAACTTAGTCTCGGTCCGGCTCGTAAGCTGGCCGTCAATATCGTGACTGAGTTCGCCTCTTCTGCCTCGAAGGACGGTCTCGCAGACATACTCGACTCCATCCTCCCGTCCGCATACCTCTCCTTCCAGATAGCTCAGCAACTCGTCGTCCGCGAAAAGCTCTTTATCCTGCTCTTGTGTTGCCGGGCCGACCCAGCCGATTGTCTGGGCGGCAACGGAACCGTAGGGATAGAACCGGTGGCCCTTCGGCAAAATTTGCAGTCCTTCCGTGTCCATGAATTCCAATTGGGCGGCGAAAACATCATCGTCGGTTTTCAACTCAAGCAGCGCCCAGTCCTCATGCATTTCAAGGATGTCAATTTTGCTCGCAAGCTCGTCCCTTATGTTCGGGTCGGGCTGCTTTGTCTTAAAATCAGCGATTGCTCGAGAAATATGGATGCTGTTTATGCTGTCATAATCATCACGGACTTCTGAGTTCGGGAAGTTTTTTCGCCAGGCCTGGAACATTCGCTGGCCCCAGACATAATCGTTGATCTTTTGAATCTCGTCCCATATCACCGATGGCTCCACCGCCTTGAATTGCGCGCACTTCTCAATTATGAGCTGTAAATCCTCAAGCTTTTCACGGATTTCCTCGTCCACTTTGGCCACCGCGACATCAGCATCGCGCCTGTCAGCAGCCCCGGCGAGCATCGCCTTGCGCAGGCGTTCATCCAGGAAAGAGCTGAGATCATAATTGATATGCACCCAGAATCGGGCTTCATCCATGGCCAATACATTGCCGTTGCGGTCGAGTATTCTGCCCCTGATGGTTTGAAGCTGTCTGGACTGGCCCCTTTGCTGCTTTAATTCTGCGATTTCATGCTGGACGGAGGATGCGGTCAGTAACTGCATTTGTGCCAGGCGGAGCAAACAAACCACCAGAAGCAGCAAGCTGAAAATCACAAATATTTTGACTCGCCTGTTGTACATATTCTCACCGTTAGTTCTCAGTCGTTATTCTTACGGTTCATGTCTGTCGGCGGTTCACTCATGCCATTTGCAGCACACCGTTGTTAGCGTCGACCGAATCGATTAATTTTTATTCGCATCCACCAGGCTGAAGGCAGGAATAAAAATGGCCCCACAATGCTCGAGTATAAAGATGTCACGAAAACAACGATGTAGATATTTGCCGCAACCGGCTCGCCCTTTGTGATATACGCCAGCAGGTGAGTCAGGGTGCCGGTTAGAACCGAGGTGACAAAGATCGCAAGAGCCTGATACGGCATCCTTTTAATCGCTATCACACGATGCAGGTATGCCAGCAACGTGCCGAACAGGCCGAAACTAATCATTTGCGGACCCATCGGCATCGGCGAGCCGACAAGATCGGCGGCAAAACCTATTGTGAATGAACTGATGATTGCATCCGAGGTACTGTAGTAAATCGCAAAGAACACTAAAAGGATGACCAGTAAATCAGGTTTGCTGCTCCAACGCGCCAACAAACCCTTTTGCAGAACAGTCACAGCAAGAATTAGCAATGCAAACCGAAACCATCGCATTTCATGTCCTCAGTAGGTCCGAACGCGGTTACTTTTGCGGATTCATTATGATCACGGCTACGTCTTCGAGCTGTTCTATATTACACGCCGGCACGACTGTTATGTCCCAAAGCGAAGGATTCTTCTGGTTCCTGTTGCATTCGGAAACTTTTCCCACAATCATCGGGGCGTCCAGGAATCCGGGCTTTTTGAGGGCAAAAACATTCTCGCCGACCTCTACTTTATTTTTGACCATCTCGATCTTCGACGAGTTATTGCCGCTGCCTTTCATTATATTCTTCAATCCCGCTACCTTTACAGGTATTCTCGACGTAGGATCAGTGACCAGTTCGACCTCGGCCTTGGATATTTGCGGAAAGACATCGGATATCGTCCCGATAATACTTTCGTCGCCCAGGACGAACTGGCCTTTGGCCAGGCCTGTGGTTTTACGGCAGTCAACCGTCAGCTCGTTGCGGGCTCCGTCGACAGTGGCTGTGATGACGTCGGCTAAGGCAAAATCCGTGCCTTCCCAGACATGCGTATTATATAGTTCGTACAGCTTTTTGAATTTTTTACGTTCCTGGGCCAATGTTTCTTCGAGGTTGGCAATATAATTGAGATGCTGGGTTTCGCTCCGGCTAACAGTGCCCGCAAGCGGTTGTTGTGTCTGTGCCGTCAGCGCCAAGTTACCGCCGATACTTAAAGGCCAGCGAAAAACGTGAACGAAAGCAAGCTGGCATTTACTCGTCAGATTTTGCGGGGCAAAAAGAAAGATGAATCCGGTCAGCATAAACCAGGTAAATAACATTCGTCTGGAGACTTTTGTTTGCTTCCTTGCCATAATCATATGCTGTCAGTTTTTACGGAATCCGCGTTAGACGCTGCCCACAACGAATCATTCCCATCCGTATTCGTTATGGTCCATTGTATCCTTCCACAACTCCAGGTTTTCCAGATAGACGCTGGTTCCCCGAGCGACACTGCTCAGCGGGTCATCAACGATCTGGACCTTCAGGCCGGTCGAATTGGCCAGAACGGTGTCCATTCCCCGCAGCAGCGACCCGCCGCCGCAGATGTGTATGCCGTTGTCGATCAAGTCCGCGGCCAATTCCGGCTCGGCTTTTTCCAGTGTTGCCGTAACTGTGTCAATAATCGAGGCGATGGGATCGCGAAGGGCTTCACGGATTTCCTCACTCGTTATGACAATTTTTCTCGGCAGGCCGGAGATGGTATCTCTACCGGCTATTTCCATCGTTAATTCCTCTTCCAGTGGAGCGGCAGAACCGATCTGTATCTTGACTTTTTCAGCTCTCGCCTCGCCTATAAGCAGGTTATACGTCTTCTTGAGATGATTGATTACTGCTTCATCCATATCGTCACCCCCGATTCGGATCGACTCGGAAGTGGCAATGTCGGCCAGACTCATGATGGCCACCTCGGTAGTCCCTCCGCCGATATCGACAATCATCGAGGCGGTAGGGTCCGTGATGGGCAGTCCGGCACCGATTCCAGCGGCCATAGGTTCATCGACCAAATATACCCTGCGAGCGCCGGCCCGTTCGGCACTGTCGATTACCGCCCTGCGTTCGACGGCGGTAATTCCGCTCGGCACGGCGATGACAACTCTCGGCCTGACAAGCCCGCCCCGGCCGTGGACTTTCCGGATAAAATAGCTCAACATCGCTTCGGTGATTTCGAAGTCGCTGATTACTCCGTCCTTCAGGGGCCTGATGGCGCTGATAGAGCCCGGTGTTTTGCCTAACATTTCTTTAGCAACCAGCCCGACAGCTTCGCCGTTATTCAGGACGATATTGGTTCCTTTGCGGACAGCAACGACTGAGGGTTCATTGAGGACGATACCTTTGTCGCGGACACAAACAAGGGTCGTACAGGTGCCCAGGTCGATACCCATATCCATACTGAACCAACCTAAGACTGTGTCCAGTAGCACTTTCGACTCCTTTCTGATATCCCCATTAAACTTTTGGAGAGCTTAAAAATCCTGCTTCGCTATCTTGTTATATAACTGCCGAGAGAGTTATTGTCAATAGCGATTCGGCTACTGTATTTTAAAAATTGTTTCGTACTGTGTGTAACATTGATAGGCGACAAACACTGCCGTAGCAAGAACTACACAAAATGCCACAGCAAGAATGACCGTATAAAGATTATCGGCTGCCGTTATTTTTTTACCACGACTTTGTACAACGGGACTCATATTTCAACCTCGCATATCAACACAATTAATCAAAATTGCGTTTTCTACAAATTAGTGCTGACTTTATCGTCTATTTTCGGCTGATCCCGCGGTTGGTCCTGTAGAAGCTCGATCCAGCCAACTGCCTTCTCAGGCCAAACGTCCAAAATCACAATATCACAAATAAACTTATCGCCACGAGTCAGATGAAATCTCATACCTTCCTTGACACCGTCTGCCGTACCGATGGATATTTCGGCAAGAAGATTTTTCAAATCAATTTCGGTTATCGACCCATTCAAATCGATATCTTTGGTGGGTGGTGCCAAACTAACCGCCCCTCGATCCGGTGTAACCGGCATCGGTTCGGCGATAGCTTTGCCATATTGTCGCAAGTACTGGTCCAGCTTGTTTTGCAACTCGGTTTTTTCTTCGAGCAGGCGTTTAGATCCTTCCTGTAACTGCTTTACTATCGCCATATTCTCCATGAGAGCCGCTGTGGTGTCTTTGAGCTCTTTGTCCTGCTTGATCAGCTCAGCTTCCTTCAAGTCCCGCTCAGTGAGGGCATCTTTTGTCAGCTTCTCGTTATTTTCGATAGTTTTGGAGAAATCCTTTACTATTGCTACCCAGTCATTGACTTTCCGATTTGCAAGATCTCTATTTCTTTCAGCATTCGCGAGATCGCTCTTCAGCTTGTTAATTTGTTCTTCGAGCGAGGCAATCTGTTCTCCCAACTTTTCTGTGTCTCTGTCTTTTTCCTCAATCGTATTGTTCAACTGTGTCTTTGCATTGTCCTCATTCTTCTTCGCAGCCTGATAACCATTGAATAGACTGTCGTATTTCTGTTTGTAATTGTCAGCGTTAGCAACGTAAGTGACCACTGTAGCACAGAGGAAGATCGATGCCATTGTCAGTAGAACTATTAAAACCTTAGTAAGAGTACTCAAAACATGCTCCTTTCAGTAAATTTGTGTTTTCTTTTCAATACACCCCTTAACTTATCACAGGGCGCCCCAAACATATAAAAGGACATTAGGGGAGGCTCCATTCTACCCCTCGACCAAATAGGTTCGAGCCTAATACAGGCTCCCAAACACGTTTAGGTGCTTGGGATCCGGCTCAATTCATACCGGGTCGCTAAATGGGAACCCAAGCCCTGATATTATGTGTATAGTATGATTGTACGCTTAAAACTCGGAAAGGTCAAGTTATTTTTGGTAAATAGCCTAAATTAAAATGCACGGTAAAAATCCACGATGCCACGTCTGATAACAAACGATTTTCAGGTACTATTTAGTTCATTTTACACTGAAAAACGGCCTTGGCGGCTGCAATACGCACAAATTTCGACTCATTTTTCAGTAATTGGGGCAGATTTTTTTCCAGGGCCGGTGTGCATATTTCACCGATTGCCAGCGCTGTAAGCACGTTGGCCCGCTCAACTGCTTCCCTATCCAGACCGGCAGTGAGATTTTTTTCGAAAACTTCGAGAACTTCCGTTTCACCGATTCTGTCCCGAAGCCTGCCAAGTTGCCCGGCGGCTGCCAGGCGGACTTCTAATACATTATCATCCAACTTGGTAACCAGGATATCTCTGGCCTTTGAAGTGCCAAGAAGCCCCATTGCCCTTATGCCCATAATTCTGTCATCTGCAAAAGCACTGTAAACTATTGCCCATAACTTTTGTAATACCTTATCATCACCGAGTCTGGCCCTGGCCTCTAATATCTGAAACCTGACCTTATCATTGGTATTTTTATCTTCCTGTGCCGATTTGAGTAAATTCAATGAGCCTTTGTCCCCCGTTTTACCGAGTAGAAAAGCAGCGTTCGCTCTAACCGTCTGATCGTTGCTTTTGAGCGCTTTGCGAATAACTTCGAAATACTCGGCCGAGCCAAGCCTCCCCATCGCATAAGAGGCTGCAACAATTACATTTATATCTTTATCCTTTAACAATGGGCTCACCGAGTTTTTTGCTGGAGAGTATTGCATATCGCCTACAGCCAAAGCCGCTGCAAATCTAACAGGTGTAAATTCATCCTGAAGAAGCCTCTGTACATTAGGCATCAATTTAATTTGTCCGGTGGTGGCGATCACTTCGACAGCATTAACTCTGGCCACCGGATTGGTATCGGCTAAAGCATTTTGTATAATCCGATAGGCTTCCACCTTGGGGGAAGCTATGTTAGTAATGGAGAAATCTCCCAACATTGATTGTGAGGAGTCTTCGCATCCGAAGACAAAAACAGCCACGCACGCGAAAAGCAAGGCATAAGCGATGCAAGCATTTATATTTTTGTGCTTTTGCGTTTTATCTTTTGTGGATTTGCTTGCCATTTGGCCGTCCCTGATTAACAAGTTTTTTGTTTTTAGTTCTAAAAATTCTTCCCGAAAGCAGTACTATTATGAGTAAAATAACACAGGTTTCACAACAAAAATCCAGCCATTCGCCGTATTTGCTGAAAATAGTTGCCCTGTTATCGATGGGTATTCTTTCGACGAACCATCCCGCCATGCCAGTCCGGTCTTTTGCATCTACGGGTAAGTCACCCGCTATAAAACCGTTTCTTATGCGTCCGGCACTATCGATAAGACAACTGATGCCGGTGTTGACGCTTCGCAGGACGGCAAGCCGGTTCTCGACCGCGCGGAACACACAAACCGCCGCATGCTGAGCAAGCTCTGTGCTCGGCAGTACATGTTCGTCCTTGAATCGGACAAACCAGCCATCGTTGCTTATGTTCACGAGCCAGTCGATGCGTTTGCGACCGTGCTCATCGAGTGCGAATTTGCGGGCTACGTAGGGAACCGTACCCTCATAACAAATAATGACCGCGAACCTGTACTGTGACGCTTGTATTCCGCCGTCCTCACGCACGGCCAGCAAATCTTCTCCCTGGCCGCGGTCCATCTCAAACACCGTGTATTCGGTGCCGTGGTCGAGCGAATGATCGAAATTGTAAGGGATGAACTTGATCTTCCTGAGCAGCTTATAGAACCAAGCCAGGTTCTTCCTTAACGGCAGAAATTCCGAAATGGGAACCAAGTGTATTTTATTGTAGCTCTTGGGAGACTTTGTGCCATCTATGTTGTATAAAAAAGCCGAATTATATTTCTTGGCATATTGGATTTCTAAATTTTCCCGGATTACCGGCACACCACCTAATGCGCCCACCAGCACAAAAGCATTATCTTTCGAATGTTCGCGAAGCCTTTTGTCGAAAATGTTCCAGGGATCTGATGGTTTCAAAAGCCACAACACTTCGGGATTTAATCTTGCCTGCACCATCGTTTCGGGCCAAACGATTAGCTCGGCACTGGCCTTGACAGCGGTTTTGCTTTGCTCCATCAATCCATTGAATAAATCCTCGCTGGACTCGAATGACCTCTTGACTGACTGAGGGACATTCGACTGAAGCGCTGCAGCCAAAGGCCCTTCTGTTACACATTTGCCCTCCTGGTCGATCCGCCACCAACCGTAGGCAAAGGCGCCGACCACCGCCGCACAAACTATCGCCGTGCCGGCAAACTGGACCAGCGTAAAACTCTTCTTTTGGCGAACGGTCACGATCAGCTCAGCCAGCAAGCCGTTGACCATCGCTATCAGGAACGAAACGCCGCCGGCGCCGAAAATGTCGGCGATTTGAATCAGCGTAACGTTTTTATACTGGCTGTGGGCCAGAAACCGCCAGAAAAAACCGCCCAGAAAGAAGCCCTGCATCCGCTCGATGCCGACGATTAATATAGCCGCCGCCAAAAACAGCGGCACTTTCTTCGTCCGGCAATAACGCAGGCACAGCGCCAGCACGGGCCACAGCAGCGCCGTGTACAGGCAGAACAAAAGCCAGCCGACAATCGTCACCGGGGCGACCCAGTACAAATTGCCCAGCCAGTAACAGAGTGAAATAACGAAGCCGAAAAGAAATAATCGCCGAGGCCTGGTCTTCGGCGAACAGGCAATAATAAAAGGCACAAACGCCACCCACGCCAGCGGCGCCAGGCCTATCGGAGCCTGAATCACCGTCAGCATCACAGCAGTGCCGATAAACGGCAGGGCAACAAGCAGATTTTTTTTCATCCGTATATTTTTCAACCGGTCAAATCCTTTAAAGCCATTACTACAACCTTTTCGCTGTATTGCTTTTGCTTGTTCATTCGCACCGCGAGTTGATTTGTGAAATGCTTCAGTAAATCTTTGTCTGCAACGATTTCTCTTGGTGTTCTTCTGATATCAACCGATAGCCGCTTTAGTTCATCCAATTCAGTAACGTTGAAAAAAAGGTCACTTGAACGTTGTTTTTTCAATTGTGCGAGGCGTTTGTTTGTGTTTGTGACGTACTGTTCGGAGATTTCCACGCCGATATAGCCCCTTCCCAATTGACACGCTGCTGCTGCTGTTGTTCCCGAGCCGCTGAAAGGATCGAGTACGCAGTCGCCCGGATTCGAGCTTGCCGCGATGATTCTCTTCAGCAGGCTTTCCGGCATCTGGCAGGGGTGCCAACCGGCACGTTCTTTAAACGTTCCGCAGACCCGCGAGAATCCTCCCCAGACGTCATCGGGCATCTTACCCACGGGATTGGCGCGTTTGTCGTTATATATGAGCTGCCTGTCCGAAGGAACGCGGACCGCATAGTCGTTAAAAGTAAAATTGGTCTCGTCGTTGACAAAGTAAAAAATATGTGTGTGCGCCCGTGCGAATTTGGTTTTTGTCTGCTGGCCGAAGGTGTAATGCCATATTATCCAGTTCCGCATAATCAGGCCAAGCTCGTCGGCGAGGATTTTTACGTTCGCTGCATAGTCGTCACCTATCGCGATGTAGAATGAGCCGTGCGGCTTGAGGACTTTTTTGCAGATGTTCATCCAATTCTTTGTCCATGCAATGTAGTTTTTCTTTTTAACCTTGTCGTAGTACTTATCGTACTTATAGCCGATATTGAACGGCGGATCGGCAAAGATAAGGTCGGCGAACGGTTCATCGACCTTGCCCAAAACCTCTATACAATCGCCGCAAATTATCCTGTTAAGAAACTTCTGCATAGCGATATATTAGAGATTCTTGCTTAGTATGCAAGAAAGAATTGATTTCGTTGATTTTCATACGGAACGCAGCGCAGCCTTTAGCCCCTTTTAACTGCCTTGCCCCTGGCAGTAACCGGCCTGGAAACCTGAATAATCACTGAAGACGTAGATGTACCGAATCACTAAAATGTTCTGGGACCACAACACTCCACATCCATAAGGTTGTGTAGAGGACTTGACTTCGGCTCAGTCAAAGCCTCAGTTCCAAGTAAGAATGCCCTGACAAACAGAAAAATGGAAACAGGGCTGAGAGCATGATACTCATAGCCGTGTTGATCCATGAATCTTAGGTTTCTT
>CAZSOR010000023.1:23079-26979 GCA_964608395.1 uncultured Pirellulales bacterium
AGGGCTGAGAGCATGATACTCATAGCCGTGTTGATCCATGAATCTTAGGTTTCTTTTCAACCCATCTGGTCCGGGTCTATCATGCATGTTTACGCAATTTGACCCCAGCTACACTCAAGCCGAGCATCCCAAGCAGAAGAGCACCTGGCACGGGGACGGGAACGATCTTGCCCCACAGCAAAGTGTCATTTATACCGCCTTCTGGCGACGAGAAATAGCTAAGAGGGTTGCTCGGGTTATCGCCAAAGCCCAGAAGCTGCAATGTATATAACATTCCGCCGATGTCGAACGTCTCATCTGCATAAGAGCTGGGAAAGCTGATAATGTCAGCATTTGCAGCAGCATCACCTGTATTGGGCGTCTCATCAATCAGAAGCGTGAATGTAAAGGATTTGGGCACTGCAATCCCCAGGAAAAACATGTCAACAGTTAAGTCCACCGACGTTAGTTCTGAGCCCAAAGGAATCTGGTTATTGAAGTGAGCCAATTGCCCAATTTCAAATGCATTCCCGTTTACAACAGTCAAATTCGGTGGTGCACTCCCTGTGAAGCCTAAGCCACTTTTTTCTGCGGCGTTACCCCAACGGATCTGGTCTTGCAACTGATTACCGTATAAAACCGAAACGCCGTTGGTCGCGGATGTGTCATAAATGACATTTCCAGATATTGTAGTACCATCTCCTTTAGGATTGCTCCAGTCTCCATCAACTGCCGTTAGCGTCAGGTCCGCATTTGCATGATTAACTGCGAACAATAGTAAACAAATCACTATACCAGTTGTATACTTTTTCATACTTTAGTCCTCCTTACGAAATAAAATGTTAGTGTGATTTTCTTAAAATCTTCATCTTGCCGACGTACGAAATCAACCTCCTCTATATTCACACCTTAGCCTTGATGATAATATAAGAAAACTATTTATGTGGGAGCGGAAGCTTCGGTGGTAAATGAGATAAGCATACTCACTCCCGTCAATCTTACTCAGATTAACATTTTTAGCTAAAAATGTCAAGAAATAAACTGTATAGAAGAAGATGTTTTTTCAGAAACGGGAAAAATACCTCGTGTCCTACGGTAATTGAACAGACAAGTATAGTTGTAGAAACTCATAGAACGAATTATAACTTTCTTCTATATAAGCACTTAGGCGTATAGCACATGATAATTTAACATCTTTTAATGTCAGGTGTCAGAATAAAAACTGACATGGGTATGTCCAAAACACCCTTTTATAAAACCTGAATATTTTTAGCAAAAACAGCAAAAAGCCATATTTAAGCCTGCAATAAGCTTTTTTAAACCTATGAGACTTTCAATTATCAAGGGACACAAGGAAAAAATACCACGAAAATTCCCATATTCGGCCGGCTTTGGATTTGTTGCATGGCGGCTGTAAGGGGAAATCGGCTAAAATGGCCAAATTCAAGGTTAGGGGCATGTCACCAAAAGCGGGGGTAAAATAAGGCTTTACACCTTCAGCGTACCGCAGACATCCTTCTAATGGCTCTATGAGATTGTGCGAGCCGTCTTAAAAAGACATCGCAAGTTTAGAAAAGGGCTGCGAGCATGACACTCACAGCCCTTTTTGAAATTACACTTCTACTTCTTCTAACTCTAACAATACTCTTACAACTCTTTACGTCTTCGCAGTCTCCAACCGGCAAAACTCAAACCAATACTGCCAAGCAGAAAAGCCGCGGGTACGGGAACGACAGGCTGCGGGGTTCCCGTTGCGTTCAGGATGTTGATGTACCAACCAGTCGCCAGGGCGCCGGTCCAATAGGACCAACCGCTCCAGCTTCCGTTTGCATTCTGTCCATACGTAGGATTATTGATCAGGAAGTCGCAGTATTGCGAGTACCAGTCGCCGGCCGCCGAGGTCTGCGTACCCCAATCTTGCCCGATGGTGATGCCGCCAGGCACCGTCGAGATCAGGTTGGGATTGCCAACCAGGAAGTCGTCGCTGGTGTCACCGGGCGTACCGTTGTCGTCCCAGACGAGGCCGCCGTATGTCGCCAGCCCCTTATACGCCGCCCACATGGAGTATGGATTGCCCAGGTTGCCGCCATTCCACTGGTCTGGCCATGAGGAGGGGCCTTGGTTCCAGTGGTCGAAGCTGATCATGGAATCCATGTAGTTCAGAGCTGCCTGGACTGTTGGATCACTGAGCGCCTTACCCTCGACGGCGAACTGGAGAAGCATGCCGCCCGTCTTGGCCATATTGACGTATGTGTTGGGGCCATCGTAGCCCGATCCGCCGTCCTTCCAGTCACCGTTGGGTGAATTCTGGATGTAGTTTGTCCAGAGTGTAAGCTCGTTCGCGACATAGTTGGGCACTGGGAGCCCCCAGGAATTAGCATAAATCATGGGCAGCGCGCCCCATTGAGCAGTCGAGTTATCTGAGGTGCTGTAGTTCGGCGTATACCGCCAACCACCTCGGTGGACGCCCCTGTCGGGCTCTACCTGGCCATAAGCGAACCAGTCGACCACATCCCGCATGACTTCTTTATACGTCATGTTAGCGACAGTAGCGCTTCCCATTCCCACAACAGTGTTTCGTCCGAGTGAATCACCTAACGCCTTGATCACCGGAGCGACGATGCCATTGGTGTAGATGTCGCGCTTGGAGTTGGCGGGATCGAAGTAGATGGCCTGGTTATTTCCTCCATCATTAGTAAAATCCCCGTCATTGTTGTAGTCTTCGGCATAGCGCGCATAGCCTGCATATTCGGGTCCATAATTAGTATCCACTTTAGCCCGATTAAAGATGTAATTGCACATCTGTCCAACTTGAGTTCCATAAGTTGAACCATCGTTGGGCAGATACCCCTCTTCAATAAAGGCCAATGCAGCAGAAGCAGTTGCAGCAAGCGTACCATCGTTACTGTAAGGGAAATAACCCTCACTGCCGGCAACGGTCATGGAACCGGCCAGGTAAGTCAGGCCATCGTCGATGGCTTGCTGAATCTGCTGTTGGGTCGCGGCGTTAACCGTACCGGCGACAGCCAAAACAATCATAAGTACTATAATTTTTCTTTTCATTATTCATACATCCTTTGTTTCTCCCCCGTTAAAAATATCCCTCTCCAGATCACGTCTCTGGAGAAATTCAGTTTCTTCATCACACACAGACCTCCTTTCTTTTCATCAGGCTGCAATAGACATCTCTCCAGATGATGAATCCGGATACACCCTATCACTTACAAGCCAGGCCTCCTATTCGTCCCATCCTCTTTACACAAAGCGCACTGACAGACCGCGGGGCGGTTACGCCTTTGCCCACGTTGGACGCCGACAGAACAATGATCTTTTTAGGGGAAACCCGGCTTAGAAACGTTGCGAGCCTTCCTTACCTTTATCATAAAAGAACCAAAAACCGGGTATATTCTAAGCTATCTATGACAGACAGGTCAAGGGAAATATGAAAATAATTTATTTTTTTTTCGCGTGACGTTAACATGGCTCTAAGGACGAAGTGACATCAATTGTATTTAATAATTGCGCTTGTAGTAATGGAATATTGCTCAATAATAGTGATTTACTCCTTGCAAAGACTCGGGATGAAACAAAAACTGGATCCCCGCCTTCGTGGGAATGACTGTGTGGCTCAAGAACTAATTCCAAGTGGTATAAAGTCGGATGGTACCAAAAATAAAACCCCTGCCTTAGTGGTTTTTGGTAAGGAAGGCCGGCAGGGGCTTATACGAAAATAAGAATACATTACAATTTTAACCGTTCTATAGACGTAAATCTATTGTGGTGACTACGTATTTTCCTTGAGTAGACCCTCATTTTTGGCGTTTATTGCAGGGTGGCAAAAAATAATTTCACATTATGCCTGCTGAATCTGGAAAAAAACGATAAGCGTTCCGGAGCATAAAAACACCGATTATCAAGGCC
>CAZSOR010000024.1:0-4781 GCA_964608395.1 uncultured Pirellulales bacterium
ACATCCACCCAATCGATTCGGTTATCCAAATCGCCCGGCACAAGCAGAACGGGCGATCGGTTCCAGCACCATATCATAGGACTGAGCACATCGGTGCTCCTGCGGATCTGAAGGCCTTTGGTTATGCCGAATCTTGTCCTTGCAGAATCCGCTGCCCGCCGGATATGCTCGCAGCGGTCGGATTGTGCTCTTCGCAGCAGACGAATCCCACTGACGAATCCAACAAAAAGCCGCCCCAGCAGGATTAACATCGCTATCAACCATGCATACAGCGCTATTAAACGCCACGGAACCTCGACTTCTCCCGAACCAGTCTCGGCCAATACGAAGTCTGTTGGCACCTCAAGCGCAGCCGGCTGAATCTCGGGCGCGAGTAAAATCTCAGGTGACTCTGTGGGTATATCTATCTGGATTGATGTCAACACAATCGGCTCTTCCGTAAAAAGGCCTAATTCGAAGTGCCTTACCAGCACGCTCATTGCCGGCAAAAGAACTGCTGCGATTATCGCCAGAAACAAAACCTGGGATGCCCTGGCCGGCCGACGCCTCAAGAGGAAACTGCCAACCAACCCAATAACGACAAACAAAGTGCTCTGCCATACACAGCCCCACAACGACAGATCTTCCAGAAACAGCTCACGTATCATTTTGCTCTCTCCTTCCGTTTTTTTAGTTCCCTTTTGTCTCGATGACGAACCATATCTGAGCCGGTCGGCTCTCGACTTTGAATTGAAGCGACGTCGTCTCGCTGAGGTAATCCAGAAGAGCGCTTATTTTATCGCCTGTCGGTTCCGGATCCGGCTTTACCCATTTGTACCGGATTGTTGCGGTTTCCGCCGGTTCGGTCTCATCCACAATCTTCATTTTTATCTCACGCTCGATATCGCCGAACAGCATCGCAAGCGAATCAACCGTTCTCTCAGAAGAATGGAGTCTGCCATTCCAGAGAGGAATATAGTTAGGGTAATTCCCGCTGGGGTGTGGCTTGAATTCATACCGGCCGCTGGCAATGATGACTTCTCGTTCAATTGTTCGCTCCTCAAAGTGGATTGCCCTATTTGTCTCGGCGTAGATAATCTCTTCCAGACAGCGGAGTTGTTCGTTTCTCGGCGAGTTAGCGCGGACAATCCAGTCACCGTAGGGCATTTCTATGTTCACTTCTTTGGGAAGGTTGAAATCAAAATCCTGCATGCGCAGCATCAAGGGTACAATTTGCCGGAGTGTGGGAGGCCGATGAGTATTAGTATATGCCCACAACGACGTCGTGATTAACATTTCGCCGTCCCAGAGTAAGCAGACCTGAACTGCACCCTGAGAATCCAAAGAATGAAACGGTCCGGGATAAAGAGAAGTCAGGTATTGAAAGTACTCCTGGCGCCCGAGCACAAATGGCGGCTTGATAAGTTTAATAATCTCATCCTTATCAAGAGAATAGACCTCGTGAAACTCCTTCTCCAAATCCGGATCCGCGAGCTGCTCCGCAACTACGGGTTTGGCACTGCCTTCCGGTTGCAGCACAATACTGCCGAGATCGATGAGCTTCTGACTTCTATCTGTCCCGTCAACGATGATTTGTTGAATCCGGTAGCCTTTGGCCCGAACGGTCAGTTCATACTTCCTGCCGTATGGTAATGGCGACAACATACGCTCCCACGGCAATCCCCCACGGGCACAATAGATTGGCGCCCGACACTTGAATTCAGTGGACAGCGAAATAGTCGTTCGGCATTCCTCTATTTCTCGGCCGCCGGGATCGACGACTTTTCCTGTGATTGCAAAAGCGGGCTCGAGTCGAACAGTAACCGGCGATGTTGGGTCTGAGACTTCGACCAAAGCAGCCTGGCTTTTGGGATCTTGTACTACTGCCATAAGATAGATGGGCTTGTCCTGCTCAATCCATGTCGGTGACCAGGGCAGTTCGAAATATCCTTCCTTGTTCCGACGCCGAGGTTCGGTATGGTAACCCCAGGACGTCACTGGCAGGGCGACAATGCTTGCACCATATGCAGGTTCATTGTTGGGATCCAGGATTCTGCCTTTTATCATCATCATAGAGAATGCGGGCTGTTCAATGACTGCCGACCGGCTGACTTTGGTTTTGATTGTCCTGGTTGGCCGGGGGGGTCTCGTCTGGGCAAATGCGATCCCAGCAGCGATGCATCCGACAATGGCAACGGCGGCCAAACTCCAGCGCACTCCGCTGTATGGATTGCTGCATTTTTCCTCCACGATCCGGCGAATACGCCCGGCGAGAGTCTTTTTACTGCTTACCACAGCAGGCACAAATGCCACCTGCTTCTGAGGTCTGAAATTGAGCAGCGACTGCGCGTAATCCTCGGCAGATTGCCCGCCGGCGACGACCCAGTCGTCACATGCCTGCTCGCTGAATCTCACCATTCGCTTCTTTGACCACCAAATGAGCGGATTCCACGGCAGGATACACACGATCAACTCTGCAATCAGACCGCTTATGTGGTCGCGGCGTCTCCAGTGTGCCAGTTCGTGGCAAATTACGCTCACCCAATCGAGACCATCATCCAAATCGGTCGGCACGAGGAGCACAGGGATCGGGCTCCAGCACCATATCACGGGACTGCGCACATCCATGCTGCTTCGGATCTGCAGGTCTTTGGTGATCCCAAGTCTTGCTCTTGCGGAATCCGCCGCCCGCTCGATATGCCCGCTAACCCGGGATTGTGCTCGTCGCAGCAGAAGAATTCCGTTAACGACATCGACAGACAATCGTCCTAATAAGATCAGGGTCGCCGCCATCCATCCATACAGCATAATCGTTCGCCATGGAATCTCGGCACCTTGTGAACTGCCTGCGGCCGATTCGATGCCCGGCGCTGCCTCGTGTGCTTCGAGTTGAATTCCCGGCGAAGCCGAAACCACAGATGCTTCGGCAGGTACGTTCATCACTACCGACGGCAGCGCAATCGGTTTAGTAGTAAAGACGCCTAATTGAAAGTGCCTGACCTGCACACTCATCATCGGTACGAGCACTGCTGCTATCATAGCAAGAAACAGCACCCGAGATGCTCTGGCTGGCCGACGCCTCAAGAGAAAACTGCCAACCAACCCGATTACGGCAAATAAGATACTTTGCCACACTACAGCCCACAACGACAAATCTCTTAAAAACAGTTCGCGTATCATTTTTCTCTCTCCTTCCGTTTTATTTTGATCAACTGCTGAAGCTCTTGAAGTTCATCATCATTTAGCTCGCCCTCCTCAACGAGCTGCCGGAACAATACAAGAGCATTTCCATTGAACATCCGCTTGACAAACTTTCGCACCGAGCCGGCACCGGCCTGTTCCCGGGTTTTGGTCGGAAGATAAACGTGTTTCCTGCCGTCAACGCGATGCTTGAGCCAACCGGCTTTTTCGAGTCTCTGCATGGCGGTCAGCACCGTTGTGTACGCCAGCTCCTTCCTGCGGCAAAGACGTTTCCAGACCTGTCGCACGGTCGCCTCGCCAAGCTCCCAAACGACCTCGATAACCGCACGCTGCAACTGCCCGAAATGATCAAGTGATTTTTTGCCCATAAAACAACCTCGCTTCCTTACAGTCAATACTTCACTTTAATACCTCTTTATGTAGTACTACAATTTGTAGTAGTTGTCAACAAAAAAATTGGAGTTTTTTGAAAAAAAATTTCCTATCCTTATTTTTCCCTCAAAAAACGTGGAAAAAAGGTCGGGTATGAGAAAAAGGGCGTCAAATTACAGTGGCAATAAAAAGCAGTAAGACACCGATAGCAGCAGCGGCAAATGTGAGTCTCGACCATTTTAGATACCTGGCGACATCCGGCTGCTGGTCTTCGAACTCGTAATAGTAGTCGTCTTCGGGATCGGTATCTTGCTTTGGACGCATACGGAGCTTAACATAAAAATGTGCTGCGATGGAGATTAGAAAAAGCGGGCCGGCAATGATATAGAGGACTGCATCCATCGATTCTACTATTCATTATGAAATGAAATAACTGCTGTTATTATCATACTCTCATTCCGCCTGAGGTTCGGTCGGCCCGGGCTTCGGCGGCAGCTTAACCTGGCGACATGTAACCCGTCTTTCTCCGAGCAGATTTCCGCCCCCAAATAATTGAAAACGGTACTCTCCGGGGCCCGGAAAGACGATACCCTGCAGGTTCATTGCCAGCGTAACGATTTGTTTAACGTTCTCGAAACGGACTTTTCCCTCCCGCTCGAATACGACTTTTTCCTCATCCTGGGTATTGACGAGACTTATTTTTACATCCGTTGTGCCATGCCCATTCGTCATCTCGCAGAAGAAGACAATTTGCGGATGTCTCGCCGGATATCTCTGAGCGTCAATCGTCTGGACGATATCGATAATACTCGGCATCCCGGAGACTTTGTCAAAGATAACCCTGTTGCATGTTATTGCCGATAATAGAAATGGCTGTATATCTGTCATTTAGTCAACCGCACTCCCTATGTTTCCGTGGCATTCATCTTCTGTTTCATAAGCCGGCCCATCTTGAACTTCACGTTTCGTTTGGACGGGACATGAACCTGCTCCATAGTTTTAGGATTCTGCGCTTTCCTGGCGGCACGTATTTTCGTCTCTAAAACGCCGAAATCGCGGAATTCCAGGCGGTTATTTTTAGCAAGCTCCTCGATGATCTCATCGAGAAAAGACTGAACTACAGGCTTAACCACTGCCCGTTTGGTATTTGTATTTTCGGCTATTCGGTCAATAACATCTTTTTTCGTAATTGTCGACATCGCTCACCTCCAGAGTGATTTCTTATACAA
>CAZSOR010000024.1:4881-7851 GCA_964608395.1 uncultured Pirellulales bacterium
GAACTTGGAACCTGGAATCCGGCTGAGGGAACAGGCCAACTGTCCCTGGCAATGTGGATCAGGTGGGCCGGCGGAGGCGGCACATATCAAGGCCTAATCGGCAAAAGAGATCTATGGCCCGACACAACGATGTTTCAGTTCCAGGTTCGGCCGGAAAATGATGGTACTTTTCGACTCGAAACAGGAACAAATGCGATAGTTACACCCAATGGCACTTTGGCTCCGCTTGTCCAGACCTGGGCGCACGTAGCAGCCACCTTTGACGGAACCACAGCCAGGCTTTATCTAAATGGTCAGGAAATAATGTCGGGTGGATTTGCTTTTAATACCGCAGGCGAAGGCTCCAATATGGGCATAGGTTGTGTCACCGGCGGCGGTTCAGGCTACAGCGGAAACGGCGAAGTCTTTTCAGGCGACATTGACGAAGTCCGCATATACAACCGGGCACTGTCGGAGACTGAAATTCTGTCGGCTATGGCAGGTGAAATATGGCCTTACGCCTTTGCCCCCGACCCGGCCAACGGGGCTTTACATTCGGATTCATGGGTAACCCTTAGCTGGTCGCCGGGAGAGACTGCAATCTCGCATGATGTGTATATGGGCGATAATTTCGCAGACGTCAATGACGGCACCGCCGAGACATTCTGGGGCAATTATACTACAACGTATATCATTGCCGGCTTCCCGGGATATCCTTATCAGGAAGGTCTTGTTCCGGGCACAACTTACTACTGGCGAATTGATGAGGTTAATGATACGGATCCAAACAGTCCGTGGATTGGCAGTGTCTGGAATTTTACGGTTCCACTCAAGACCGCTTACAATCCCATTCCAACCAACGGTTCTAAATTTATAGACCCGAATGCAGACCTTAACTGGAACGCTGGCCTCGGCACGAAATCTCACACAGTGTATTTCGGCGACAATTTTGACGAAGTTGCTAATGCCGTTGGCGGCCAGTCTCAGACAGATACAACCTATGATCCCGGCTCCCTTGAGTCTAATAAGACTTACTACTGGCGTGTCGATGAGTTCGACATCTTCGCTACGCATAAAGGCGACGTTTGGAGCTTTACGACAGCAGTTCCAGGCGGAGGTGTGAAAGGAGATTACTACAGAGGTACGGATTTAAGGGATCTTGTGCTGACCCGTGTAGATCCTCAAATCAACTTTGGCTGGGGCGATGGTTCGCCGGATCCGTTGATTAATGTCGATCTGTTCTCAGCCAGATGGACCGGCGAGGTGGAGGCGGCATTTACCGAGACCTACACCTTCTACACTATGAGTGACGACGGCGTGCGTCTTTGGGTCGACGGCATACAGCTCATTGATGACTGGAACGACCACGGGGATACCGAGAACCGTGGCGAGATTGACCTTGTAGCCGGGAATACTTACAGTTTTGTGCTGGAGTATTACGAGAACGTCGGTGGCGCATCGGCACGACTAAGCTGGTCGAGTCCGTCAACTCCAAAGGCTCTTATCCCACAGGCCGCCCTAACGCTACCTGTAAAGGCCAGCAGTCCGCACCCGTCTAATGGTGCAGTAGATGTAAAGCAGACACCGCTTCTTAAGTGGGGTGCCGGAGACGATGCCGTTTCGCACCAGGTCTATTTCGGAACTGACCAAGAGGCGACACGCAATGCCAATACAGGTTCGACCGAGTACAAAGGCACAAAAGCACTTGGTTCGGAAAACTTCGCACCCGGAGAGCTCGAGTGGAACACTACCTATTACTGGCGTGTTGACCAGGTCAATGATGTCAATCCCGATAGTCCGTGGATCGGCAATGTCTGGAGCTTTACAACGGCGAACTTCCTTGTAGTGGACGATTTCGAGGATTACGACGCCGGCGAGAATCAGATATGGTACGCATGGAAAGACGGCCTGGGTTACGGCGCGCCGGGCAGTGAACCCTATTACCCCGGTAACGGGACGGGCTCAGCCGTAGGCTGGGACAACACTCCTTCATATACCGAGGAGACTATCATTCACGGAGGCAGCCAATCTATGCCTTTATACTACAACAATAGCATCTTAAAGTACTCAGAGGCGGAATTGACGCTGACTCATCCGCGTGACTGGACCGAAAAGGATGTCAACACATTGACGATTTGGTTCAGAGGCAATCTTGCTGGTTTCGTAGAAGAGCCGGCCGGGACATACACGATGACCGCATCCGGCACGGATATTTGGGACGTTGCCGACGAGTTCCGCTACGCCTTCAAGCAATTGTCAGGCGCCGGGACAATTACGGCACAGGTGCTTAGCGTGGAGAACACAAACGGCTGGGCCAAGGCCGGTGTGATGATTCGTGAGACGCTGGAACCCGGCTCAAAACATGCCTTAATGGATATTACGCCCAGCTACGGTGCTTCCTCCCAGGTTCGTAACACTACCGACGGCACCAGTTTCCAAATGAGCCAGACCGGGATTACCGCGCCGTACTGGGTGAAATTAGAACGTGACGCCGCTGGTTACTTTACGGGCTACTATTCGGCTGATGGCATCACCTGGCTGCAAGTACCGGAAACCACACCCGTACAAATACCGATGAACCAGAATGTCTATATAGGCCTGGCAGTGACCAGTCACAGTGCCGGCGTGACATGCAAGGCCGAATTCTCCGACGTTCAGATAACCGGCTCGGTTAGTCCGCCAATGTGGACGCATCAGGCTATTGGTGCAACTATGGCCAGTAATGACCCTGAGCCGATGTATGTTGCCCTCAATGGCAGCGCTGTGGTCTATCACGATAATCCTAATGCAACACAGATAGACACCTGGACGAAATGGAATATCGACCTGCAGGCGTTTGCAGACCAGGGCGTGAACCTTACCAATGTCGATACCATTGCTATCGGTTTCGGCGACAAAAATAATCCACAGGCTGGCGGTTCAGGTACGATGTACTTTGACGATATTCAGTTGCATCCGGAACCTGAACCGGAGCAAGAGCCGGCACCTTAA
>CAZSOR010000024.1:7951-9713 GCA_964608395.1 uncultured Pirellulales bacterium
CGCTCGGCATGAAGAACTCTTCACCCTGAGCGGAGACGAAGGGTGGGGACGCGGTTGATATAGTAGATTTGTGTCGCTTGTACCTGCGACTACACAACCGCAGACGGCTTAGTGATATTGATTATCTGAGAGTTCGTGGGTAATCGCGTGAGTATTTTCTTTGACAGGAAAGTAACTAATTTGGTATTTCTGATTGCAGATTTTCGATTTTCGATCTTGTGCCTCGTCTCCGCTCGGCATGAAGAATTTCTTCACCCTGAGCGGAGTCGAAGGGGGCAATGTTTATAAATGGGGTGCTGTTATGAACAAACGAAGAGGATTCACCTTGATAGAACTATTGGTGGTTATCGCTATAATTGCAATATTGATGGCGATATTGATCCCGGCATTAAACAGGGTCAGGGAGCAGGGAAAGCGTGCAGTCTGTCTAAGTAATGTCAAGCAGTTGGGCCTCGGGTGGGTCTTGTATGCTGATGATAACGATGACAAAATCGTTAACGGCTGCACCGGCAGTGGGGGCGAAGATCCAATACCTGCTGATGAAGACGGCTGGGTACACTGGGCCGGCTATACGGACGAAACCAGCGAAGCCGACCAGATAATGGCTGTCAAAGAAGGTGCACTATTCTTATACGTCAAGACCGAAAGACTTTTCAAATGCCCGACCGGCCTGCGGGGAGAGATGCGTACGTACGCCATAGTTGATTCTATGAATGGTTGGCCCAGCAGCGGGCCGAATATTAAAAACAGGATAGATATTCGCAGACCGGGCGAGAGGGTTGTTTTTATTGATGAGGGTTGGGCAACATTTGCCAGTTGGTCTGTTCCTTATGACAGCGAGGCCTGGTGGGGTTCGGTCGTCTCGCAAGCGGGCATACTTGCGGCTGATAATCGCCATAAGGACCCGCCGCCGGTCAGGCACGGAAACGGCACCAACTTTTCATTTGCAGACGGACACAGCGAATACTGGAAGTGGAAAGACCCGCGTACCATAAGCTATGGCATGCTGGAGGTCGGCTCCGGTCCCAGTCAGACGGGTAATCCGGATTTGCACAGGGTTCAGAAGGCCGTGTGGGGCGAATTAGGCTATACAATATCACCCTGGTAATGGATTTAGATGCCATCGCTTACATATCCTATCAAGACAAAGACTTAATACAGATATGAACGGCGAAATTTCGAAACACTGTGATGAGTTGAACCGCTGCAACCAGCGAGGCGGACGGATGCTGTCAGTATTCGATTTACTTGCGGCAAAAACTCTGGATCTGGATCTGGCGGCTTATCTAATGGCTCGCATTAGCAAAGGCTCGTCTTTCATGGCCGGTTCGGTGCCGGGCGGAGCAGGCAAGACGACCGTAATGTGCGCCCTGCTGAATTTCGTGCCGATCGACCTACCCATAGTTGCCGCCACAGAACAGGCGGTATATGAGGCGTCTAATGGAAAACCGAAACAGCGTAGTTGTTACGTCTGCCATGAAATCGGCTCCGGGGATTACTTCGCTTACTTGTGGGCGGATGCATTGAGAACTTATTGCGGCCTGTTCGAACATGGGCATCTGCTCGCTACGAATCTGCACGCAGATAATCCGGAGCAGGCAAAAAATCAAATCTGCAATACTAACGGCGTACCAGGCAAGCATTTTAATAAATTCGAGCTGCTGATTTTTCTGCGCGTAGAGAACGCTTATCCCGGGGCCCGCCGTTGGATCGAGGAGGTTTACTCGGGCGATGGTTCATCCGGGCACGAATTGATTTTTCA
>CAZSOR010000024.1:9813-23601 GCA_964608395.1 uncultured Pirellulales bacterium
TAAAAGAACACTCGATGAGAATTCAGAGCACTACCTGGCCGACCCGGAATACGTCACTGCATGCCGGGATTTTCTGACGAAGGTTTCGCCGAATGTGCGTACCATCGAGGATACACGCCGGCAAGTAGTGGAATTCCACAGCCGGAATAAGGATATCAAAACTGACTAATAATCGTTTATACGGAGATGGATTATGAAATACCGCCGGTTGGGTAAGACGCAGATGAATGTCTCGGTCATCGGAATTGGAACATGGCAGCTCGGCGGGGAGTGGGGCAAGAAATTCGAGCAGGCCGAGGTCAATGCGATGATCGACAAAGGAGCCGAGCTGGGCATAAATCTTATCGATACCGCGGAATGTTATGGAGACCATCTCTCGGAAAAGCTGGTCGGCCATGCCATCAAAGACCGGCGGGAAAAGTGGATCATCGCCACCAAGTTCGGTCACAAGTTCAAGCCGAACTTCGAGCGGGAAAATCTGTTCGAGCCCGCCCAGGTTCAAAAGCAGCTTGAGGATTCGCTGAGGGCACTACAGACCGACTATATCGATCTCTATCAGTTCCACAGCGGGACCGATGAAATGTTCGACACGCCGGGATTGTGGGAAATGCTGCAAAAACAGGTACAAGCCGGCAAAATCCGTCACCTGGGAATATCGATCAGTAAAAAACACGGCAGCCTTTACCAGGTCGAAAAGGCGTCCGAAGTCGGAGCTGCGGCAATCCAGGCCGTATACAACCGGGTCCACAGAAAGCCGGAAGGAAAAATTTTCGACTCCTGCATCCGGCAGAACCTGGGCGTGCTGGCACGAGTGCCTTTAGCGAGTGGATTCCTGAGCGGCAAATACAGCGAAGATTCGAAGTTCGCCGACACGGATGTCCGCAGCTCCTGGCATGACCAGGACGAATGGAAGGAAATTTTTAAAGAGGTAGCAAATTTCAAAAACGAAGTTCCAAAGGGAGTGTCGATGGCTCATTGGGCCCTGGCATGGTGTTTGCAACATCCGGCCGTAACATGCGTTATCCCCGGATGTAAAAACGTCGAACAAGTCGAATCCAACGCTTTAGCCGTGGATCTTCAAGCCGTCGGGGACGACCATCCGCAGGCAGCGTTTTAAATACTCACTTGAACCGGAGCTGATAAAATACATGCATCCGGGGGCAGAATCTGGTATTCTAACCGGCCAGATCTAAGATTGACAATGTTTTTTGAGAGGGCATGTAAATGCATCGTAAAGAAATAACACGACGAACATTCCTGAGTGCGGCGGCTTCGGCTGTCGCTGTTCCTTATGTGATTACATCTTCGGCCCTTGGTGCCGGGAGTAAACGCCGCACAGCTCCGAGCGAACGCGTGAACATGGGATTCATCGGCCTGGGGGGCCAGGGCGCCGGACATCTCCTCGGTGGTGCATGGACGTATGTTCCCGGGGGGTATATCGCCCGTGACGACGTACAGGTCATGGCTGTTTGCGATGTACGCCGTGAACGTCTCAACCATGCCTGGAAACGGTGCAATGAGATATACGCCGATCGGTTCGGCCGGCCCAACTACGACGGTGTCAAAGCATACAATGATTTCCGGGAAGTTCTCGCTCGTACCGACATCGATGCCGTATTGCTCGCGCTGCCATATCATTGGGCCGCTCCTATGGCTATCATGGCGCTGCGCTCGGGTAAGGACGTTTACTGTGAGAAGCCCATCGCCATTACGGTACGACAGGCACAAACTATGGTCGAGACGGCACGGTCTTATAGTCGTATTTACCAGGCCGGCATGCAGCAACGCTCGGAGTACGAAGGCAAGTTCCGCCAGGCCTGTGAGCTTGTCCGCAACGGCCGCATCGGCCGACTGAAAGAAGTTTACGCCTACCGCCTTCCGGGCGCGTTTGTACCGACCGCCTGGACCTCCGACCGCTCGATAGCCGTACCGGATGGATTTGACTGGGACCTCTGGCTCGGACCGTTGCCCTGGCGACCGTATTGTGGTGAAGCCGGACATACATTGTCCGGTCTGTTCGTCGGCGATGTCAACTGGAGTCCGCACCACTACGACATCATCCAGTGGACTGTGAATCCCGACGTCACGGCCCCGATCGACGTTGAGTACGATAAGGGCAATGTCCATTACCACTACGAAAACGGGGTCGTTGTTCATTCGGCCGGTTATCCCGGAGAACCGGTGGGTGCTGAGGGCGGCGCCTGCTTTGTCGGTACGGAGGGCCGCATCTCCGTAGATCGCAACAACATCGTCTCATATCCCGCGAGTATTCTCAAAGAGACGCTCCGGCCCAATGATAAGCGCGTGTATCACGCCGACAGCCATTCGGGGAATTTCCTGGAATGCATCCGTACGCGCAGGCAGACTATCTGTAATCCCGAAGTCGCCGCTTACACCATGAATGCTATTCTGGTCGGTGGTATTGCGCTGGCTTTAAAACGCAACGTCCATTGGAATCCGGCGACGCTTGAATTCCCCGGGGATGAAACCGCGAATCGCCTTCTTTCCTATACTCCACGTGCGCCGTGGTGTTTCTAAACTAACCATCAATGAAGACTTTATCTGATTATAGTAAAGGAAGCTTATGAAAACTCGTTTTTTCAATCTTATCCTGCTTATCGTATTCATAACTCTTTCAGCCTGTACCGTACATGCCGCCGGTGAACAAGAACTAATCGCCATCCTGCAATCTTCGGCCGGCGCAGTCGAAAAATGCGCTGCGTGTCAGCAGTTGAGAATCTATGGCACTGTCCAATCCGTTCCGGCCCTGGCCGCGTTGCTGGGCCAAGAGCGTGTTGGCCATGCCGCCCGTTACGCATTGGAGGGCATTCCAGACCCCGAAGCAGGCGCTGCTCTGCGTAAAGCTCTCACCAAAACCTCCGGCCTGATCAAAGCAGGCCTAATCAATTCTCTCGGTTGGCGCCGCGATGCCGAATCGGTACCTTTGCTCGTGCCGTTAATATCGGATTCTGACGCTGCGATAGCAAAGGAAACCGCCTCTGCGCTGGGCAGGATAGGTGGCGAGAAAGCTATTGCTGCGTTGATCGCGGCTCGCGAGAACTCGAATCCCGTGGTCCGCCTCGCGGTGGCCGAAGCGCTGCTGGGCTGCGCGGAAAATCGTCTGCTCGCAGGTGATGATTCAGGCGCCGCGGCGCTCTATGGCGATTTATTCGGTGCCGATGTTCCAACAGCCATTCGCACTGCCGCCTGGCGCGGACTGGTTCTGTCTAACGATAATCAACGCCCGGGACTCGTCGTCAAAGCTCTCAGTGGTAACGATGAACAACTCCTGCTTGTCGCGCTCAAATTGGTGCGGGAAACAAAGGACGAACAATTGATCAATGCTTGTCTGCGACAGTGGAACTCTCTTCCTGCCTCTGCTCAGCGGGCCGTGCTGGACGGGCACCTGCAATTCGGCGCCGAAGCTCTTTCGACAATCCGCACTGCGAGCAAAAGTCCACATCCGGAGGTCCGAGTAGCCGCATGGCGGGCCCTGGCCGACTTGAGTGACACCTCGATGATACCCGCGTTGGCGAACGCAGCAGCCAAAGGTGAACCGGCGGAACGCCAGGCAGCCCGTGACACGCTCGCTCGCATACACGGCCCGGGTGTGCGTGAGGCACTTCTGGCAAATATCAAAAAAGCCGAAACTCCGGAGAAAGTCGAACTACTTCTTGCGACGGGCAAACGCAGCGACACCGCGGCCGCGCCGTTATTGTTACAATACGCAGACGCGCCGGAAGAAACTATCCGTCTTGCGGCGCTCGAGTCACTGCGCCGCCTGGCTGTGACTGATACTCTCCTGCCGCTGCTCGATCTTACTGTCACATCAAAATCCGCTTCCGAGCGTAACGCGATACAAAAAGCCCTTAACGCCGTGTGTCAGGCGAGTCCCGACAAGGACCAGGTCAGCCGCCGGGTCATCGCAGCAATGAACCGCCTGCCGGCTTCGGAGCGTCGTTATGCACTGCCGCTGCTTTTAGAAATTTCCACTCCTGCAGCCCTGACCGAGATGTTAAAGTCCACTCAAAGCAGCGATGCACAACTCGTGCGTGAGTCCATTCGCCTGCTTACACAATGGCCCAATGCAGCACCGGCGGAGAAGCTTTTCGAAATAACCCGTACTAATTCCGATTCGTCCCTGCGTACCCTTGCTTTGCGTGGAGGCATCACCGTGGCCGGTCGTGAACCCGATCCTTCCGCGCGTCTGGCGCTGATACAGAAGGGTCTTTCGTTAGCCGTTCGAACAGAAGAGAAAAAACTGGCTTTGAGTCAACTGGGCCGGACTCCCCTGCCCGAGGCACTTGAAATGTCGCTGCGATACCTGGATGATCCGGAGCTTATTAACGAAGCCGGTCTCGCTGCCATCAGTATAGCCGAATCCCTGGCTGACGCTAATCCGCAACTCGCCAACAAAGTTTCCACCGAGGTTCTGGCACACTGTAAAATGCCGGCTATCGTCAAACGTGCCTGGGCCTTACGCCTCAAGCCGGCTGCCGGAGGTCCTTTCATTCGAGATTGGCTTGTATGCGGGCCTTACCGCCGGACGGGTGTCGTCGGGGCAATTGCGGTATTCGATCTTGCCTTCGGGCCCGAAAAACAGGGTGAGGCCGTGAGATGGTACGCCGCCCCGGTGGGCGACACCATAAATCTGATGGGATGTTTTCCCAACCAATCCAATTGTGCAGCCTATCTCAAGTCAGAGATAATCGCCTCCCAAGCCACCGATGCAATCCTCTTGATGGGCAGCGATGACGGCATCAAGGCCTGGCTGAACGGTACCGAGGTTCACAGCAACAACATTGACCGCGGCCAGATTGTCGACCAGGACATGGCGCCCATCAAACTTAAACAGGGTCCCAACGAACTGCTGCTTAAAATCACACAGGGCGGCGGCGGCTGGTCGGTGTGCACTCGTATCGTCGGCCCGGACGGCCTGGCAATCGAAGATTTACGCGTCAAATCCCAAACCGGCGCGGCACCATCCGTCAGTACATACAAACCTGCGCCCGCGACCAAGCCGGTTATTAAACAAGCCAAGCTGCCGGCCCCCGGCGAATCACCCAAAGTCGGCAAGGGCTTTCGCCTGCACGTAATCAACGCCGATTCGGGCTTCGAAGCCGCCGGCATAGCCGATATGAACCGTGACGGCAAGCTGGATATTTTCTGCGGCGGATTCTGGTACGAAGCTCCGGCGTGGAAAAAGCACGTTGTGCGCGATGTGCCCGAACAGGGCGATTATTATTACGATTTTGCCAACCTGCCAATGGATATCGACGGCGATGGATGGACCGATATCGCCGATGCCGCGTGGCATAATAAAAAGGTTTTCTGGCTTCGCAATCCCGGTAAGTCCGGCGGTGAGTTCGAGGTCATCGACATCGACACACCGGGCAATATAGAAACGGCTATGGCCGTCGATATAAATGGGGACGGACAACTCGACGTTCTGCCCAACATTATGAGCCAGGCAGCATGGTACGAATTCAGCCGGGACAAGGCTGCACTGTACGGCGTGAAATGGACCAAGCACCAGTTGCCACAGCAGGCCGCCGCCCACGGCGTCGGCGCCGGCGACGTCAACGGGGATGGCCTCTGTGACATAATCGCTCCGGCCGGCTGGCTCGAACAGACCCAGGACGCGAGCGAGCAATGGTTATGGCACGCCGAGTTCAACCTCGGCCATGCCAGCATTCCCATACTCGCACACGACGTCGACGCCGATGGAGACGCCGACATCGTCTGGGGAATGGGCCACAATTACGGGATCTACTGGCTCGAACAAAGCGCTTCCGGCGCCAGCCGGTCATGGCAAAAACATCTTATCGACGATTCATGGTCGCAGCCTCACTTTTTGATTTTGGCCGATCTTGACAACGACGGCAGCGACGAGCTTATCACCGGCAAACGTTTTCATGCTCACAACGGCAACGACCCCGGAGGAAACGACCCGACCTGCGTTTACTACTACAAGTTCGACCGTAACGAACGGCAATGGCAGCGTCATATTATACACGAGGGCGGGAAAGTCGGCCTCGGCATCAGCACGGCCGCTCTCGATATAGACAAAGACGGTGACATTGACATAGTAGCCCCCGGCAAGAGCGGATTGTTCCTGCTGGAAAACCTGTTAAAATAGACGAAAAGGACACTTGTTAAGAGGTAAAAAATGTTGGAATCGATATCAAAAATAATGCGCATTTCCTTAGTGCTGGTTTTGCTGATTTGTGGCGGAAATCTCGTATGGGGCGAAACATTCAGCAGCGAGAACATCCCGCTGCCCGAACATCCGCGACCCGATTTTCAAAGACAGCAATGGCTCAATCTCAACGGGCCCTGGCAATTCCGCTTCGATAAAGAGAACGTGGGACAGAAGCAGCAGTGGTTCAAGACCGGCACCGATTTGCCCATGACTATTATGGTTCCGTTTCCCTGGGGCTCGAAACTGTCAGGCGTCGAAGACAAGGCGGACATCGGCTGGTACTCCCGCTCGATAACCGTTCCCGAATCATGGCAGGCTCAGCGCGTTTTTCTCGTTATCGGCGCCTGCGACTGGCACACAACCGCGTGGCTGGATGGAAATCTGCTTGGCAATTACCAGGGAGGCTACACTCCTTTCGAGTTCGATCTGACGCCGCACTTGAAAAAAGGAAAAACGCATCGCCTGGTCTTGCGGGCTGATGACACGCCTCATAAATTCAAATTAGAGGGCAAGCAGGGCTACGGCAGGGCTGCCGGGATTTGGCAGACCGTCTATCTGGAATCCCGCCCGCCGGTGGCTTTGGAGACCATTCATTTCACGCCTGATATCGACAACAGGAAAGTCACAGTCAAAGCGATTCTTGACAAATCCACCCCGGCGGATATGAGCCTGAAACTTCAATTCAAGCCGCACGACCTGGCGAATCCGAATATTACCAAAACGGTTCGCAAAGGAAATAGGGAAATAGAATTTGACGTGCACATCGAAAAGCAGCGTTTATGGTCGCTGGAGGATCCGTATCTTTACGAAATCGAAGCGATTTTGTCAGGGCCCGGCGAAACTGAAGATCGCGTCTCTACGTACTTCGGCATGAGAAAAGTCAGCGTGGTCAAACTCCCCGGCACGGATTTTCCCTATATCGCTCTGAACGATAAGCCGGTATATCTGCAATTGGCGCTGGATCAGTCCTATCATCCTGATGGGTATTATACTTTCCCCAGCGACAAATTTATGCGGGACGAAATATTGCGCAGCCGGCGTATCGGCCTGAACGGCCAGCGCATTCACATCAAGGTCGAAGTGCCGCGCAAACTGTACTGGGCCGACCGGCTCGGAATCCTGATTATGGCCGATGTACCAAACAGTTGGGGGCCACCCGATGCCAAGGCGCGACAGGAAACTGAAACCGCGCTGCGAGGCATGGTCCGCCGGGATTATAACCACCCTGCGATTTTTTCCTGGGTGAACTTCAACGAAACCTGGGGGCTAAGAACCGGGAATAAGGGCTATACCGCAGAAACTCAGGAATGGGTAGCATCGATTTATCAATTGACCAGGAATCTCGATCCGACGCGTCTTGTGGAAGACAACTCCCCCTGCAACCTCGACCACGTCGCTACCGACATCAATAGCTGGCACGCATATCTGCCCGGCTACGGCTGGCGTGAACGGCTGGATCAGATTACCGGCGACACTTATCCGGGCTCGAAGTGGAATTTCATCGGCGGACGCACCCAGGCCAATCAGCCCCTGCTGAACAGCGAGTGCGGCAATGTCTGGGGCTACGAGGGAAGTGCCGGCGACGTCGACTGGAGCTGGGACTATCATATTATGATGAATGAGTTCAGGCGGCATCCGGAGATTTGCGGCTGGCTATATACTGAGCATCACGATGTCATCAACGAATGGAACGGCTACTACAAGTATGACCGTTCGGAAAAGTACACCGGCATGCCCGAGCTGATCGAGGGCATGAGCCTGAAAGATTTGCATGGCCAATTCTACCTGGCCTCGGAAAGAGAGCTTTGCCGTAACGTCAAACCGGGCGAGAATATTCAGGTGCCACTTTACGCTTCCTTCATGACGGATGCAGCGGTCAGCGGGAATTTGACGCTGCGGGCCGAACTGTTCGGCTGGGACACATTCGGACGCAAGGAGATTTACTCACGATACGAAAGCGACATTTCATACAGCCCCTGGATGAACAAGGAGCTAAAACCACTGTTGGTGACAATGCCCGGCAAAACCGTACTGGCCGTATTGAGCATGGCTTTGGAAGACGGGTCGGGCAATGTCCTGCACCGCAACTTTACGACGTATCTGGTATCGCAAGGCAAGTCGCCCCGCGAAGAGACAATCACATCAAATTCCGGGAAAATCAAAGTGGTTCGTCTTGCCCCAGAAAGTTTCAGGAAGGCTGAATGGTCACTGAAACAGTGGAATGTGCTCGAAGGGCTGAAAGTAAACGGTGCCGGAGCGGGGTATTTCGAATATTCTCTGCCGTGGCCCGCCGATCTGAATGTCGAGGATATCGCCGAAGCCGACTTGCTTGCAGAGGTTTCCGCAAAGCAGCTCTTCGGTAAGGACATAGAAGGTGCACGCAAGCAGGATGGCGATTTCATGCGGGGCAAGGGGACACACGATCCCAGTTCGAATCCTAATTCTTACCCGATGACCGATGAGACTCGTTTCCCGAGTGCCGTTCGCATACGCGTGGCCGGGCGGGCAGTGGGGACATTCGACCTTAAAGATGATCCTGCCGACCACCGCGGAATCCTTTCCTGGTACAGCCAGAAACGAGATAAAAAACTGCGTGAAGCCGGCTCATACGGCTACTTAGTCGACGCCCATATTCCAAAATCGGTTTTGCGGGAAGCGGCCGCTCAAAAAGAAATAGTATTGAGACTTCAGGTCGACGAGGCGCTGCCGGGAGGGCTGGCGATTTACGGCGAGCGGTTCGGCCGATACCCTCTCGATCCGACTTTCGTTTTTGTATTGAAGAATTGAAAGGCTCGCGACCATCCCCAAAGCCTCCGGCTTTGAGGCTGCCACACGTTTCACACCAATTTTATTGGGTGGCAGCCTCATCCCGATAGTTGTTATCGGGATGGGGATGGCTATTTATTGATTAAAAACATCCTAACGGGAATAACTATCGGAGTGTACAACATGTACACCGCATTGGGCGGAGGAGCCTCACCCACCCTTCTTGCATCCGGCCATCGTAGTAGCCAGTAAAACACCTAATAAAACCAATTTCACCCAATTTTTCATGCTCTGTGTCCTTCCGTTTTCAAATCTAATTTTTCAGAACATTACTATAGTACATTTTTCTTGAGTAATAGTAAAGGACAATGAGGATTTATTGACAATTCTGTTAGGGCAGGTATCATAGTTTGCAGTCGAATTCATCGATACAGATAAAACTTAATCGTTTCGCGCCGGATTGACCGTCCGGGCAGAAGGGACATTTATGATGGAGAAGATGAACAGGCGGAAATTCATTGGAACGACAGTAGCGAGTACCGTGGCCATGACAACAATGCTTCGCGGAGCTTCAAATAACGCGGCAAAACCAAAACTGAAAACCGGTCTAATCGGCTGCGGCTGGTATGGCATGGTGGATGTAAAAGCAGCCTTCAAAGTTGGCGGCGTGGAAATCATTGCTCTGTGCGATATAGACAGCCAGCATCTCAATAGCAGTGCGGACGAAGTTGAAAAGTTGCAGGGCTCGCGACCCAGAACTTTTAAAGCTTACAAGGACCTTCTGGATACTCCGGGATTAGAGGCCGTAATTATTGCCTCGCCGCCTCATTGGCATGCACTTATGTTTATCGCCGCTTTGGAAAAAGGCCTCGACGTATACTGCGAGAAACCGTTGGCCTACGACATAAACGAAGGCAAGGCAATGCTTGCCGCGGCGAAGAAACACGGCCGGATTGTGCAAATCGGTTTTCAACGCAGGCAGAGTAAAGCAATTCAACAGGCCCGGCAATATATTCAACAAGGCAACATCGGCAGAATCACCCAGGCCGAGGCGCAAATTCACTACACAGCCGGCATGCGTGACACGACGCCGCAGGAGCCGCCGGCAACGTTAGACTGGGACTCGTGGTGCGGGCCCGCTCCGAAGCTGCCGTATTGTCCGCAAATTGGTCATTTCGCATGGAGGCTGGAAAAAGAATACGGACACGGCCACCTGGTTGACTGGGGCATTCATTTGATCGACGCGGCCCGTTGGATTTTGGGCCTGACTATGCCGCGGTCGGTCCAGGCTTCAGGCGGTATTTACTATTTCAAAGACAAGATTACCACGCCCGATATACTGACTGTCCACTTCGATTTCGACGCCTGTCCCGTGATCTGGCGTCACCGTATGTGGGGAGCGCAAGAGTACAATCCTGAGATCGCAAACGGCATCTTCTTATACGGGGAAAAGGGGACTGTTTTTGTAACCGACAGAAAATGGATTATCATTCCAAAGGGCAAAGACAAGCAGCACGAAGTTAACGAGGTCCCAGCCGATATGGCAACCGAGCACATGGCCGAATTCCTCCAGGCTGTGCAGAGCCGCAAACAGCCTCTCTGCACTACCGAAGAAGGATATTATTCTACCACTACCGTAAAGCTGGCGATGATCGCCTACGATGTAGAGAGCAAGATTACCTGGGATCAGGAATCTCAGATAATAACCGGCAATCCCAAAGCCGCTGAACTGCTGCAACGTGAGTATCGTAAGCCCTGGAAACATCCATATAATGGCTAAGCGAGACCTTGCCTTTTATTACAAATATTTCAAAATTGTAATCCATCGAATACGAGAAGCACAAAATTACCGGGATATTATTTCGGGCCTTAAATTTTACAGATTTTTTTTGCATAACGTGAACTTTTGACAGGGATGAGCCGTAGAAAAACTACACGTTTTAAAAGTACAAAAGCCCATATTTTCAATCGGGCACAAATTGAGGAATTTATTGGACTTCAAGGCAAAATTTTAAAGGATAAATTCTTATGACAACAGATGTCAAGCAAATCGGAGAGTTGGTACGGCAGAAAAGTGAATTTGTAAGGGCGCTTTTTGCAGAAATGGACAAAGTCATCGTCGGGCAGCGATATATGCTCGAACGTATGCTAATCGGATTGCTGGCCAATGGGCACATTTTGATTGAGGGCGTGCCGGGTCTGGCCAAAACGATGGCTGTAACGATTCTATCCCGTGCGATCAACGCCGATTTCAAACGAATTCAGTTTACTCCCGACCTGCTGCCGGCCGACCTGATCGGCACGCAAATCTATCGGCAATCGGACGGCGATTTCCACACCCGCAAAGGTCCTATTTTCGCCAACATTATATTGGCCGACGAGATCAACAGGGCGCCGGCCAAGGTCCAAAGCGCCCTGCTGGAAGCTATGCAGGAAAGACAGGTAACAATCGGCGATGAAACATTCCCCGTGCCAAGACCGTTTCTGGTGCTGGCTACGCAGAATCCGATCGAGCAGGAGGGGACGTACCCGCTGCCGGAGGCACAGTTGGACCGCTTTATGCTGAAGCTCAAAATCGATTACCCCGACAAGGACGAGGAGCGACAGATTCTCGACAGAATGGCTGCGACGGATATTCAATTCGATATCAAAGCGGTAATCAGTCCCGAAGATATTTCTCAGGTCAGAAACGTCGTCGATGAGATATACATCGACGAGAAGATCAAGGATTACATCGTCGATATCGTCTGCGCCACAAGGGAGCCGGATAAGTACGGCATAGAAATGGCCAATTTCATAAACTACGGAGCCTCACCAAGGGCGACAATTTACCTGGCCGTCGCCGCGAAGGCACACGCATTCGTCCAGCAAAGGGGCTATGTCACCCCTCAGGATGTCAAGAGCATCGGCCTCGACGTTCTGCGGCACAGAGTTATCGTCAGCTACGAGGCCGAAGCCGAAGACAAAACAAGCGAAGACATCATCAAGACAATTTTCGACAGTATCGAAGTGCCTTAATAAGAGTGCCGTTGATTTGGCTTTAAACTGCGATGATACCCAAGGAATTAATAAAAAAAATCAGGCAGATTCAGATTTACACCTCGCGCGCGGTGAACGCCAGCTTTGCCGGCCAGTACGAAAGTGTTTTCAAAGGCCGGGGGATGCAGTTCGATGAAGTCCGCGAGTATACGCCGGGCGACGACATCCGCATGATCGACTGGAACGTGACGGCACGCACGGGCAAGCCGTACATAAAGCGGTTCGTCGAGGAACGCGAGATGACGGTAATGTTTGCGGTCGACTTAAGCGCCTCGGGCGATTTCGGAACCGTCAACAAGATGAAAAACGAGCTGGCAGCCGAGTTCTGTGCCGTGCTGGCATTCGCCGCAGCCAAGAACAACGATAAGGTGGGCCTGCTGATTTTCACCGACCGGATCGAACTGTATATCCCTCCCAAAAAGGGAATCCGCCACATGCTCAGGCTGATTCGCGAGCTGCTTTATTTCAAAATGCCCAAGGGGCGAACCAATATTCCGCTGGCCCTGGATTATCTCGCCAAGGTGATACGCAAGAGAGCGACCGTGTTTCTCGTGTCCGATTTTATAGAAACCGATTTCAAGAAGCCCCTGAGCCTTCTGAACAAGCGTCACGATATCATCGCCGTATCGGTGCGCGACCGGGCTGAGATCGCACTGCCGGGAGTCGGACTCATTGAATTTGCAGATGCCGAGACCGGACAGATGATTCTCGTCGATACCTCCAGCAGGAAATTCAGAAACCAATACAGCAGCACAAGTGCACAACGATTTGACGAGCTGAAAAACATGCTGCGAACGATCAATGTCGATTGTATCGATATCAATACGGACAAGCCATACGTGCAGGACCTGGTTCGTTTTTTCCACATGCGGCATCGGCGGCATTGACAGTGACTTGAGGGCCCTTCTGCAGATAATAAAAAGCTAAAGGAGTAAAAATTATGGAAGGAAAACTGGATTTTTCGCTCCCTGAGAAAAAACAAAATAATGCCATTACAAATTTGATAATCATCGTATTGCTTTTAGTTCTGATTGGACTGTCGGCTGCAAATATGGCCCGCCGGCCGGCAAAGGATAATCAGGCGCCTAATGGAACGAGCTACTCACTATCGGCCGAACAGACCAAACAACTGGCAGGCAAGCTCGCGCAGCGAAACCTGCATATCAGAGCGGCAAACCTCTGGAAGGATTATCTTGTAACGGGCAAGTTAACCGATGGGGAGCGCGCCAGGACACTTTTTCAGATCGGCACGCTGCTGGAAAAGGCGAGTCTTTACGACCAGGCAATCGAATATTTCTATCGCAGCGAAATCGTCGCCGCACTCAACGAGTTGAAGCCCCAGATAAACGCTCATATCAGGAACTGCTTCGAGAAGCTCGGCAAGTTCTCGGCGCTGCGATACGAATTGATGGATCGGACAAGCCTCGAAGCGGCCCCCGCGGCGGGCGCCAAAATCGTCGCCGAAATAGGCGCCGAGAAAATAACCGAGGCCGACTTTGACGCCGTCATCGAAAGCGAAATCGAGAACCAGCTTGAGCCCATGGCGCCGTTTATGACGCCGGAGCAGTTCGGCGAACAAAAGAAAAAGATGCTTCAGCAGTATAAAAATCCGCAGGCCAAACAGCAATTTCTGCAAGCCTGGCTCGCACAGGAAGTCTTATACCGCCAGGCCCTCGAAGAGGAGCTGGCGGAAAAACCGGAGGCCAAAAAACTTATCGACCACCTAACGCGCGGCGCTCTGAGCCAGCTTTTAATGAACAAAGAGCTTGCAAGTAAAATAA